>JANQEL010000150.1 GCA_028278345.1 Myxococcota bacterium
TTCTGCTTCTCGCGCAGCTGCACGCCGTAGTCGGAGAAGCGCGCGCGGCCCTGGCCGTGCACGCCCGGCGGATACGCCCGGCGCTCGATCGCGCACTTCTCGCTGAAACAGCGGTCGCCCTTCAGGAAGAGCTTGGTGCCTTCGCGCCGACACAGTCGGCAGGCTGAACCCAGATATCGTGCCATCTATCAAAGCCTTTCATGCTTCTGGAAGTCGCTATGACGTTGAAGCGGAAGGAAAGCAAGTCGCCGTAAGGCGACTTGCGGAAAGAGTCACACCCGGCGTCGCTTCGGGGGGCGACAACCGTTGTGAGGGATGGGGGTGACGTCGCGGATCATCGTGATCTTCAGACCCGCGGCCTGCAGTGCGCGCAAGGCGCTCTCGCGACCGGCACCGGGACCCTTCACGTAGACGCCGAGGCTCCGCACGCCGTGCTCCATCGCGCTGCGGGCGCACACGTCGGCGGCCATCTGCGCGGCGAAGGGCGTGCTCTTGCGCGAGCCCTTGAAGCCCTGCTGTCCGGCGCTCGACCAGGCCAGGGTGGCCCCGCCGACGTCGGTGATCGTGATGATCGTGTTGTTGAAGGTCGACTGGATGTGAGCGATGCCGCTCTGGACGTTCTTCTTGACCTTCTTCTTGACGATTTTCTTCTTCGCTGCCATGCGTCCTTACGCCTTCTTCTTTCCGGCGACCGTCTTCTTCGGCCCCTTGCGAGTGCGTGCGTTGGTGTGGGTGCGCTGGCCCCGGACGGGTAGCCCGCGGCGGTGGCGCAGCCCGCGGTAGCAACCGATGTCCATCAGGACCTTGATGTTCTGGCTCACGTTGCGGCGCAGATCGCCCTCGACGATGAAGTCGCGTTCGATCACTTCGCGCAGCTTGATGACTTCGGACTCGTTCAGGTGGTCGGTCTTGGTGGCCGGGTCCACGTCGGCGAGTTCGCACACCTTCTGCGCCGTCTTGCGCCCCACCCCGTAGAGGTAGGTGAGCGAGATTTCGATCCGCTTGTTCCGCGGAAGGTCGATGCCGGCAATACGTGCCATATCGTTCCTCTCTATCCTTCGCGCCGCAGCGCTCAGCCCTGTCGCTGCTTGTGCTTTGGGTTGTCGCAGATCACGCGCACGACGCCCTTGCGACGGATGATCTTGCACTTTTCACACATCTTTCTGACGGATGCTCTGACTTTCATGATGGGCTCCACCCGGCCTCGCGGCGGGGGTTAGTGTGATCCTTCGACCCGGGTGAGGACCTCGGGGCCGTTTTCCGTGATGAGCACCGTGTGTTCGAAGTGCCCGGAGAGTTCGCCGTCCGCGGTGACGGCCGTCCATTCGTCATCGAGCATCCGCACCTTTTCGGTGCCGACGTTCACCATGGGCTCGATGGCGAACACCATGCCGGGAAGCAGCCGCGGTCCGCGTCCGGGCCTGCCATAATTGGGAATCTGCGGGGGCTCGTGCATCTTGCGCCCGATGCCGTGCCCCACGAACTGACGCACGACCGAATAGCCGGCGCCCGTCGCCCGCTTTTCGATCGCATGGCCGATGTCGGAGAGGCGCTTGCCCGGGACCATCTGCTCGATGCCCAGGTAGAGACACTCCTTGGTGACCACGATCAGGTCGGCCGCCTGCTCGCTCACCTCGCCGATTGGCATCGTGAAGGCCGAGTCCCCGTGGAACCCCCCGGTGTGGATGCCGAAATCGAGGCTGAGTATGTCGCCTTTTGCCAGCACCCGCGAGCCCGGGATGCCGTGGACGATCTCGTCGTTGACCGAAACACAGATGGTCGCCGGGTACGGCGGCAGCCCGCCGGGCCCATAGCCCACGAACGACGAGGCGATGCCCCGCTGCTCGATCTTCTTCTCCGCGGCGCGGTGGAAGTCGATCGTCTTCACGCCCGGCTTCGCGATCTCGCGCAGTTCGAGGAGGATCTCGGCCACGTGGCGGCCGGCCTCTCGCATCTGCTCGATCTCACGTCGCGTGCGGACGGGAATCTGTTCGCCGTAGGTCATGGGTTTGGTCTGGCTCTGGGTTCTCGGATCAGGCCAGCGCGTCTTCGACGCGCTTGGCGATTTCGTCGACCTCCCCCATGCCATCGACGTACTTCAGGACGCCGGCCTTCTCGTAGAAGGGAAGCAGGGGTGCGGTCTGTTCTTCGTAGACGCTCATGCGTTCACGGATGGTCTCTTCGTTGTCGTCGGCGCGGCCTTCGATCTCGGCGCGCTTGAGCAGGCGCTGCACGACCGCCTCGGTGTCGACCGTCAGTGCCACGCAGGCTTCGAGGGGCGTACCGAGCTTGTCGAGCAGTGCCGAAAGCGCCTCGGCCTGAGGCAGCGTACGCGGGAAGCCGTCCAGCAGGAATCCCTTTTCGGCGTCGGGCTGGCTGAGGCGCTCTTCGGCGATCGCGATCACGATCTCGTCGCTCACCAGCTGGCCCGAATCCATCACGGCCTTGGCCTTCTTGCCGACTTCCGTGCCGTCGGCGACGGCCTGGCGAAGCATGTCGCCCGTCGAGATGTGGGGAATGCCGAGGCGCTCGATCAGCATGGCAGCCTGGGTGCCCTTGCCGGCCCCCGGTGCGCCCAACAGCAGAATGCGCGTCGCGCTCATTTTCCGAGTCTCCCGCGGATCCGCCCGCCCTTCACGAAGCCGTCGTATTCGCGGGATACGAGATGGGCTTCGATCTGCCCGATCGTGTCCAGCGATACGCCGACGGCGATCAGCAGCGCGGTGCCTCCGAAGTAGAAGGGGATGTTCAGCCGGCCCGCGAGGATCACGGGCACGATGCAGATCACGGCGACGTAGACGGCGCCGATGAAGGTGAGGCGAGAGAGCACCTTGTCGATGTGCTCCGCCGTGTTGGCGCCCGGGCGAATGCCCGGGATGTAGCCGCCGAAGCGCTTGATGTTCTCCGACACGTCCACCGGGTTGATGACGATCGCCGTATAGAAGAAGCAGAAGAAGATGATCAACCCCATGTAGACGAGGTTGTAGGTAAGCCCGCCGGGGTTCATGTGGGTGTCGATCAGCTGTTGCAGCTCCGGCGAGTCGGTGAACTGCCGCAGGGTCGTCGGGATCATCAGGAGCGACGACGCGAAGATCGGCGGAATCACCCCCGCCGTGTTCACACGCAGGGGGAAGTAGCTCATGCCGCCCTGGGTGACGCGCTTGCCCACCACGCGCTTCGCGTGTTGGATCGGGATGCGCCGCTGGGCGCGCTCCACGAAGACCACGCCGCCGACCAGGGCCACGACGAAGAGCAGGAAGAAGATCACCTGGAGCGGGGTGAACTGATCCGTTCGGATCAGGTCCATCATCTGGATCACGCCCGACGGGATCGCGACCACGATGCTCGAGAAGATGACGAGCGAAATCCCGTTGCCGATGCCGCGCTCGGTCACCTGCTCACCGAGCCACATGATGAACGCGGTGCCGGTGGTGAGGGTGACCATCGTCATCAGACGGAAGCCCCAACCGGGGTTCATCACCGCGCCCTGACCGAACTGACCGCCCTCGAGGGCCGTCGCGATCAACATGCTCTGGAAGGCCGCCAGCACGATCGTCGCGTAGCGAGTCCACTGGTTGATCTTCTTCTGGCCCTGTTCGCCTTCCTTCTTCAGCTGCTCGAGCTGGGGAATCACCACCGTGAGCAGCTGGAAAATGATGGATGCGCTGATGTAGGGCATGATGCCGAGAGAGAAGATCGACATCTGCTCCAGCGCACCGCCGCTGAACAGCGCGAACATGCCGAACACCGTGCTCGACATCTGCTCGAAGAAATCCCGGACCACATTGGTGTTGATCCCGGGGGTCACCACAGCACAACCGACGCGATAGACCGCGAGCATCGCGAACGTGAAGAGGATTCGCGAACGAAGCTCGGGGATGCGTCCGATGTTCTGGATGCCGCCGATCATGCGGACAACTCCACGCTGCCGCCGGCCGCTTCGATCTTGCTCTTGGCACTCGCGCTCACGCGATCGACCTTGACGGTGAGGTTCGAGGGAGCGTCGCCGTTGCCGAGCAACTTCACGAGCGCACCCCGGGTGCCGCGGATCAGGCCCGCGTTCCTCAGGCTTTCGGCGTCGACGGTCGCGCCGTCACCCAGCTTGGCGAGATCCTTCACGTTCACGATCTCGACGTCGGTGCGGAAACGATTGTGGAAGCCGCGCTTGGGCACGCGCTGCTGCAGCGGCATCTGGCCGCCTTCGAACCAGGCCTTGATCTTCTTGCCCGATCGCGTGCCCTGGCCCTTGAAGCCGGTGCCCGCCGTCTTGCCCTTGCCCGAGCCGCGGCCGCGGCCCACGCGCTTGCGCGCGCTGGTCGAGCCGGGACGCTTCGTGAGTTCGTTCAGCATTGCTTGCCTCTTTGACCTTTCGGCTCTCAGTTCTCCACGACCGCGACCAGGTGCCTGACCTTGTTGATCATGCCCCGGACGCTCGGCGTGTCTTCGACTTCAACGGTGTGATTGATGCGGCGCAGGCCGAGCCCGAGCAGCGTCGCGCGCTGCCGTCGGTTGTAACCGATGGAGCTCTTCACCTGCTTCACCTGGATCTTCTTGTCGCTGGCCATCAGGACGCCCTGCCCAGTTCTTCGAAGCGCGCTTCGGGATCGCGCAACTCGAGCAGCCCCGCCATTACCGCGTTGACGACGTTGCGCGGCGTGTTCGAGCCGATGGTCTTGGTGAGGATGTCGTGCACCCCCGCCGACTCGACGACGGCGCGAACCGGACCGCCGGCGATCACGCCGGTACCCGGAGAGGCCGGCTTCATCAGAACGCGCCCCGCGCCGAAGCGACCGAGCACTTCGTGCGGGATCGTGCGGCTGTCGATCAGCGGGATGCGGATCAGGCTGCGGCGCGCCTTCTCGACGCCCTTGCGGATCGCTTCGGGCACTTCGCCCGCCTTGCCGAGACCGACGCCCACGACGCCTGCGCCGTCGCCGACGACGACCAGGGCCGAGAAGCTGAAGCGGCGGCCACCCTTCACCACCTTTGCCACGCGATTGATGTAGATCACGCGGTCGTTCAGTTCGAAGTCGTTCGGATTGATCCGAGAAGATTGAACGATATTCGCCATGTTAGAACTTGAGCCCCGCTTCTCGCGCTGCCTCGGCCAGGGCCTTCACGCGCCCGTGGTAGAGGAAGCCGTTGCGATTGAAGACGACCTCCGAGATCTGCTTCTCCTTCGCAGCCTCGGCGATCGCCGTGCCGACCTTCTTGGCCGCTTCGACGTTTCCGGTTGCCTTGCTGTCGCCCATCACGCGCTTGCTGTTCGTCGACACGGTAACGATCGTACGCCCCGTCTCGGGCTCGTCGATTTGTGCCGTGATGTGCTTCGACGTGCGGTAGACGGTGAGCCGTGCCCGCGGGTCGCGCGACAGCGCCTTCTGGACGCGTCGCTTGCGCGAATGCCAGCGCTTCTTCTTGACCTGATTCGTGGTGTCGCTCATGACTGCCTGGTCTCTTTTTTGTGGCTTCTCTGGCCCCGTGAGTTCGTGTCACGGAGCCGATGATTCGTTTGGCTCGAAGGCGATTACGCCGTCGCGCCCGCCTTGCCGACCTTGCGGCGAACGTGTTCACCCTGGTAGCGGATGCCCTTGCCCTTGTAGGGTTCCGGCGGTCGGATCGAGCGGATGTCCGCCGCGAACTGACCGACCAACTGCTTGTCGATGCCCTCGATCTTGACGTTCGTGGTGCCGTCGACGGAGACCTTGAGCCCCTCGGGCACGTCGATCTCGACCGGGTGGGAGAAGCCGAGCGCGAGTGCCAGCTTCTTGCCCTTCATGTCCGCGCGATAACCGACGCCCTGGATCTCGAGTTCCTTGCTGAAGCCGTCGGTTACGCCGACGACCATGTTGTTCACGAGGGCCCGGGTGAGACCGTGGAGCGAGCGGTTCTCCCGGCTGTCGTCGGGACGGGTGAACTTGAGCTGGCCATCCGACAAATCCGCCGTGATGACGCTCGGGAAGGTCCCCGAGAGTTCGCCCTTCGGCCCCTTCACCGAGATGGTGTCGCCGTTGATCTTCACCTCGACGCCGCTCGGCACCGTGATGATTGCGTTACCGATACGGGACATCGCTACCAGACCTCACACAGCACTTCACCGCCGATTCCGGCTTCACGTGCATCGCGGTCGCACATCACGCCCTTCGACGTCGAGATGATCGACATCCCGAGGCCGTTGCGGACCTTTTTCACTTCGTCGGCTGCGGCGTAGACGCGGCAGCCCGGGGTGCTCACCCGGTGGAGTTCGTCGAACATCACGCGGCCGTCGTCGGCGTAGCGGATGGTGAGGACGAGCTCCTTCTTGGCGCCCTCGCCCTCGACGCGCACTTCGCCGATGAAGCCCTCGGCCTGGAGCACGCCGGCCACCGACTGCTTGAGCTTCGAAGCAGGGCAGCGGGTCTCCGCGTGTCGTGCGCGACCGGCGTTTCGGATGCGGGTCAGCATGTCGCTGATCGGGTCGGTCATCATGGTGGATGGGTCCTCGATTCTCTTTCTTTGATGGACGGCCTATTGGGCGAAGGGCATGCCCAGATGGGTGAGCAATGCCTTGCCTTCGGCGTCGGTCTTGGCGGTCGTGACGACCGTGATGTTCATGCCCGTGACCCGCTCGACGGCGTCGTAGTTGACCTCGGGGAAGATGATCTGTTCGCGGACGCCCAGGGTGTAGTTGCCACGGCCGTCGAAGGCCTTGGGCGACACGCCCTTGAAGTCGCGAACGCGGGGCAGCGCTACGGAGAGCAGGTTGTCGAGGAACTCCCACTGGCGTGCGCCGCGCAGGGTGACCATGGCGCCGATTGCCTGGCCCTCACGCAGCTTGAAGTTCGACACGCTCTTGCGGGCGCGCCGGATCGCCGGCTTCTGGCCCGTGATCAGGCCGAGCTCTTCGGTGGCCTTCTCGAGGATCTTCGGGTTGGCCGCAGCTTCACCGAGCCCCATGTTGACGATCACCTTCTCCACCTTGGGAACCTGGCTGATCGACTTGTACTGGAACTCGTTCTGCATCTGCTGGATGATTTCGCTGCGATAACGCTCGAGCAGGCGCGGGGTCGCGGTCGCCATCTAGAGCACCTCCGGCGCGAGCGACACGATCTTCATGAAGCCGGCGGCGCGAAGCTCGCGCGCGACGGGCCCGAAGATGCGGGTGCCCACGGGTTCTTTCGAGTTGTCGACGAGCACCGCTGCGTTCTCGTCGAAGGCGATCGACGAACCGTCGGGGCGGCCGATCGACTTCTTGGTGCGAACGATCACGGCGCGCCGCACGTCGCCCTTCTTCACGCGGGCGTTCGGCATCGCCTCGGCCACCGCGACGACGATGACATCGCCAACCGACGCGAAGCGTCGGCGCGAGCCCCCGAGCACGCGAATGCACTTCACCTTGCGCGCGCCCGAGTTGTCCGCCACGGACAATTTGGATTCCATCTGGATCACGGATCCGTTCCTTTCTTCCTCTAGCCGCCTTCGCGGCCAAGAACCGTGGGATCTACGAAACCACCGTCGCCTTGGTGAGGGTTTCCTGCACCTTCCAGCGCTTGCGCTTGGAAAGGGGGCGGTGTTCGATGATCTGGACGCGATCGCCGACCGCGCAGTCATTCGACTCGTCGTGACACATGAATCGCGAATAACGTCGGACGTACTTCTTGTACCGGGGGTCCTGGACCAGGCGCTCGACGCGCACGACCACGGTCTTGTCCATCTTGTCACTCACGACCATCCCGATCAGGGTTCGCCGGCTTCCTCTTTTCTTCACTTCGCTGCCTCGCGTTTCTCGCCCAGCACGGTTTCGATCCGAGCCACGTCGCGACGTAGGGTCTTCAACATCGCGGTATTCTCGAGCTGTCCGGTGGCCTGCTTCACCTGCGCACTGAAGAGCTCGTCGCGGGTGTCCTGCGCCTTCTGCTCCAGCTCCTCGAGGCCGAGTTCACGTAGTTCAGAGCCCTTCACGCGTGATCCTCCCGCTCGACGAACTGGGTCTTCACGGCGAGCTTGTGCGCGGCGAGCCGCATGGCCTCACGCGCGATCTTGGGATCGACGCCTTCCATCTCGTAGAGCATCCGGCCGCGCTTGATCACGGCGACCCAATCGTCCACCGGCCCCTTGCCCTTACCCATGCGGGTTTCGGCGGGCTTCGACGTTCGCGGCTTGTCGGGAAAGATGCGGATCCAGATTTTGCCACCGCGCTTGACGTGACGGGTCATCGCAATACGCGCGGCTTCGATCTGGCGCGCGGTCACGAAGCCGTTGCTCGTGGCCTGGAGTCCGAAGTCGCCAAAGGAGAGCTTGTTGCCGCGGTGTGCCGCACCACGGTTGCGTCCCTTGAAGACCTTTCGGTGTTTGACCTTCTTCGGCTGCAGCATGATCTACCTCGCCATCTCGCCCTGGTGCCGTTCGCTGAGCGGCCCCTTCTTGAGTTCCTTGTCGCCGATCTCCTTCTTGAAGATCCAGCACTTCACCCCGATCACGCCGTAGGTGGTACGGGCTTCGGCAAATCCGAACTCGACCTCGGCGCGAAGGGTGTGCAGCGGCACTCGACCGTCGCGGTACCACTCGCGCCGCCCCATCTCTGCGCCGCCCAGGCGGCCCGAGCACTGGAGTCGGATGCCCTGGGCGCCGAACTTCATGGTCGAGATCATCGCCTTCTTCATCGCGCGGCGGAAAGCGACGCGGCGCTCGAGCTGCAGCGCGATGGCCTCGGCGACGAGCTGGGCGTCGAGTTCGGCCTTCCGGATCTCACGCACGTTGATGAAGATGTCGCGCTCGGTGAACTGCTTGAGCTCGGCGCGAAGCGTGTCGACCTCGGCGCCGCGCTTGCCGATCAGGATGCCCGGACGCGCGGTGTGGATGTTCACCACGAGCTTCTCACCCGTGCGCTCGATCACGATCTTCGAGATGCCGGCGTGGAAGAGCTTCTTCTTGATGAACTTGCGGACTTCCAGATCCTCGTGGAGCTGTTCCGCGTAGTGCTTGTCGGCGAACCAGTTCGACTGCCACCCGTACAGGGTGCCCAACCGGAAGCCATAGGGATGGACCTTCTGACCCACGTCCTCTCCTCTCTCTTCTTCTCTGTCCGCCGCGCCCTGCAGAAGGCGCCCGCGGCGTCAGCAAGTCGCCGGTCAGCAAGTTGCCGTCAGGCGACTTGCCGAGATCGGCGGCTTGCGAAAAAAGTCACTCGCTCAGCACGACCTTGATATGGCTCGTGCGCTTCTGAATCCAACTCGCTCGCCCCTGTGCGCGGGGGCGGATGCGCCACATCGAAGGGCCTTCGTCGACGCTGATGGTGCTGATCTTCAAGCGGTCGACGTCGAACCCTGCGTTGTGGGTGTCGTTCTGGTCTTCTGCATTGGCGATCGCCGAATGCAGTAGCTTCGCAAGAGGGCCTGCGAACTTCTTCTGCGAAACCGCGAGGATGTTCAACGCCTCTTCGACGCCCTTGTTGCGAACCTGGTCGCACACCAGCCGCGCCTTCTGCGCGCTGATGCGGTAGTTCATCAACGATGCCTTGACTTCGTTGCCCGCCATCTCAACGCCTCACCTTCTTGTCCGAGGCATGGCCGGTGAACTTGCGCGTCGGCGCGAACTCGCCGAGGCGATGACCCACCATGTTCTCGGTGACGAACACCGGCATGAAGAGCTTCCCGTTGTGCACGTGGAAGGTCAGACCGACGAACTCGGGGGTGATCATCGAACGTCGCGACCAGGTGCGGATCACCTGCTTGCTGCCACTCTGCAGGGTGCGATCCACCTTCTTCTGGAGACTCGGGTCGATGTAGGGACCTTTTCGGAGCGATCGTGCCATTTACTTCTTCCCTCGCCGCTTGACGATGTATTGATTCGAGCGTGCGTTCTTGCTGCGGGTCTTCTGACCCTTGGTGGGCTTGCCCCAGGGCGTGCACGGGTGGCGGCCACCGGAGCTGCGGCCTTCGCCGCCGCCCATGGGATGGTCGACCGGGTTCATCGCGACACCGCGTACGTTGCTGCGCTTGCCCTTCCAGCGGCTGCGACCGGCCTTGCCGATGCGCTGGTTTTCGTGCTCGAGGTTGCCGACCTGCCCGATCGTGGCGGTGCAGTCGACGTGGACCATGCGCATCTCGTGGCTCGGCAGGCGGAGCGTCGCGTAGCGACCTTCGCGCGCCATCAGCTGGGCCCCCGCGCCGGCCGAGCGAACGAGCTGCGCGCCCTTCCCGGGCTTCATCTCGATCGCGTGGAGGATCGTGCCGAGGGGGATCGCCGAGAGCGGCATCGAGTTGCCGGGGCTGATTTCGGCATCGGCGCCGGCCTGAACGGTGTCGCCCACCTTCAGCTCATTGGGGCAGAGGATGTATCGCTTCTCGCCATCCGCGTAGTAGAGGAGCGCGATGTTGGCGCTGCGATTCGGGTCGTACTCGATCGCCTTCACCTTCGCGGGCACGCCGATCTTGTCGCGCTTGAAGTCGATCTGGCGATGTCGGCGCTTGTGACCGCCGCCGCGGTGCCACGACGTGATGCGACCGTTCGAGTTGCGACCGCCGCTCTTGTTGACGCGACCGCCGACCAGCTTCTTTTCAGGCTTGCCGCTCGTGAGCTCGGCGAAGTCCGAAACGCTGTGGTTTCGGCGACCGGGAGAGGTCGGCTTGTAGACTTTGACGGGCATGGGACTCCTACACTCCCTCGAAGAACTCGATCGCGTGGCCGTCGGCCAGCTTGACGATCGCCTTCTTCCATTCTGCGCGATAGCCGATGTGCCGCCCCACCCGCTTCTTCTTGCGGGGCTGGCGCATGGTGCGCACTTCGTCGACTTCGACCTTGAAGAGGGTCTCGACCGCGCGACGGATGTCGTGCTTGTTCGCGTCGGGGTCGACGGCAAACGTTGCGAGGTTTCCCTCTTCGCGACCGATCGTGCTCTTTTCCGTCACCAGCGGGCGGCGGATCACCTTGTGGACGTCCATGATCAGGCCTCCTTGGCGCCTGCGGCGGATGAAGCGCCTGCGGCAGAAGAAGAGCCGAGCCGCGACTCGATGGCTGCCAGAGCCGAACGCGTCACGAGCAGCGCCTTGTGGCGCAGCACGTCGTAGACGTTCAGGCCTTCGGCGCGCACGATGTCGACGCCCGCGATGTTGCGCGCGGACGCCTCGACAGTCGGGTTCGGCGCGTCGAGGACGATCAACACCGTCGTGTCCGCGAGCCCGACGCCGGCCAGGATACCGGCCATCGTCTTCGTCGAATAACCCTCGACCTGCAGATCGTCGATGACCTTGATGGCCCCCTGTTCCTGCTGATGCGAGAGCGCGCTGCGCAGCGCTTCGGCGCGGGTCTTCTTGTTGAGCTTGTGGGTGTAGTTGCGCGGGACAGGCCCGAAGACGATGCCGCCGCCGGCGTACTGCGGCGCCCGGATCGTACCCTGGCGCGCGCGGCCGGTGCCCTTCTGGCGATAGGGCTTGGCGCCACCGCCAGAGACCGCGGCGCGGTTCTTCGTCGCGTGGGTGCCGGACCGACGCTTGGCGAGCTGTCGTCGCACTTCGGCCTGCACGAGGTCGGGGCGAACCTTGACCTCGAACACCGCGGGATCGAGCTCCACGGCGCCGGCGCTCTTGCCGTCGGCAGTGACCATATCGATGGAAGCCATGGTTACAGTTTGATCTCCACGTCCACGCCCGCGGCGAGTTCGAGCTTCATCAGCGCATCCACCGTCTGCGCCGTGGGATCGAGGATGTCGATCAGGCGCTTGTGGGTGCGGATCTCGAACTGTTCGCGGGATTTCTTGTCGATGTGCGGACCGCGCAACACCGTGTACTTGTTGATGTCCGTCGGCAACGGGATCGGACCCGCCACGTTGGCACCGGTGCGGATGGCGGTGTCGACGATCTCGCCCGCGCTCTGGTCGAGCAGGCGGTAGTCGTACGCCTTCATCCGGATGCGAATCTTCTGCGTATTGCCTTCAGACATATCTCTCTTCCCTACTCGATCACTTCGGACACGACGCCCGAACCGACCGTGCGGCCCCCTTCGCGGATTGCGAAGCGAAGCTCCTTGTCCATCGCGATCGGCGTGATC
>JANQEL010000183.1 GCA_028278345.1 Myxococcota bacterium
GATTGGGTTCGAAGGGGAGCACGGAGATGGGTGTCGCGGCGCGCTACTGGAACTTCTACGACCGCTACGTGGTGACGGTGCGGCGCGATCCCGAGTACCCGATCAATCGCTACTACGCGCATCTGGTCGACCCGTTCCTGACGAAGTGGGCGTATGACCTCGGGCTCTCGCCCAACGCGGTGACCACCCTCGGGCTCCTCGCCGGCCTCGGGTGCGCGGCGGCGCTGCTCGATGGCTCGCTCGTGGCGGCCGCCCTGCTTCTCCAACTCCATCACCTGTTGGACGGCGCCGACGGCAACCTCGCGCGACTGACCGACCGCTGCACCGAGCGGGGCGCGCGCTACGACCAGGTGAGTGATCGCCTGACGCGGGTCGCGGTCTTCGGCGCGCTCGCGGCCGCGGCCCCGGTGTCGAGCACCTGGGCGATCGCCTTCCTCAGCATTCTCGTGCTCGATCACATCGTGGTGCATTCGTTCATCGTGCCCTTCATGTCGCGCGTGACTCTGCTGCGTGCGCGTTGGAAGGCGTGGTTCCTCGATCGCGGTCTCATCCCGGGCTTCGATCACTTCACCCTGTTCTTCCTCATCAGTGTGTGCGCGGCACTCGGGCGGCTCGATCTCGCGATCTATTTCGGCACGGTCCTGAAGGCGCTGGATGTGGGCTATCGGGTGTGGGAATGCGTGAAGTCGGCCCCGCGTTTCGAAGATCTCTCGGAGATCGATCGCGTGGCCAAGCCCGTGGACTTCTGGACGGTCGATGTCGACTACTGGTTCTCGACGCGACTGGTTTCGTTGATCCGCGAAGGACCGATCTCTCCGGACCAGCTCACCTTCGCATCGTTCGTCAGTGGACTGCTCGGCGCGACCGTGCTGCTCATTGGAGAGTCGCAGTGGAGCACCCTGCTGGCCGCCGCCGTGCTGTTCCAGTTCGCCTACATCCTCGATTGTGCGGATGGACAGCTCGCGCGGATCCGCGGGCAGTATTCGCGCCACGGTTGGCGCCTCGATCTCTACAGCGATCGCATCACGGAAACCTTGATCCTCGTGAGCACGACGGCGTACGTGGCCCGCGACACGCCGGCGCTCTGGGCCCTCGGCTTCGCGACCCTGGGCGCCACGACGATGTTCCAGTACGCGCGGCTTCACGAGATGATGAACGCGGCCTCGTTCAAGGTCGCCGCAGCCGACGCGAAGACCGCAGCTGATGTCGAGGCTACGCGGCAGGCGAGGCTCGGCCGGCTCGAAGCGTTCCGGAAGCGCCATCGCCTGGGCTTCCTGAACGTGGGCAATTTCTACTTCCTGAACTTTGTCTGCTTCGTCGCCGCGGCGCCCGTCGCATTCCTCGCCCTGCTGGGCATCCTCGCCGTGGCCGCGACCCTCTATCTCGTGTTCCAGAGCAGTGCACGGCAGCGCGCGCTCGAACGGGGGCTCGCGCAGGTCGAAGGTGACGGGCACCGCGCGGTGCTCTTCGGTGCCGGCAAGGGCGCAGCGCAGTTCGTCGCGGCGTTTCGCGGGCGCGGGATCGAACTCGAGTGCGTTTGCGACAACGACGCCGCACGCTGGGGAAGCCGCTTCTTCGATCTTCCGATCGAAGATCCTGCGCGGCTTCGCGACGGGGGAGAGCCAGTCACGATCTTCATCGCGAGTGAGTGGGCGAGTGAGATCCGTTCCCAGCTGCTCGGCTATGGCGTCCCGGACGAACGGATCGTCTCTCTCTACTGACGTCGTTCGGGGTCAACCGCTCGCGTGGACAGGTACGCCCGCCTGCTCGCCGCGCCTCGAAGCCCGCGCACTGATGGCAACCAGGAAGCGTTGGTATTCGCGTTCGAGTTCTGCGTCGTCCCGGGTGTCGAGCACGGTGAAGCGATCCCCCCGAATCGCGCGTGCTGCGCACATCAGCGAAGTGAAGTCTCGCGTCGGCACCGCGTAGCGCATGAAATCCACGTGCAGGCCGAGAGTGCGCGCAAGGGGCCACAAGCTGCGATCGCCCGGGTCGTGGAGCCAGACGACATAGGGCGCGATCGAACCGACGAGCAGACCGTGGGCGAAGCGGCCGGGCTGGTCGCGGTTGATGGCATGGGCAATCAGGTGCTCGGCACCGCTGCACGGTCGGCTGTCGCCGCTGATGTACATCGCGAGGCCCGAGAGCACGATCGCGTCGATGTACCGTTCGAAGAAGACGGGGTCGCGCAGGTTCGGAGGTGCGCCCAGGACGTTTTGCACCGCGCTCCGCGACATGATACGCGCGAGGGCGTTCGGACGCGCCTGTCCTCGCGCGACCGCGAGATCCCAGTCGAGCACCGCCGCACGGTTCGAGATCACGTCCCCCACGCCGCTCACCAGAGCTTCGTTGGGCGCGCGTTCGAGTACTCCGCGGTCGATCAGGGTGGCGAGGGGAGGTGTGGTGGGTTGGCTCGTCATCTGGCCATCGTCGCCGCGCAGGATCGCGATCGGCGACGCGATGCCGTCGTTCGAAATCACCGTGGGGACGGCGAGATACGGCAGCCCCAGCTGGCTCGCGTGATACTTCGCGAAGTCGAGCACGCGCCCACCGCCGACCCCGAGAATCAAGGTGTCCGGATGGCGATCGTCGCGCCCGGCGAGAGCGCGGTGCTGGGCCAGCGAATTGTCGATGTCGTCGCAGATCTCCACGCGGCGGTCCCGGATCCGACCGGAAAGTGTGACGGCCACTTCGCGCGACCACGTGGTGCCCGTGATCAGGCGAACCTTCGAGGCCGCAATCCCGAGACGCGAGAGGATCGCATCGAAATCGAGACTCTCGACGCACACCATCTCGAGCGCGAAGGGAAAGCTCGCCCCGCGCATCAGGGTGCCTCGCCGCGAATGCGTTCGAGGATCGCGCTCGTGCTGATCCCCTCGGTGTAGGGAATGAAGCGCAGCTCGATACCGTGGCGCTCCAGGAAGCGCTCGCTCACGCGAATCTGCTCCATGTAGGAGCGCGCTTCCCAGTCGTCACCGTGGACGACGATGTCGACCTCGTGCTCCAACATGGCGCGCCGGTTGTCGTAATCCCGGATCACGAAGGCATGATCGACGCATCGCAGGGCGCCGACGATCGCGAGGCGATCCTCTTCGCTGTGGATCGGCCGTCGCTTGTAGGACGCCACCATGTCGTCGCCGTTGATGGCCACGACGAGTCGCTCGCCACACGCCCGGGCCCGCTCCAGGAAGGAGAGGTGGCCACGGTGGAAGAGATCGAACACGCCGATCACGTAGACCGTCGCACCCTTCGCTTCACCGACACGCGAACCCCTGGCGGGCACTCCCGCCGGATGCGTGCTCCCGACTCCTTCCATCGCCAGCTCCGCCGCCTCGCCCGCGCGCCGCTACACGAAGCCCAGGTTGTCGTGATCGGCGTCGAGGTAGTCGAGGATCAGGCGATTCTTCGGGTTCGCCACGCAGTGGTTGTTGCAGTCGCGGGAGGGGTCGATCTTGAAGAAGCGCTCTTTGTTGTCGAACCAGAAGTCCTTGAAGCGCTGATCCTTGATCGAGCCCAGGCAGCCGTTCTCGAGGTTGTAGGCCTTGTCCTGACAGGCGTAGACGTTCAGATCGGCGCCGATCACCATCAACATCTGAAGGTAGGGGCACCAGTTGTAGTCCTTCTCGAACTTGTTCTCGAGATAGTGATAGGCGTCGTTCACCTCGAAGGAATCGCTCTCGAGATCCTCCTTCGCCTTCTGGATCTCGGCCTTCGCCGAGGCATAGAACTCCTGGTGGTACATATTCGATTCGGCGCCGTCGTTGCTCGTGATGCAGGGCGACATCTTGACGCTCGCCACGCCGATGTCGCGCATGCGGCGTGCGAACTCGTAGATGTGGGGCGCGTTGTTCTTGTCGATGATGTAGCTGACACCGAGCACGCACTTGCCACCCAGCTTCTGAAAGGCCTCCATGTTGCCGATCACGCGGCCGAACTCACTCTCCTTGACGTTGCGATACTGCGCGTAGCTCTGCGCATCCCAGCCATCGATCGACACGCGCAGCCACGTAGCGTGCTCCGAAAACACCTCGGCGACTTCGCCGGTGAGGCGCGCTCCGTTGGTGAGGGACGCGAACGACATCCGGCTGTCGGCAAGCGCCTTCGCGGCCTGGAGCAGGTGCTTGTAGTGGAAGGGGTCGCCACCTCCGCTGAACGTCACGGCCCGCACGCCCATCTCGTCGAGGTCGTCGATGATCTCGAGCATCTTCTCGAGCGGGATCGAGTCGCGCGTCACCATGTCCTGGCCGAGCTGGAGATCTTCGGCCTTGTAGGCGCAGTACCAGCACGAGTGCGCGCACACGTTCGTGGGTTTGATACGCACATGCACGGGCGGGAGGATCTCGGGGTTCTCGCGCGGCAGCGAGTCGATCTTCTCCTTGTAGTGGAACGCCTTCATCGTCGTGTACTTGAGACCCATGGTCGTCTCCTAGAAGTAGATGAACTCAAAATCGCCCGTATAGTTGAATTGGTTGAACACGAAGCGCCATTCCTCGGGCGAGAGGAAGGACTCACAGGTCAGCGCCCAACACTGCAGATTGAAGAGCTCGTCCTCGTCGCGATAGCTCTCGACCAGGACGTACTTCTGCTTTCCCACCCGTTCGATCTCACGAAGCGCAACCGAGAGTTCGGGAAGCGAGAGGTTGTGCAGCGCACCGATACTGATGACGAGATCGAAGTGATCATCGTCGAAGGGATAGGGATCCTGCGCGCAATGCTGGAAGCAGTAGGGCCGAATCTCTACCGGCACGTCGTCGAGGGCGTGTTGCGAGATGTCGCAACCCACCACCTCTGCGTCTTCGAGCAGCTTGTCGAGTTCGTAGAGGAGATGCGCCTTGCCACAGCCCATGTCGAGGATGCGCGCACCGCGCTTCGGCAGCTCGTACTCTTCGATGATGCGCTCCGCCACCGCCTTCCAACGGCCGTCGTAGCGATAGCCCCCATAGCCATAGCGGCGATCGCCATCCCAGTAGTCGGCACCGTACTCGCGCGCGATCTTCATGCACGCGACCTTGTCATCGTTCATTCGCGCCAGGCAGTCGCGCTGGGTTCGTTCGTGGAGGGGGGTGATGAGATTCTTCTGCTCTGCCATTTGCCGCCTCCCTTTCGCGAACGCGTCGCGACTGGATTCGTTGGACGTCCTTCACCGCTCAGCGCCACCACTGCCGCAGCGACGCGATCGGCCGTGACGCCGAAGTCTTCGAGTTGCGAAGCCTGTGAGCCGTATCGCGAGGCGTAGCGGTCGGGCAGGGCGATGCGTTGGAAGTGGCGCCCGCCGCTGAAGCCCGCCTCGGCGATGAACTCCGCGATCGCACTTCCGAGGCCGCCGATCAGCGTGTGCTCTTCGACACTCACTACGACGGGCACGGCCGAGATGCGCGCTTCGAGGGCTTCGAGGTCGAGGGGCTTCACGGTCGGAAGGTGGAGCACGCCGGCCGAGATTCCGCGCTGGGCCAGCTGTTCGGCCGCTTCGAGGCAGATGCGCGGACCGATTCCCGTCGTGACGAGGAGCGCGTCGGTGCCCTCGCGCAGCGATACCGCCCTGCCGATCCGGAAGGGCGCACCGGGATCGGTCACCACGGGGTCGTAGCCCTTCGCGAGCCGGATGTAGATCGGGCCCTCGTGATCCACGCTTACGCGCATGAACTGGCGCATCTCTTCGGCGTCCGCCGGAGCGACGATCGTCATGTTCGGCAGTGCGCGCATGATCGCGATGTCTTCGGTGGCTTCGTGGGTAGGGCCCAGCGGTGCGTATACCAGGCCTCCGCCGTTGCCGATCAGGCGAACCGGGAGGTTCGCGTGGCAGACATCCATCGCCACCTGTTCGTAGCAACGCCGGGTGAGAAAGGTCGCGATCGTGTTCACGTAGGGGATCGCGCCCTCCATCGCGAGCCCCGCCGCCATGCCGACAACGTTCATCTCCGCGATACCTTCCATGTAGAAGCGATCGGGGAGCTCGCGCTGCATCTCTTCCAGCGTGCCGTGGCCGAGATCCGAACCGATGAACACCACGCGCTCGTCGTGACGCGCGAGTTCGTGAACCATCTCGAGGCAGGTCTTCCTCATCGATCTACTCCCATCGTCACCGATATGCCCCCAGCGACGCCCTGTAACCCGCGATCTCTTCATGCTTCATACCGCTCTTGTGGTGATAGGCGGTATTGAACTCGGCCTCGGGAATTCCCTTGCCCTTCACCGTGTGGGCGATCACCACGTTGGGGCGGCGGCCGTCGAAGGGCAGTGTGTTGAAGGTGGCGCGCAGGCTGCGCACGTCGTGGCCGTCGACTTCGTGCACCGCGCAGCCGAAGCTTCGCCACTTGTCGGCGAAGGGTTCGAGATCCTGCACACTGCGCGTCGTTCCGTAGGACTGGCACTTGTTGTAGTCGACCACGAAGGTGAGGTTCGTCAGCCCGTACTTGCCCGCGCACATCGCGGCTTCCCACACCGAGCCCTCGTTGCACTCGCCATCGCCGAGGACGACGAAGACCCGATGCTTCGCCTTCGAGCGCTTCGCGTAGAGCGCCATGCCGACCCCGATCGACGCCCCGTGGCCGAGACTCCCCGTCGAAGCCTCGACTCCGGGAACCTTGCGGTGATCGGGATGGCCGCCCAGGATGCCGTCCGGTGCACAGAACTTCGCGAGCTCCTCGCGAGGGAAGAACCCCTTGTCGGCCAACACGACGTAGAGCGCCAGGCAACCGTGCCCCTTGCTCAGGATGAAGCGATCGCGCTCCTCCCAGTCGGGCTGGGCGGGATCGACGCGCAGGATGTCGTCGTAGAGCACGCGCAGGATCTCGATCAACGAGAAGGTCGAGCCGAGATGCCCGCGACGACTGCTCTCGAAGATCTCGAGCACGTCGTTGCGAAGTGCCTTGCTACGCGCATCGAGCGGCGTCGCGAGACCGCGCCAATCGACAGCCTGACTTCTGAGCGGAAGGTCCGGAAGGGTCATGGGTGTTTCAGCTCCCCACTACGGCGTGCGACGTGGCACGCGGGGTTTCGGGTTCCGGGCGGGCGAAGGGGAACTGCTCCACCGCGCGATTCGCGACGTCGAGCATCACCCGCGCACGATCGAGCTGGCGCTCTAGCAGGCCTTCGTTGGGCCCCAACAGGCACTGGGCGTGATCGCGACGCGCCCGGTGCTCGGAGACGAATTCGTTCAGCAGGATGGTCGACCACTTGATCGCATGAAGCGGGAAGACGACCGGCACGCGCCACGCGATGGCCGGCCCACAGCCATGCCGTTCGCACATCAGGTTGAAGAAGCGCTGTCGCAAGGCGTCGTCGATTTCGAAGCCGGGGTGGAGGAGGAAGTCGCTTGCCGCCTTGGCGGGGTCGTCCCAGCCGAAGTGCTCGAAATCGAGGAAGACGATCGAACCCTCGACGGTCCGCCGTGCGTTGTGGAAACCGAAATCCGACGGGCTGAGGGTGGCCTCGGCTTCGCCGAGCCGCGTGTCGAGGGAAGCGATGCGGGAGGCGAAGAGATCGGCCACGCGTTGAATCGCACGCTCGAAGCCGGGCTCCAGAGCGTCTTCGATGAACCCGCGCAGCTCTGCGTGCACACGCGACATCGTGGGGTCTGCGGCGAGGCGCAGCCCGCCGATGCGGCGCTGGAGGTGTTCGATGGCCGCCTCGACCGAAAGGCAGGCCTCCGAAGCCTGCCCGAGCGCGCGGCTCGCCGGCTCTCGCTTCAACCCATCCAACTCGACGAGGAAGTCGACCAGCGAATCGACGTCTGCATCCACCACGCCTTCGACTTCGATGGGGAACCCCTCGACGTAGCGGAACACCGAGTAGCCTCCACCGGGGTCGCTGAAGATCGGTTCGGGAATGCAGCGAATACCGCGCTGCCACATGAATCGAAGGGCCGCGTACTCGCGCCCGCGGCGGCCGTTGCGCGCAGTGCCAACGCCGTCTCCATCGCCATCGGGGTAGATCTTCGCCACGAAGGTCTCGCCGCCCACGCAATCGAGGCGGTAGACCCGTGCGTTCCGCCCACCCACGAGAGGCTCGAGGGAGATCACATCCCCCTCGCCCAGCCGCGAAAGCCCGGGGGCGAGCAGCGCGTAGTCGTACTCGATCGTCGACGTCGGGGTGCGATCCATCACGCTCAGCGCACCTCGAGTTCCTGCATGCGGCGGATGTTGTAGTAGCGGGTGCTCTCCATCGGCTCGGGGACCTTCCCGGCCGCGAAGGCGTCGACCAGGGATCGCACGGCGTCTTCGACGCTTCGCCTGGGCGTGAAGCCGAGCACGTCGGCGATCTTGCCCGAGTCGATGTGATAGGAGCGGTTGTCGTCGCTGGGCACGCGTTCGAGCTCGATCGCCGGGTCGTCGACCACCGAGCGAACGAGTTCGGCGATCTCTTCGACGGGCAGGTTCTGGGTGCCTACGTTGAAGGCCTCGCCGTCGATCGCAGATCCATCCGCTTCGAGTACGGCCAGATAGGCGTCGACCATGTCGTCGATGTGGATGTTCGGGCGAAGCTGCCCGCCACCGAAGATCTTGATCTTGCGGTTCGCGATCGCGTGGGCGGTGAGGATGTTGACCACCACATCGAGGCGCAGCCGCGGCGCGTAGCCGCACACGGTCGCGGGACGCAGGATCACGCGCTCCATCCCCGCTGCACGCGCACCCGGGTGATCGAGCAACGTGTGTTCGCAATCGAGTTTGAAGCGTGAGTAGTCGGTGAGGGGAAGCGGGTTCGTGTCCTCTCGCACGTTGGGCTCTTCCTGCACGCCGTAGATGCTCGACGAACTCGCGTAGATGAATCGCTTCACCCCCGCCTCGACGCTCGCGTCGACCAGCGGCGTGAAGGCATCTCGGTTGATCGAGGTGCCGAGCTCGGGCGCAAGATCGAAACTCGGATCGTTCGAGATGCAGGCCAGGTGGAGCACCGCATCCTGCCCTTCGAGTTCCTTCGCGAGCCCGTCGGCATTCCGGATGTCGAGTTCGATCAACGAGAGATCGGGGTGATCCCGGACGTCACCCAAGACGTCGCGCCCGTACCAGAAGAGATCGACGACCTTCACCCGATAGCCCTCGGAGAGCAGTCGCGGTACGAGAGCGCTCCCCACGTAGCCGCCACCACCAGTGATCAGCACGCGCTCGATTCCGTGTGGATTCGTGCAGCTCAGGTCGCCCATCGGTTCGACACCTCCTGGCCCTCGAACTCCTCGGCTGTGCGCGGGCGCTCCGCATTGCGCAGCTGCGTCCAGAGTTCGGGGATCGTCTTCGCGTGATCGCCGCGCACGTAGTGCCCGCGCCCGCCATCGGCGACGGCGCGGATCAAGAGCGTCTTGAGCGGGCGGAAGTAGTAGGCGGCTTCGTCAGTCGCGGGTTCGACCGAACGATCTTCCGGCACCGGCATGAGATCGCAGACGAGGGAGTCGAAGTCTCGAATCACCCGACCCTGCTGGTGCGCGACGTTGCGCGCCATCGCGAGGGCCTTGAGGAAGACCTCGGGGGCCATCACCGCGCAGCCGAAGGTCGCAACGACGCCACCTTCGAGTCCTTCGACCAACGATGCGAATCGCAGGAAATCGCGATAGCTCGCGCCCCCCCAGGCCGCGCCGTCGCAGTTCGGGTGTTCGTAGACGATGTCGTACCCGATGCCGACGTGAACCGTGATGGGAATGCCGAGGCGATGGCCGGCCGCGAGCAGGCTCGCCTCCTTGCGCGGGAAGTCACCCTGGGAGATCAAGCGCCCCGCCGTTTCCCCGAGCCCGGCAGCTTCGCGCTCGGCGCACTTCGCGATCTCGTTGATCTCTCCCGTCTCGCGCCACAGGCCGAACTGGCCGCTGCGCAGGTAGGTCTGCACGTCTTCGGTCGACGCACCCGCGAGGGCGAACTCGTAGTCGTGGATCAATCCCGCGCCGTTGAGTGCGATACCCGAGACGAGGCCGCGTTCCATCAGATCGATCAGGTAGGCCTGAACGCCCGCGCGGATCACATGGCCACCGAGCATCAGGATCACCGACGCCCGGCGGCTCTTCGAGCGCAGCATGGCCTGCGCGACTTCGCGCAGTTCGGGAGTCGCGGTCTCGACGGGCGTCGGAACCCGCTTCAGGTCGAGCGCGAGCTTGTGTTCGCGGTCGGCCAGGGGCAGCACGCGCAGGCGCGAGCGATCGAAACGATCGGGCAGGCTGCGGCGGCGACTCGGCTGAGCGTCCATCTCCCGGTTCGCCCTACTTCAGCAGCGAATCGATCTGACGAAAGATCGAGTTCGGTTCGGGGACGCAGTCGGCGTCGACGGTTCGGGCGGCACTGCGCGCGACGTTGCCGAGGAAGCCCACCTCGCGCGCGCCGAGCCCGACAGCGGTCGCCGCGCTCGCGAATGCGACGAAGGCCTCGCGCGCACCCACGTCGTCTTTGGCGTTCACCGGGTTCACGGGAAGGGGCGGTACGTCGACCCGAGCGCTGCGTACGCGATCGCGCACCACCACAACGCCACTCGTGCGAAGGGCGATGGTCTTGTCGAACCAGGAGGCCACTGCAGAGCCGAGGGGCTCGTCGCAGATCAGGAGATGCGGCTCGACGTCGTGCCAGCCATCGACCGCGATCGCGTCACTGCCCTCGATGTCGACCGCGAGCACCCGAGCGCTGCGTCGAAGAGCGCGGCGCTCGGCCGGCTCGAGCAGGTGGGCGTCTCGCTCGGCGACGATCACGAGACCGCACTCGTCGACCTCCTCGGCTGGCACCAGAGCGACATCGTCGCTCAAGGTTTCCAGCACCCTGGCCACACGCTCCGACCCCACGACGCGAACGCGCACGTTTCGAAGCTGCTTCAGCGCTTCGACGAGGGCGTCGGCACTCGTTTCGAGTCGCGTCGCAGCGAGGAAGTCGCGCGTCTCCCGGTCGAAGACCTCGGTGTGTCGGTTGATCAGCGCCGAAGCGCTGTGCAGTTCGGTGTCGGTCAGGACCAGTCGACCCCCGACCTTCGTGATCGCCTCGTGCTCCTGCTCGATCGCATTGCTTCGATCGCGTGGTCCGCTCCCCGCCACCATCCCCTTCATGAAGACGGCGGGCTTGAGCAAGCGAATCGCCTCGACCGCGGTCGGCGTCTCGTTGATACAGACGGTGTCGACACACTCGAGGGCCGCGAGGGCCTCTGCACGGGTCTTCGCATCGAAGGCCGGGCGGTGGGGCCCCTTGTCGACGAAGTGATCGGGAGTGATGGTGACCACCAGGTGATCACCCAGGCGCCGCGCCTCCTTCAGGTGACGGATGTGGCCGATGTGCAGCAGGTCGAATACGCCGTGGCAATGGACCAGGCGACGCGTGCGCACTTCCCGACAAGCCAGTTCGTTCGCGAAGGTTCGCAGGGGTTTGACCTTCGACTCCCGTTTGCGGAAGCGGCCGAGGTCACGCCAGCGAAAGATGCGCCGAACGGCGCTCGGCGCTTCGAAGGCGTCGGAAGGCGGTGTGGTTTCGTCGATCATGAACGCGGGCTGTCCCAGAAAGGGGGAGGCGCAGGTTCTTCGACCTGCTTCTGGCGACGACGACCCAGGCGCACCCAACCCCGCCCGCCGCGATCGGCGGGCGCTTCGCGTTCGAGGGCCTGGGCCTTGGTCGAGCGATTGACGGTCTGGGCCACTTCCGAAGCACAGCAGGTCGCGATGATGTGGTTGAAGACGAGGTGCACGTCCTCGACGAGCCCATAGGCACCGGCGGGCGTCGCGACGTGGAGCGAAACGTCGGCTGCGCTCAGCAGGGCACCACCATCGAAGCCGGAGACCCCGATCACCCGCGCCCCCACGCGCTTCGCCGCTTCGACCGCGCGCAGGATGTTGGGCGAGTTGCCGCTGGCCGAGAACGCCATCAGGACGTCGTCCTCGGTGATCACGCCTTCGAGCTGTGCTGCGAACACCTCGTCGTACGAGATGTCGTTGGCGACCGCGGTCGTGATGGCCGCGTTGTCGGAGAGACACTGCACGTCGAAGCCCGGATGACCGCGGCGGCGCAAACCGACGCCCATGTCGGTGCACAGATGGGCGGCGGTGGCGGCACTCCCGCCATTGCCGACGACGAAGATCCGGGCGCCGCGTCTACGCGCGCTCTCGAGGGTGGCGATCACCCCTTCGATCGCCTCGGCGTCGATCGCTTCGAGGGCCCGGGTGAGATCGCCGAGATAGCGCTCGATGACCCCGCGGGCTGTCGCGCTGGACCCTTTGCCGTTCACAGCTTGCCTCCGCAATTGCCGGCTCGTGAAGAGCCACGTTGCGGGGATTCGTAACGACAACGCAAGTGCGCAACTTGAGTGAGATCGGAATGATTCCGCTGGGATGGAAGGTGCGAATGCGATCTCGTGTGCGCCTTCTCGATCGCGATCGAGAGGGGGCGTTCAGCCGGCGGAAGCCGCGCGCGGACTCGCCGCCACTGACCACACATAGTGCGACATCGGACCGAATCCGGTGTGGAGAACCTCGTCGTTCATCCCGAACATGAAGACGTTCTCGAAGCGAGCAGCCATGATTTCTCGCAGCTCTTCGAAGTCCTTGAGATTGATGTGATGGATCTTGCTCTGGGGCGATGCGTACTCCGCGGCGGTCAGGTTTGGCGTCCCCGTCACCATCACCCCGCCCGGCTCGAGGGAAGCGAGCAGGTTGTCGAGGAAGGCGGCTTCGAGGGCGGGTTCGATGTGTTCGATCACGTCGACCCAGTAGATGGCATCGAAGCGCATGTCGATCGGGCCTTCGTTGAAGTCGTGAAGGCCGTAGCTCACGTTGGTGAGATGCGAGAGTCGTTCGGCGTTGCCATCGAGCTGGCGCTGATCCCAGTCGACCGCGTGCACGTGTTCCACGCACTGGGCCACGAGAGGCAGACCGAGTGCGTCGCCGCAGCCGACCTCGAGCACCCGCTTCTTGCCGGCGAGCATCTTCGCGCAGAACTTGTAGCGAGAAAGCACGAAGGCAAGGTGGCGCGGGTCGTTGCGCAGATCGTCGCTCGCCCAGGGCCCGAGCCGGATGCTCTCGCTCTCGATGCGCGAGCCCATCGCGGCTTCGTACGCATCGCGGGCGTTCACCGGGTTCGAATCGGACGCGTCGCCGAGCGCCATAGGGATCTCCTCATCGAAGTCGGGCGTCGACCAGACACTCACGACCTCGCAGGCGATCGGCAGGTGTCAGGGCGAGCTGTAGGCCACCGCGTCGGTTTTGCGCGCGGATCGTTGCGCGCTCGTGCTGCTGACGCGTTCTCGCAGCTGATCCCAATGGCGGATCGTCGGCACTTCGCTTTCGCCCGATGCCGCGCCGCTCGGATCGAAGAGGTAGCGCTCGACGCCTTTCGGAAACGCCGCGGCCAACAGGAACTCGCGCAGATCGTCGACGAAGTGGGTGCAGCCGAGCGCGCGAATGCGCGCGGCCTTGGCGGCCCGGTCGTCCTCGAAGTAGACGCGCCCCTCGTGAATGCCCGTGCGACTGGGATCGATCACCTTCTGGGCGATCAGCCATTCCATCGCCTTGCCGCGAAGGTCGACGGCCTCGCCTCGCGCAGGTACGCGGGTCTTGTGGCTCACGATCCGCAATTCGACACCCCGGGCGTGCAGTGCGCGCAAGGTCTCGAGGGCACCCGGAAAGGGCTTCGCCTCTTCGAGGCGCGTTCCGTAGGCGAGGCCCTGCAGTTCGGTCCACGCCTCCTGCTGACCGGCACCGAACATGGCATCCCGCACGGCGCGTTTTGCGCGGGGTGTGCGCGAGTCGATGTAACCGCGCTCGCTCGCGAGTGCGTGGAAGAGCTCGTCGTAGCAGATCAACGTGTTGTCGAGATCGATCCCCAGGACGGGACGTCGGGTTCCGCGCGCAGCTGGGGCGGCGGTCTTGCGGAAGGCCGGTCGCAGGCGTTCGCAGTAGGCCCCCACGGCTTCGCGCCAGGGCCTGAGCGGGGCGATGTGTTCGGAGGCGAGGCGGGTCTCGACGTTCTTCCGGCCCGCGCTCGGGAAGCGGCGATGGCTGACGGGTACGAGATCCACGTCGAGCTCGAGGCGCGAGGTCACCTCGCACATGAGTTCGTAGAGGCTCGCGGAGCCGTCGTTTGCCACGTGGTAGACGCCAGGGGAGTAGCCTGCGTCGAGGATCCAGCGCATCTCGGCCGCGACGTCGCGGCTGTAGGAGGGCGTCGTAACGATGTCATCCGCGATCTCGAGTCGACGCTCCCCCGCGCGGATCCGCGCGAGCATGCGTTCGACGAACTGGTCTTCGCGGCGCGACTCGCCGAACAACACCGGGAAGCGAAAGACGTAGCCGTTCGGCGTGTTGGCCTGGACGTAGGCATCGCCGAGAGCCTTCGTGTAGCCGTAGATGCTGATCGGCCGCACGGGATCGGATTCGAGGCACGCGCGATCGCGTACGGTGCCGAACACGGCGTCGCTCGACGCGTGGGCGAGCACGAAGCCGCGCTCGCGCGACAACCGGGCGAGGCGCCACGGAAGTAGGGCGTTGATCGCACGGGCTCGCTCGGGTTCGCGCGCGCAGGCGTCGATGCCCGAGAACGCCACCGCGTTCACCACCACGTCGGGCGCGACGTGATCGACCCAACGCTGCAACTCGACCGGGTTCTCGGCGTCGAACTCGCGCCGACCCATGCCCACGATCTCGTAATCGTTCGCGAACGCGCGGCGCACCGCAGCGCCGAGCTTTCCCGTCGCCCCCAACAGCAAGAGCCTTCTCGTCGCCGATTCCATTGCGCCCCCGTTTCGCGTGCTTTCGCCCCTTCGTCTCCTTTCGATTCGCCGCCGAACCCATCACGCTTGAGCAGGAATCGCGCGAACGACGCGACCGAACTGCGGAACCGCAGCGCAACAGGGTGCGAAGCCCCCCGCGATTCGAGTGAGAGCGGAAAATCCCCCGTTCTCTTCAGCAAGTTGCGACGCCCGGCGTCCGATTGGCGCAACAGCGGTGCGCAAGTGCGCCAGCCGACCAGGGGAATGCCTTGACGATCGATCCACGCCGGAATCTTGCGAAGAACCTTCCACGCCTGCGGCGCAAGGACGCCGAGCTCGCACGCCGCGTCGAAGAAGCGGGGGATCGGGGCTTCGAACTCGTGACCGGGCGAAGCGGTGCGACGACGGTGGCCATCGACGGCATCCAACTCGCCTCCGCGTACGACCCCAAGCGCGAAGCCAGGAGGGTGGTGGACGAAGTGCTGGCCGAGTCACCCGACCTGATCGTGCTCATCGGCTTCGGCCTCGGCTACCACGTCGAAGCGATTCGCGAGCGCACAGCCGCGCCCATCATCGTCTACGAACCCTGCGCCGTTCGCATGCGCGCTGCCCTCTGTGCGCGCGAAGGCTTCACCCTCTTCGGCGACAAACAGATCGACGTCGCGTCCTCACCGGAGTGGCTCTTCCATCGCATGGAGGCCCGCTATCTGCCGGGCCTGCGCGTACAGATCCACGTCCACCCACCGCTGCTCAAGCTCGCTCCCGAGATGGTGCGCGAAGCGGTCGCGCAGATCTCGCGCGGCAAGGACTACGTCGACACCTCGGTGGGGACCCGGGTGCGCGACCTGCAGACCTGGGTGGCGGTCACGATGCAGAACGCGGGGCTCATCATGCAGAACCCGAGCATCAAGGAGCTCTTCGGAAGGTTCCAGGGCGTTCCCGCGGTGGTGGTCTCGGCCGGCCCGTCGCTCGACAAGCAGCTGGAAACGCTCGTACGCTTTCGCGATCGCGTGTTGGTGATCAGCATCGGGCAGGCGCTGGGGGCGCTTCGCAACGCCGGCATCGAGCCCGATCTGGTCCACATCCTGGAAAGCCAGAACGTCGCACACCAATTGTCGCGCGTCGGGTCCAGCGACAACGTCAACCTCGTGGTCACGAACGACGTGGCCCCGAACCTCTTCGAGCTGCCGGTTCGCAGCCGATTCGTCGCGACCCCGGGCGCCGACAAGGTCGGGCGCTGGATCGCCGGGGCACTCGATCGCGAGGGTTGGGTCTTCGGTGGTAGCACCGTCGCCCACGGCGCGGTCTCCCTCGCTTGTGCGCTCGGCGCCAGCCCCATCATGCTGATCGGCCAGGACCTCGCCTATACGGATGGGCGCCACTACGCCAGGGGGTCGGCGTATGACGACGTGAAGATCTCCTTCGACGAGGAGGGGTTTTCGGAGATCGACTCGCGGGGACGCGCGGAGCGCCTGGGTGTCGAGGAGACCTACGTCCCGCGCAAGCTGCGCGTCGTCTGGGTCGACGGCTGGCACGGCGAGAAGGTGCCGACCTCGCCCGCCTACGCGGGCTTCATCGACGGCTACCGCGCCCTCGGTGTCGCGTGTGCACTGCACGGCAGCGAGGTGGTGAACTGCACCGAGGGTGGCGCCCGCATCGAAGGTCTCTCGCATCTCGCATTCGCGGAGGCCCTCGAGCAGCACACCCGCGAACCCGTCGAGGCGTCGCGCATCATCACCGAAGCCTACGACGCCTACGAGGTTCCCGATGCGCCGGTCTTCGCCGACGACATCGGAAAGGCGCGCCACGTGCTGCGCAAGCTCGATCGCCGCGCGGCGAAGGGCATCGACCGCTGCCGATCCGCCGAGCGCGAATTGCCGCGCAGCCACGCACCCCAACGCAAGATCGATCTGCTGCGCCGCCTCGGAAAGATCGAGAAGGAGCTGCGCAACGAGCTGCTCGAGATGCCGTGGATCGACTCGGTGGTGCAACCCGAGGTGAACGCCTCCGCGGCGGAGGTCCGACGCGACGGCAATCTCGAGGCGACTCCCGAGCAGGCGGTGAAAGAAGCGCGCTTTCTCTTCGAAGCCACCCAGAAGGGTGTCGCGCGGGCAACGCGCCTGCTCACCTTCTGTGCGGAATCGGTTGCGGGCAAGCGCGACTTCTCGCAAGACCACGAACCCGAGGTGCAGGCGAAGCTCGACGCGGAGGCGGCCTCGAAGCCGCTCTCAGGTGGGCAGGCTCCCGGGTAGGCCGCGCCAACGGGTGCGCGTGGCCTTGCGGCGTGCGGCGAGCCCCTGCTGGATCCACTCGTCGATCACGGCAACGCGCTTGGCGACCGTGTGCTCCGAGAGCGTTCGCGCGCGCCCGGCCTCGGCGATGGCGCGCCGCTCGTTTTCGTGGTCGAGCAGGTAGCGGACCTTCTCGCGCGCGTCGTCGATGCCGCTGAAGGTGACGACCTCGCGTCCGTCCTCGAAGAGATCCGAGAGGTTGGCCCCGCGATCGGTGAGCAGACAGCTCCCCACCCCGGTCGCTTCGAACATGCGTCGGTTGCCCACGTAGCTCCCGGCGCTGTCGCAGTGCACGTTGAAGCTGATGCGCGACCTCTGCATCACGGCGAAGTAGTCGAGGCCGTAGAGCGCGGGATGGACCCGGGTGTTTGCGCTGCCCCCGAGCACAGGACCGCCGCGTCGAATGCGCCCTGCCGCGGTCAGCTGCCGCGCGTAGACCTCGATCGACTCGTCGTCGATCAAACGCGCGAGGTAGCTCTCCCGGCGCGCGTGATCGGCACGTTCGCCCGTGGTACCGAGGAACGTGAAGTCGAGCAGTGCATCGGCGTCGATCTTCGAAGGTGCGGGCAGTTCACACAGCACCGACGGATCGAAGGCCTCGTGAACCAGGTGCGGTTCGAGGCCCGCCTTGCGACAGGCCCGCGCGAGCACGGGTGACGAAACGAAGAGCACGTCGGCCCGCGAAAGCTCGCGCAGCACGGTCGGCGTTGCTTCGCGCGGTCCCTGTTGGATCACCACGAGGTCGATCGTGGGGACCCGCTTCTTGATGGTGAGCCGAAGCGGAGCCGGGAGCACGTCGAAGCCCTGCAGGAAGAGCACTTCGGGTTTGAAGTCGATGATCTGGTGCAACAGCACCTGGCTCTTCCAATCGCGCTCGTCCACGTCGAGGCCACGCTCCCACGCCCAGGTGCGTTGCACGGGTTCGAGATCGAAGAGCACTTCGCGCACTTCGTGGCCGCGCGACTTCATCGCGCGCGTGAAGGCTTCGTCGCAGCTGGTCTTGCGTTCGAGCCAGTTGCGGAGCTGTTCACTGTACGATGCGCAGCGAAGCCCCTCGTCGTCGCGATAGAGGAGCGCAGCGGGGTCTTCGACACCGCACGACGACACGCGCATGATGCGGTAGTTGCGATGGCGAAGCGGTGCATCAGCCATGCGCGTACTCCGCATGGAGATCGTCGGGGGAGAGATGGACCAGGCACTGGAGTTCGTGCATGTCCGAAACCCTCGGTGGGAGCCGCGCTCGGGACGCGGAACGCCAGGCCCTCATTTCGGTGCAAGGCATGTGCAACTTGAGTGCAGGGGTTTCGCGTGGCGCGAACCCACCATTGCCTGCGAGAACACGCGACGCGCCAGCACAGCTCAAGCACGTGCGGACGATTCCGATGAAGACAGAGCCCCCCCTCGAGCAGCGCAATGGCCTGGAAGCGGGCCGATCCAGGGGGGCGATCGATGCGAATCCTCGTGACGGGTGGCGCCGGTTATGTCGGCACCCGTCTCTCCAACGCGCTGGTGCGTGCCGGCCATCCGGTGCGCGTCCTCGACGCGCTGCTCTACGGAAGCCAGGGCGTGCGCCCCGAGATCGATCTGCGGCGCGGCGACCTGCGCAGTCGCTCGGACCTCGCGCGGGCCCTCGAGGGTGTCGACGTCGTATTCCACCTGGCCAGTTCGACGGGTGTGCTTCGCGAAGCGAGCGCGACTCCCGCAGCCGAGATCGAGAGCGTGCTGAGCGAGGCGCAGCGGCGAAACGTACGGCGCTTCATCTACGGCTCGGCCCTCGACCCCTCGGGCCGCCACGATCGCGCGGTCGAGCAGTGCGTCGTCGAAGCGAACAGCGCCGCGTTCGAGGCCACCTGCGTCCGCATGGCCTCGGTTTGCGGACCGAGCCCGCGCCAGCGCTTCGATCTCGGTGCGAACGCGATGGCGGGGAGCGCGTGGTTCGATGGCCGCATCGAGATCCCGGCCGACGACGTGACGGTGGCCCATCTCACCATGACTGACGCCGTTCGACTCTACCTGACCCTGCTCGAGGCGCGGGGGCCGGACATCGGGGGCCGGATCTTCGAAGCGGGCTACGAAGCGATGAACTCGCGCGAACTCGCAGAATTGATTCGCGATCGCGTCCCGACGCCCAACGGCGTTCCCGCAGCGATCGAGGTCTCGCTCGAAGCGGGCCGCTTCCAGGCTGCGTCGCGTTTCGACGCCGCTCCCCTGGAAGCGATTCTCGGTTTCCGTCCGCAGGCCAGCGTGCGAGAAATGGTCGACCAGCTCGTGCAGTTGATCGAGCTCGGCTTTCTCGACCGCTACGACCGCGACATCTACCACAACGAACCCGTGCGCCCCGCACCGATCGCGCCGAGTCGCACTGCGCGCCTGCTCGAACGCGCCGCGCGTGCGTTCCCCGCGAGCCTCTGATCCCGAGGGCACCCGCTCTCAGGCGAGCGAACCCGAAACGAAGCGATCGGTCGCGTGGCGCACGAGCCGCAGCGACTCGCGCCTCGGTTCGAAGGGCGTGCGTTCGAGACCCCGCCCACTCGCTTCGAGCAGGAACCAGTAGAAGCTCTCGAGCCCAGCGCGTTCGCTGAGCGTCGAAGCGCCCCCGAAGCGCGCGTTGCACTCGATCACCTTCACACGCCCATCCGGGGTTTCGATCGCCTGCAGGATTGCGTGCCCCTGAACGTCCACACAGTGGGCGACCTCTTCGCAGATCTTCGCGAGCGAAGGAGCGTCGACCACGGTGGTGATCTGCGATTCGCCCGCCACCACGGCGTCTCGGGTGCGACACACGGCGCCGTGCACGCGGCCCGCACGATCGCGGTAGAGGTCGACGCTGGTCTCGCGCCCGCGAATGAAGGGTTGAAAGACGGGCGCTTCCAGCTCGGCCGCCACTTCTCCCGTCCGCAAGGTTGGAATGTCGCAGTGCACTCCGCGCGAACCACTGCCGTGGCGTTCCTTCACGACCCAGGTCGTCGAATTCGAGAGCTCGTCGAGTTGCTCGGCCGTGGGGATCGCCGGCAACCCGTGACGCTTGAGATGCTGGGCGAAGCGAAGCTTGTCGGTGCAGACCCCAATGCAGTCGGGGCCACTCACCATGGCTTCGATTCCCGCTGCAGAGAGTTCATCCCGGGCCTGTGCGAACCACGCGAGTTCTCCGTCCCGAGTGGGGATCACGTAGCGGATGCCGTTGCGATGACAGTGATCGATCAACCCTGCGACACCGGCCTCGGCGAACGGGGGCGAGACCCAGAACGCATCGACGAAGTGGCGCGCCAGCGCGTTCGGGTCGCTGTCGGCACCGTGCACCTTCGCCTTCGGATCGAATTTCGAAAGCGCGCGCTTCGCGCACTCGACGAGGGGAGTCTTGCGTGAGACACTCGTGATCATCAGATCGCGTCCCCGGGTCATCGGACCCTGCGAGACGATGGCCGCGCTGCGGCCCGGCTGCTGCGCGCGCTCGTGGGCAATGATCTCCGCGATGCCGGCTTCGAGGGGGGTGGAAGGGACATAGCCCGCCACCGCGCGAAGCCGCGCCGTGTCGGCCGCCGCCGCCTCGTACGCGATATCGCTCTCCACCCGGCGAACAACCAACTCGGGGAAGTAGCTCTCGAGGATCGCCACGACATCGCCCACGCTTCGGGGCGTTCCCGTCGCGAGATTCACCACCCCGCCCGCATCGCTGGTTGCCAGCGCGATCAGGCCCTTCGCGACATCGCGCGCGAAGACGTAGTCGAAACATCCCTCTTCGCGGAAGACTTCGAGGCCCTCACCCGCCAGAGCTGCTCGTACCCAGCGCGAGATGACGTCGCGTGAACCCAGGCCGTAGCTGCGGTAGATGCGCGCCGAGACGGAGCGGAAGCACGTGTCGGGATCGGCTTCCAGGAACTCGAGCTCGAGTTCGTGGTGATGCTTCGCCGAACCGCAGAGGTTGCGCGGACGGATCGGATCGTCCTCGCGCAGATAGACCGGTTCGTGACCGGCGTCGTCGTTCGTATACTGCGCGGCGTCGTAGACGAGGTAGCTCGACGCGAATACGACCCGTTCGAGTTCCGGCACCTCGCGCATGCAATCGATCAGGTGGTGGCTGAGTGCGATGTTGTTGTGGTGGCCTTCGTTCCAGAAGCCCGGGGTCTCGACCGATCGCTCGAAGCTCGCCGCGAGGTGGAAGTAGAACTCGGGGGCGAAGGGTTGGAGTTCGGCCGCGGTGATGTGATTGAGATCGCCCCGGCGATAGGCCACCGCCTTGGGAAAGGACTCGGGACGCGGCGCCAGATCTCCGACCCAGACCCTGGCTCCCTGTTGATGCAACAGGGCGACGAGCTCGCGCCCGATGACGCCCGCCCCACCACTGACGAAGACTCGCCTTCCCGAGAGCGTGTTCACGAAACGATCGTCCCCCGGTACTGCGAAAGCGGCCGCAGGCCGTCGACGGGGTCGGCACGCCACTGGCGTTCCGCTTCCTCGCGCGGGGCCGGGATCTTGAGCCCTTCACCGTCGGCGCGCAGAGCGATGCGCACATCGTGGATCACGTTGGCCATCGGCTCCGGCGTCCAGCAGTGGCCCACCGCGTACTCATCTCCCGTGCCATCGAGATCGAAGTGGAACTCGACCATCTCGGCACCGTGGCGATGGATCGCGCGGTGGATCACGCCGGGGGCCACCGTGTGATCCGACCAGCCGACGCGCAACGCCATGTCTTCGTGTTCGTTCGCGAGGGAGCGCAGGGGCGTCAACGCCGCGAGGTTCGCTTCGGAGGGCTTCGTGGGATAGCCCGAAACGCAGTGGAGCAGGGTCAGGTGTCGACAGCCGTTTTCGTAGAGCAGGTTCACGGCGTCGCGCACTTCTTCGAGGTTCGCCATGCCGGTCGAGAGCACGATGGGCTTGCGGGTCGCCGCGCACTTGCAGAGCAGCGCGGGCCAGGCGAGTTCGTAGGAGGCGATCTTCAGAAAGTCGACATAGGGCTCGAGAATGTCCACGGCTTCGAGATAGAAGGGCGTGCAGCTGAACTCGATCGCACGCTCCTGGGCGCGCACCGCGAGTTCGGGCAGGAATTCGACGGGGAGTTCCCAGGCGCGCCGCTTCCGGTGGGTGGCGCTGCGGGTGAGAATCTCGGGCGCGAAGAGCTGATCGATCTTGAACAGCTGGAACTTCACGCCATCGCAGCCGATGTCCGCGGCCCGATCGATGAAGTCGAGACAGCGCCCGAGATCGGCGTTGTGGTTGCTCGAAACTTCGGCGATGAATTTCGGATGGCGCAGCATGCACGGTCCTCCGACGGTGTCGGGAAGTAGCAGGAACTTCCCACCGACCTTTCGAATCGAAACGAAGGTTTTCGAATCGAAACGAATTCGCGGCGAAACGGAGGGGTGCAACGGATAGTGCAAGTCACATGCCCTACGGCATGAAGCTCCGTCAGGGCATGGCGGCGAGGCGCGTGATCTCGAGCAGGTCGAACGGAATCACTCCACCAGCCGGAAGGATGCCGAACACCAGGGTCGAGACTGCGCAGGCGAGCAGGGCCACGGTTGCGGGAAGCGGCGTTGGCGGCGTCTCGCTCTCGGGTCCCCGAAGCATGTACATCGCGATCGCGATGCGGAGATAGGCGGCGAAGAGCACCACGGTGGCCGCGCCGACCATCAGTGCGAGCCCCACGTTTTCATTCGCGATCATCACCTGCATGAGTTGGAAGCGACTGATGAACCCGACCGTGCCGGGAAGACCAGCAAGCCCGAGCAGCAGCACCGCAAACGCCGCCGCCAGGATCGGCGCGCGTTCGGCGAGGCCCGCGAACTCACCCAGTTGCACACCGCCGCTGCGCTCGCGGGTGAGCACCGAGAGTACGCCGAATGCACCGAGTTGCATCACGACGAAGGTCGACACCTCGAGGAAGGCCGCCGCTGCACTGGCGTTGTTCTCGACCTCACCCAGCGAGAGCACGCCGAGAAAAAGCCCCGCGTGCACGACACCCCCGTAGGCGAGCACGCGCTTCACGCTCGACTGCAGGAGTGCGAGCACGCTGCCGACCGCCATGCTGAACATGGCGAACAGGGCGAGCATCTCGCGCAAGCCCGCGAGCTGCATGGCGTGGCTTTCCTGCACGAGGTGCAGCGTCGCGAAGGAGACCGCCCCGACGACGGCGCACGTCGCCCACGCCGCGGCGATCGGCGACGCACCGTCGCCGACGTTGGGGAGCCAGTGATGGAAGGGCGCGATACCGAGCCGGGTTAGCAGGCCCGCGAGTACGAGGGCGATGCCCACTGCGAACAGCGTCGCTTCGCTCCCGCTCGACGCACCAGCCGCCGCCACGCCGGAATACGAGAAACCTCCCGCCGCGCCGTAGAGCATCGCCACGCCGTAGAGGGTGATCGCTCCGGCGAAGCCCACCACCAACCAGAGTCGAGTCGAGGCTTCGACGCTGCGTTCGCGATCGCGTTCGAGGGCCACCAGCGCAATCGCGGGAAGCGATGCGAGCTCGATCGCGAGCACCAGGGTCACGAGGTTGCCCGCACAGACCGCGACCAGACATCCCGCCAGCGAGAAGAGCAACAGCGCGTGGAACTCACTTCGCTGCACGCCACTCTTACGGGGGCCGGACGCCGCAAACCACAGGGTCATCAAGGCCACCGCGCACAGCAGGGCCATCGAAAAGTGCGAACCCGGCCCCGTCTTCAACATCGCGTCTGGAGTCGCCGCCGTCCCCTCGCTGAACACGAGGTTGAACCCGGCCACCGCGAAGGCGAAGAAGATGAACGCCCCACTCGACAGTGAGAGAAGGGATTGGCGAATGCGCGCCAGACGACTCCCCGGCGCCCGCGTGCGCGCACCCTGGGTGATCGCGTCGAGGAGCACCACCACGACCGCGCCGAGAGCCACCAGACCCGGCGGCGCCAGTGCTTCGAAGAGCGCGACCGGATCGTTCATCGCGACGCGCCTCCCAGGAGCGGTGCTTCCGCATCGCCGGTGCCCTCTTCGACGAACTGGCCGCTTCGCGCCTGTTCGATCTCGAACAGCAGCAGGCTTACCGGCGGTTCGACCCGGCGAAGGATCGGGTTGGGATAGATGCCGATCCACAGGATCGGCACGACGAGCAGCAACACGACGATCCGCTCGCGCCAACTGAAGTCGATCAAGCCGCGATTCTCGGGATGCTCGAGGGGACCGAGGAGCACGCGGCCCGACACCACCCACAGCATTCCCGCGACCAGCACGAGCCCCAGGATCGCAAGCGCGAGCCATCCGACACCAACCGGCAGGGTGCCGAGCACGACGAGCAGACTCCCCACGAAGCCGCTCGTCCCCGGCACTCCGGTCTGCGCGAGCAGCACCACGGCGAACAACCCCGCGGCGATCGGCATGGGCTTCGCGAGCCCACCGAACTCCGTGAGATCGTGGGTGCCCCGGCGTTCGATCAGGAAGCCGAACAGAACGAAGAGCGCGGCGATCGTAAGCCCATGGCTCAGCATGTGGACGACGGCGCCCACGACCGCGTGATGCTGGAGCGTGAAGATCCCCAGCACGATGAAGCCCATGTGGGCGAGCGAGAGGCCACCGAGGAAACGTTTGGCGTCGCGCTGGCCCACGCAGAGGAGCCCCGCGGCCAGCATCCCGAACGCCGCGAAGCCACACAGCCAGGCGACCGACTCACTGGCCGCGTCGGGGAATAGGGGAAGAGCGACGCGCAGGAACGCATAGGCGCCGAGCTTCAACACCAGGGCCGCGACGATCACGCTGCCCGCGGTGGGCGCCGCTTCCTGTGCCGCGTTGTACCAGCTGTGGAAGGGAACGAGGGGCAGCTTGATCGCGAACGCGAGAACGAAGGCCGCGAACAGGACCTCCTGACTCTTCCACCAGACATCGGCGCCATGGAGCGGCACCGCGGTGTCGAGCAGCGCGAGGCCGGGCAGATCACCGAGCGTCACGAGGTCGAAGTTGGCGAGCCCCGACTGCGCGAAGTTCAGCTGGAAGACCACGAGTGAACCGACCATCAACAGCATCGAACTCGCGAGCCCGAAGAGCAGGTAGCGGGTGGCGGTCTGCAGCGTCGTCGAGCCGCCGAAGCGACCCATCAAGAAGAAGCTCGAGATCAGGGTGAGTTCCCAGAAGAAGTAGAGCTGGATCCAGTTGAGGGAGAGCAGCGCGCCATTCACCCCGGTTTCGAGGAAGAGCAAGAGCACCGAGTAGCTTCGCAGCGGGTGCTCGACTTCTTTCCACGAAGCCAGCAGCGCCACGGGAACGATGAAGCTCGTGAGCAGCACGAGCACGAGGCTGATGCCGTCGACGCCAACGAAGTAGTGGATCCCCAGCTCGGGGATCCAGCTCGCCCGCTCGACCCATTGGAAGCCCAGCTCGCGCGGGTCGAAGCCCGGCCAGAGCACACCCGCAGCGAGCAGGAAGGTGCAGGTGCCGCTCGCCAGCGCGATCGCACGCCACACCCAGCCGGGCACCCCCGCCGACTGGAAGATCGATGTCGCCACGATGCGAAAGGCCAGCAGCGACAAGGCCGTCAGCATCGGCAGGAAGATGATGGCGCTCAGCAGATGCGCTTCGAGGAGAACCGTCACGGCAGCACCACGGCGAGCAGCACGATCGCACCGATCACGGCGAAGAGAAGCGACATGTCGGGCAGGCCCCGCTCGGCCCGTCGCATACCGGTCAACCAGCGGCGGGCGAGCAGAGCTCCCTGCATGCGAACGCGGCGCTGCGCACGGCCGAGCAGACGACCCGCGCGCAGCTCGAGCCAGAAGCGCGACGTCGCTTCGAGGGGTGTGCCGACCGCGTTGTCGATACCCGGGCCCACCCGGCGACCCGCGAGCACGTTCTGCACGGGGGCGAGCCTGCGATTGAGTCGCGTGCGAGCGCGCGGGAAGCGGACGAAGAAGAGATAGGTGGTCGCGAACCCGATCAGCGTCACCAACACCGAGGCGAAGACGAGCTGCCAACGCGTCGCGGCTTCGAGCCCATCGGTCGCGACAGGCGCGAACATCGCGGCCAGGAACTGGGTGAGGCTATCGGATCCCTCGACGCCGCCGGGAAGCAGATCCCCCCAGATCTGCGCCGGGTTCATCGCCGCACCCAGGATCGATACGAAGGCCAGCCCATATAGAGGAAGCATGAAGGGCAACGGCGGATCGTTGAACTCCCCGCGGAAGCCGAGGGGCGTGCGGATCGAGCCCCAGAAGACGTCGATCAGGAATCGCGAGATCGCCCAGCTCACGAGCCCCGTTCCGATCAACCCGACCCCGTAGAGCGCGCCCGCTCCGGGAATCGCGTGCGTTTCGAGTAGCACCGCGAGCGCCTGTTCGCGCGCGAGGAAGAGCGCCGGCGAGAAGACGCCGATCAACGCCATCAGATGGGTGAGGATGAGGCGCACGTTCAAGCCACCCATGCGGCGGATGTCGCGCTCGCCGTCGAGGGTGTGGATCACCGAACCCGCGCAGAGCACGAGGAGCGAGAAGACGATCACGGTCATCACGACCTGAAAGATTGCTGCGCTGTAGGCGCCACAACCGATCGCGACGAACGCCACACCGAACTGGCTGATGGCCGCGGCGACCAGGATCGCGACGAGGTCACGCTGCGCCAATGCGATCGCGGCGCCCACCACCGAAGAAACGCCACCCACCCAGGCGATCGTGGTCGCGGCCGCCGGGCTCGCTTCGATCAGGAAGGCGAGGCGACAGCAGAGCAGAACACCCAGCGATGCGTTCACGATCCCCATCGCGGCCGCGGGAGCGGGTGCGCGCGCGATCCCCGAAGCCGCGAGGGTGAAGGGAAACTGCGCAGCTCGCGCGCAAGCGGCGATCCCCACGCAGGCCGCCACCAGCGAAAGCGTTCGAAGCTGGATACCGAAGGGAAGCGTGACTTCCGCCCCTCCCAGTTCCGACACCTTCTGCGCTACGGCGTCGAATCCCAGCGCCGAGGGTCCGGTCTTCGCGAGCGCCCAGAAGAGCACGACGAGGCCGAACAAGAGCACCGCGTCTACCGCGACGCTCGTCACGATGCTCCGCGTCGCCACGCGCCGGCTGCCTTCTTCGCCGTACCAGAAGCCCGCGAGCCACGCGGTGCCCACCCCCGTGCCGATCCAACCCGCAAGCAGGGTGAGCAGATCGTCGGCGTACAGAAAGACCAGGGTTGCGGAGAAGGTCAGGCCGAGAAAGACGAAGAAGCGCTGATAGCCGGCGTCCCCGCGCTTGTCGGACTGCATGGCGGCGAGCCCATAGCCGAAGACGGCAAGCGCTACGGCGACGTAGAGGATGCCGGTGGCCGCCGAGAGGGTGTCGAAGCGAAAGGCCAGCTCGGCTCCGAAGACCTGGTCGCCGATCCCGATGCCGATCCAACTCCAGATCGCGTCGCGCATCACGCGCGCATCACTCGGCAGCTCGACCAATTCGGCGAAGGCACCGCAGACGAAGAGAAAAGCGAGGCTGAGTGGAACCAGGGCGAGGCTCACGACCCAGAAACGCCGCACCGCCTTGCGAGCGAAGAACAGGACGACGGCCTGCAGCGCCGCGGCGAGCAGGGGCAGCGCGACGATCCAGCGCACGAGCGATGTAGCACCTGCGTCTTCGATCACCTGTCCATCACCATGGCGTCACTCCGGAAGCGTCCGCCTTGCGCGCCGCGATGCGTACCCGTGCGACCAGGAGCACGACGGCGACGATCACCTGCGCGGCCACCACGATGACCAACGCCACCCCGAGGGCCTGTCCGGCGGAGGCCTCGGCGTCACCCTGCAGTGCACTTCGCAGATCGAAGCCCACCAGGCCGAGTACCGCAGCGAAGATCATGAAGAGGATGCCGGCCATCATCGCCAGCGAGCTCCGCCGCACGAACACCCCGGCCGCACCGACCGCAAAGAGCAGGGGAGAGAGCGACGAGACGATCATCCAACCGACTTCGACATCGATCATGGGTTCGCGCTCCGATCACCGGTCGCACCGCCCGAACCCGCCGCTCCGCTCTCCCTCGCCACGAGGAAACCCGTGGCCACCGTCACCGCAAGGAGCAGCAACGCAACGAGGAGAGTCGCGAAGCCGTGCTCGACGAGAACGACTCGCGCGACCTCGCGGAACCTCGGAAGAGCGTGCTGCGCTTCCGCGAGCTGCGTTCGCCCGGCATCGGCGAAGGCCCCCCAGACCGCGCTCGCGAAGTACGCGCCAGCCCCGATGCCGAGCACGATCAACAACCAGTGCGATGGCGCCACCCGCTGACGATCGGGTGCGGGCACTGCGTATTCGTCGAGACCCTCGACGAAGGCGATCGCGTGAAAGGTCACCAGCCCCTGCCCGGCGCTCACGAGGAGCAGCACGAGGGCCAGGGTGGTTGCGCCGACCAGGCCGAAGATCGCGCTGAGCGAGAGCGCTGCCGCGAGGAACCATCGCACCCGCGCGCGCTCGCCGTTCCCGATCCCCACCGCGAAACCCGCCGATACCAGGGTCGCGATGCAGAGAGCGACGAGCAGGATGACGCCGAAGTTCATCACACCACCCCGCCTCCGATCAACCACTGCGCGGTCACGAACACGTTGAGCAGCGCGAAGGGGATCGCGTAGCGCCAACACAGACCGAGGGCGCGTTCGAAGCCCAGGCTCTCGAGCCGATTGCGCACGGGTTCGAGGACAACCGTCGCGAGCATGAGCTTCGCTACGAAGACGCCGATGTGCAGCACCATGGTGAGGATCGTGGCGAGCCCCGAACCGAAGTGCGGCGCGATCACGGCCGCGACCTCTTCACCGGTCACGAAGGGAAGTGCACCCCCGCCGAAGAAGAGCACCACCCACCAGGCCGCCAGCACGAGGGCCCCCGCGTGGCGACCGCTGTCGACGAGAAACGCTTC
>JANQEL010000203.1 GCA_028278345.1 Myxococcota bacterium
CGTGCGCTGCCCTTCGGATCAGCCAGGGAAAGCACCGATCCCATAGAGATGAATCGCGCACGGATTGCAGCCCGTGTTCGTGATAGACCATGCGGGTTCGGGTAACGAGTGCGGGGAGGGTGGCGAAGTGAAGGCTGGTCACCGAATGCACATACACGAAGTCGGGTCGGCGTCTCATCAGCAAGACGAGGAGTGAGAGGTTGAGGCACAGCAACTGCCATGCCGCGGCGAGGATGCCCCGCGGCGATCGATCCGACGTCTGCGTGAAGGGAGGTAGCGGATGGAGAGGCAATCCGAGATCGCTGAATTCACGGGGCACATCGCCCGGCGCCGACCCCCTCGGCCGTGGCGTCGCGAGTTCCAGCGCATACGCGTCGCGGTTCATGGTCGCGAGCAGATTGCGTACGACCAGCACCGCGCCCCCGGCGCGAAAGTCGAGCAGATCGTGGATGAACAGGATGCGCTTCATTCCGTGGACCCCGCCGACGAAGTCGATTCGTTCAAGCGGCGGATGAAGCGAGCGGCCCGAGTCAATTCCCCACTCAGCGCCGTGGCGCCGAGGTAGGCCAGAACGGGAAGCCCGATGCCGAGCGCGCCGTGGGCGAGCCCGGCCTCCTCTCCGGCCCAGAGATGGATCGCTCCCCCCAGTCCGCTCGCGACGATCATGATCGAAACGGTTCGCAGGGCCCGCGTCCACTGCAGCATTCCTCTCAGGAACCAGGCCAGGACGATCATCAAGACGAGTTCGCTCCCGATCATGGCACCCACCGCGCCCTCGAGCCCGAAGGCGGGCACCAGGCCGAGAACCAGCAAGATCGTCATGGCGAGGCCGATCAGCATCCCCCGTGCGCGGTCCCCTTGGCGCCCGACGGCTGTCAGCACCGCACCGAGGATCGAGACGGGAAGTTTGAAGGCGAGGTAGATCGAGCCGCCCTGGAGCAGAGGCGAGTACGCGCCGAACGCGTCGCCATAGATCGCGACGATCAGCGGGCTCGCGACGACGAACGTCCCCAGCATGACGAGACCGCTAACAAGGATGACCCCGCGTACCAGCTGATTGACGAGGTCCCGGTAGGGTTCCGCGTCGAACCGGGCATACAGACGGGCCAGGGTGGGAAGAATCGCTGCGCTGGCGAGAGCGCCAACGGTTCCGGCGATCAGGAGCAGACGCGAGACGGCGGCGTATTGCCCGACGAACTCCTGGCTCTCCATGAACGAGATCAGGAGCACGTCGATCTGCGCAAACGCGAGGACCGTGAGTGAAGTGGTTGCGTAGGGAAGCGCGGCTCGCGCAAGCCGTGCTTCGGGTCGGAAACGAACGCGCAGACGGACGAAGCGACTGGCCAGAGTCGACGAGACCACGAGCTGCAGGAGATTGGCGGCGATCGAGGCGTATCCGACGGCCACGACCGGATAGTCGAGCGCGATCAGGACGATCGAGAGCCCGACGAAACTGGCGGCACCCAGTAGATTGGAGGCCCCTTCCAGATCGAGCCGCTCGCTCGCCCTGCACACGGCTTCGTTCAGGTAGCAGAGGGAGCGGATGATCGACGACACGCCGAGCAGGAAACAGAGCGCTCGGACATCGTCCTCGTATGGCAGGACGTGATAGATCGCACCGAGAGTCGCGAACGCTCCCAGGCCCACGAGCAACTTGAGCCCCAGCGCGCCGGCGTACTCCTCGTTCAGCCTTCCCGGCTCCACCGCGCCTTCGCGCGACAGTCGGGGCGAGAGGCCGAAGTCGACCACGAAGACGAAGTAGCCCGCGATCGCGACCGCAGTGGCATAGCCACCGAGTCCCACGGGCCCGAAGGCCCGGGCGAGCGCCGCCTGGAGCACCAGATTGAACACGCGCCCCAGCAGGTTCGAGCCCATGATGAACCCGATGTTGACCAGGACGCGACGAAGACCGGCCATGTGGGAACGACCATCCACGTGGGTGTTACTCACTGGTTGGGTACGGACTCGAGAACGATGGACTGATCATCGACGATGTCGCTCGAACGAGTCGTAGAAGGTTCTTGCGTTCGACAACGCCGCCTCGCGAAGCGCCTCGCGATTCTCACGGAGTCGGGCCGCGATGAGCTCGCGTCGACGCCAGCTCTCGTCCAGGACGGGTGCGAAGCGGTCGAAATCGAGGTCGTCGGTGCTGGCACCCGCGTGCAATCCGTAGTGCGCGAGGAAGGCGTCGACCTTCGGAACACGGCTGATACCCACGATCGGCGTGCCGGTGAGCGCAGCGAAGATCAGCAGATGCATCCGGCTGCTGATCACGAGTTCGGCCCTGCGCGTGATCGCCATGACGTCGTTGTGATCGAAGGGAGGATCGAGGATGCTCGCGGAGCCGCAAAGCTTCATGCGGTCGCATACCTGTTCCATGCCGCGTCGATCCGCGTCCGGCCTGTGGTTCATGGGGACGAACAGCACGTTCGTGCCGAAGCTGGACACGGCGTGGTCTGCCGTCTTCGCCATGAAGTCCAGAAGCTCGTCTCGGCGGTCTGCACCGTACGCAAAGTTGATGACGCACACGGAATCGCGGTCGTCGTCCAACCCGGCGCGGTGCAGGATCGCACTCGCGTCGTCCCTCCTCGGTATCGAGATTGCCAGGACGGGATCCGCGGTCGTGATCACGGGCGCCCTGGTCACGCCGAGATCCTGCGTCAACCGCACTCTGGAATCTTCGTCCCGCACGGTGATGACGTTCGCGCGATCGTAGACATGACGAATGAGGAAGCGCGCGGGTCGGTAGGAAACGTCCTCGACGCCCGCGCCGTACACCATGGCGAACCGACCGAGACATTTGGCGACGAACAGCATCGTCAACGGGAAGCCCGGGTGCCCCGTCACGAGCCCGCGGAGACCATCGGTGTATTGCGCGATCAGCGCTCCCCCGCCCACGATCAGGGCATCGTGCCTTGCGATCGAGAAATACGCCTCGATTCGGTTTGCGAACCCCTGGATATCGATGGCCTCGATCTCGAACTTCTCGGCCATCCGATGCGGTTGGCGTGTCACCGCGGTGATCCGTGTCTCCGGTTCGATCGCGCGCAACTGCTCGACGATGGCGGCCAGGATCGCGTCATCTCCGACGTTCTCTCCGCCGTACGCGGCACTCGCGATCAAGATCCGCGGGACGACACGATTCAATGGGATGTACCTCTTGCCAGCGCTCTCTTGCCACTGACTCGAGCGAGAGGTGTAGCTCAACCGGGTCCACCGAATCACCGAATCAGCGACGACGAGGCCTTGGCCTGTTCGGATGCGTATCGGCGAACTGTGCACCGGCTGAAACGCGATCGTATGCGGGTTCTGATTCCGTGGTCGCGCGCTGAGTCTGGTCTAGTCTCGGCATACCTCTCGCAGCGCGAGCGAGGCCTCCATGAACCCACGCCAACCCATCTATCTCGATCACCAGGCCACCACCCCGGTCGATCCGCGTGTGCTCGAAGCGATGCTTCCCTACTACGAGGGCGATTTCGGCAACGCTTCGAGTTCGACCCACGCCTTCGGTTGGCGGGCCGAAGCCGCGGTCGACGATGCGCGTGAGCGCATCGCCGCGTGTCTCGGCCTCGATGCGAAGGAGATCGTCTTCACCAGTGGCGCGACCGAGAGCAACAACCTCGCGATTCACGGGGTGCTCAACGCGAAGCCGGGACAGGCACGTTCGGTCGTCACGACCGAGATCGAGCATCCCTCGGTGCTCGAAGCTGCGGGCGCCCAGCGTGCCTTCGGCCATCGCGACATCGTGGTCGGCGTTCGACCCGATGGACTCGTCGATCCCGATGCCATCGTGGCCGCGATCGAAGAAGACACGTCACTCGTGAGTGTCAGCGCGGCCAACAGTGAGATCGGAACACTTCCAGACATCGAGGAGATCGCGCAGCGATGCAAGGAGCGCGGCGTGCTCTTCCACAGCGACGCCGCCCAGGCCGTCGGCAAGCTGCCCCTCTCGCTCGGCAGCAGCGCGATCGATCTGCTCTCCTTTTCCGCGCACAAGATCTACGGGCCGAAGGGCATCGGGGTCCTGGTGGTGCGCAAGCGCCGCCCGCGCATCAAGCTGCGACCGCTGCAGTTCGGGGGCGGGCAGGAGGGGGGGCTGCGTTCCGGCACCCTCGCGGTGCCGCTGATCGTCGGCTGTGCCCGAGCCCTCGAACTCGCCGTCGCCGAGCAGGAGGCCGAAACGAAGCGCCTGCGCGACCTGCGAGAGAAACTGCGTCTCGAAATCGAGCAGGCGGTTCCGGATGTCGTGGTGAACGGCGATCTCGAACGCCGTCTCCCGGGCAACCTGAACCTCTCCTTCCCCGGGCTGGACGGCGAGCGCCTGCTGCTCGACCTGCAGGGCATCGCGGTCTCGAGCGGCTCGGCCTGCAGTTCGGGCAGTACGGAGCCCAGCCACGTCCTGCTGGCCCTCGGGCGCGACGAGGCGCTGGCTCGCTCGACCGTTCGTTTCGGGCTGGGGCGGGGCACGACGGAGGCCGACATCGAGACCGCGGTCGAGGCCGTCAGCCGAGCGGTGCAAAACCAGAAATCCCGCTAGACTGCGCGCCCTTACGAACCCCCCGGCCAGAAACCCGGCGCCTCCCCGGCGCGGGTTCCCCGCCTCGCAGGTTCGCGCCCCAGGTGCAAGATGGCGCGCGCGAGGCACGGGTCGTGCGGCCGAGGGGCGTCGTTCGCGCAGAGCACTGCCGCGGGCGACCCATCCGCCGCGACCGGCCCACACCGGTCCGCATCTCTCCACTCTCGAAACACCCGAAAACTCCAAACACACGAAGGGAAGCAAACCGTGGTCAAGTCGAAGAACCTCACATGGCACGAAGGGCAGGTGAGCCGCACCTCCCGCGAAGAACTCCTGGGCCAGAAGGGCGTGACGATCTGGTTCACCGGGCTGTCGGGCTCGGGCAAGAGCACCATCGCGGTGGCCGCCGAAGCGGCACTGCGCGAAGAGGGTCGCCTCACCTACATCCTCGACGGCGACAACGTGCGCCAGGGCCTCAACAGCAACCTCGGTTTCTCCCCCGAGGACCGCACGGAGAACATCCGCCGCATCGGCGAGGTGGCGAAGCTCTTCACCGACGCCGGCGTGATCGTGCTGACGGCCTTCATCTCGCCCTACCGCGCCGACCGCGATCAGGTGCGCGAGATCATGGCCGGGGGCGACTTCCTCGAGGTGCACGTTTCCGCTGACGTCGAAACCTGCGAGAAGCGCGACGTGAAGGGCCTCTACGCCAAGGCCCGGGCTGGCGAGATCCCGGAATTCACCGGCATCTCGGCCCCCTACGAAGAGCCGGAGAAGCCCGAGGTGGTGCTCGACAGCGCCGCGCAGTCGGTCGAGGAAAGCGTCGACCAGTTGCTGGGATTCCTTCGGGACAAGGGCTATCTATCCGCCTAATTGCACAAGTCTGAAGGAGCCCGGAGGGCGCGCCAGGCGCCGGATCTCAGCGACGACTCCCCGTGGCGCTCGCGAGACCTGAAAGGCCCGAAGAAGGCTCGAAACCAGACGCGAGGTGCACCCCTCAGCTCGCCGAATGCCCGGACCGATAGCGTCTTGAGGCACTTTGGCGGGCGAGGGCAGGTGCGGGTAGATGCCGGGGATGAAAGACCAGACGCGACAGCGCGGTAGTCGAAGCGGGGCGCAGGTTCGCCCGCGCATCGTGCGCGCGTTGCTCGCGCCGCTCGGCCTGGTTCTCGTGCTTTCTCTGGGAACGGGTTGCGCTTCGCTTGGTGCGATCGGCGGTGGCTCGAAAGCGGCGGCGGCGCGTCCCGACCTCGGTGTCGAATACGACGTGCTGCTCGCCGAGCTTTCGCTCGCCGACGGCGATGTGACGGCTGCGAAGCACGCCCTCGAGCGCGCGATCGCGAAAGACCCCGAATCCGTCTACCTCGAACTGCGCCTCGCGCGTGTCGAAGCGCAGATCGAAGACCTGCCGAGCGCCATCGCCCACGCCGAACGCGCGGTGGCCCTCGATCCCGAGAACGAAGAAGCGCGGCTGTTGCTCGGCGGTTTGTACCGCCTATCCCGCAACGTCGAGGGCGCCGAGCGCGCACTGCTCGACGACGCGGGGGTTCCATTCAGCGACAGCGCGGCGCTCCTGCTCTACCAGGTCTACTTCGAGTCCGAACGCCTCGACGAAGCCCTACGGGTGACCGAGTACCTGGTCGCGAACCGCCCGGAGATGTTGGGCGGCTTCATGGCGCTGGCCACCATCTACGAACGGCTCGGCCAACCCGCGAACGCCGAGCGGATCCTGCGCGAAGCCCTCGATCGCCATCCCGATCGCTTCGTGCTCTACAGCCGGCTGGCGCGCCTCAAACGGGCGAGCGGCGATCGGCTGGGCGAGATCGCCGTCTATCGCGAAGCACTCGGTCAGCGGCCGACGCACTACGGAAGCCTCTTGAGTCTCGCCGAGGCGTTGGTGACCGCAAACGATCTCGAAGCGGCGATCGCGACCTACCAGGAGATCATCGAGAACTATCCCGGTGACGCGAAGGCCGTGCGACGCCTGGCGTCGCTCGAGTACGCCGCGGGGCGGCACGATCGCGCGGCCGCACTGCTCGAACAGGCGATGATCGACTTTCCGCGCCATCACGAGTTCGCCTATTCGCTCGGGCAGGTGCGTCGCAGCATGGAGCAGCCGGATCTCGCCGTGGAGGCCTTCTCGCGCGTGCCCGAGGGCGACGCCAGCTACGTCGAAGCGCGCGCCCAGATCATCTCGATCCTGGAAGACCAGAAGGATTTCCCGGCGGCGCTTCGCGAAGTGAACGCCCTGCGTGAGGTCGCGCCCTCGCGCCCACTCGATTTCCACGCCGCGGGTCTCTACCTGCGCACCGGCGACTTCGCGACCGGCAAGCAGATCCTCGACGTGATCCTCCAGGAGGATCCGAACGATGAAGAGGCCCTGTACCAGCTCGGCGTCTACTTCGGCATGGCGGATCAACTCGATCGCGCGGTCGACACCATGATGCGGGTGCTCGAGATCAACCCCGACAACGCCCACGCGCTCAACTATGTGGGATATACCTGGGCCGAGCGCGGACAGAACCTCGAGAAGGCCGAGGAGATGATCGTCCGCGCCCTCGAGCAGCGCCCGAACGATGGCTTCATCACCGACAGCCTCGGCTGGGTCTACTACATGCGCGGTCGCTCGCTGCTCAACTCGAACCTGCACGCCCAGGGGCGCGAGTTCCTGCTGCGGGCACGCGATCAGCTGACCCTGGCGGCAGAGCTGACGGGCGGCGACCCGGTGGTGTCCGAACACCTCGGAGACGTCTACCGGATCCTCGACGAAAAGCGCCGCGCCTACGAGTTCTACCAGCAGGCCGTCGAGATGGATCACCGCGAGGACGAGCAACCCAACCTGCTCAAGAAGCTCGATGACCTGCGACGCGAGTTGGGTGAGCTGTGAAGCACCGCCGATCGTTCCCGCGCGCTGGCGTTGCGGGAATCGCGTTCGCCTGCATCGCGAGCACGCTTGCGTGCACCACCACCCCGCTGCCGTCGCGCACGCCTCTCGATCCCGCCGACCCACGCCCGGAAGCCTGGCTTCGGGCCCATGAAGAGCGGGCCGACGCGCGCTCGACCTTGCGGGGCGCGCTGCGACTCTCTCTCGATGCTCCCGATCTTCGGTTCCGCAGGCCCCAGCGATTGGCCCTGCGAAGGCCCGCGGATCTGCGTCTCGAAGTGCTCGGACTCTTCGGCCAGGTAGCGGCGGTGCTCGTCACGGATGGGGTGACCTTTCAGAGCTACGACGCGGCAAACGGTGAGATCGAATCCGGGTACGTGACCGATGACCTGCTCTGGCGCATCGCGCGCGTCGACCTCGCACCGGAAGAGGCCGTCGAGTTGTTGCTCGGCGCACCGCTGCCGAGCGCGGGGGCGAGCGTCGCCGAGGCCTTCGAGCGCGGCCCGGGTGGCATCAGCCTCGATCTTCGCGACGAGGGCGGGCGCCTGCGCGAGCGCATCGACTTCGATGATCGCGGGCGGCTCGCCGACTTCGTCCAGTACGACGCCAACGAGCGCATCGCCTGGCACGCGAGCTTCGGCGACTACCGCGAACACGGGGGCGACGACTACGCCTTCGATCTGCACCTGCGCTTCCCCGATGTGGAAGCGGAGGCCACGCTCGCCTTCGACGACGCGACACTCCACGCCGATCTCGCCGACGAACTCTTCGCCCTGCGCAGACGTGAGGGGAGCGCCCGGCCATGATGTGGATTGCGTCTGGGGGGGCGCAGGGACGAAGGGGGTGGGGCGCCGCGTTCTCGATCGCGCTGGCGGTGACCGCCGTGCTCTCCTGTTCGAACAGCCCGTATCCCGCGAGCGATGACGACGTCAAGATCCTCTACTCGGTCTACGGCGAAGCGCCCAAGACCCTCGATCCCGCCGTCTCCTACAACGTGAGTTCGAGTCGCATCGTAAGTGCGATCTGCGAGACGCTGCTCGAGTACCACTACCTGAAGCGCCCCTACGAACTCATCCCCGGCCTTGCGGAGTCGATTCCCGAGGCGGTGGAGCGCGAAGACGGCACGGTCTCCTACACCTTCGCCCTGCGTGAAGGCGTGATGTTCGGGGACGATCCCGCCTTCGCTGTGGGTGAGCCGGGGCGCGAGACCCGGCGCGTGGTCGCCGACGACTATCTCTTCGCCCTGAAGCGGCTGGGGGATCCCGAGATCAACAGCCCCGTGGCCCACATCTTCTCGAAGGTGCTCGGTCTGCATGCCTTCGGCGAGCGGTTGACCGAGCAGCGAAAGGTCACGGCCTTCGCGGCGAGGCCGCCGCACGAGCAATACGCGGAAGTCGGCGACGTGGAGGGGTTGGTGAAACGCGGCGACTACGCCTTCGAGATCGTGATCGACGCCCCTTACCCGCAGATGCTCTACTGGTTTGCCATGCCGTTCACGACGGCGGTGCCGTGGGAAGCCATCGTCTACTACGACGGTAACGAGGGGCGCCCGCGCTTCGCGGACCATCCGGTGGGGGCCGGGCCCTATCGCATGAGTCACTACGACAAGCAGTTTCGCATCGTGCTCGAGCGCAACGAGAACTGGTACGGAGTGATGTACCCCGAATGGAAGGCACCGGGCGCCGTCTATCCGAGCGTTGGGGAAGAGGGCGATGTGGAGCGGGGTTTCGTGAACCCCGAACTCGCCGGGCGCGCGCTCCCCTTCATCGATCGCATCGAGTTCCGTCGCGAGAAGGAATCGATCCCCGTCTTCAACAAGTTCCTGCAGGGCTACTACGACAAGAGCGGCATCAACAAGGAGAGCTTCGACAAGGTGATGGACGGCAATCAGCTGTCCGAAGACATGGCCGCCATGGGGATCCAGCTCGATCGCGTGGTCGACATCGCGATCTTCTACCTCGCCTTCAACCAGGAAGACGATGTGCTGGGCGTCTCGGCGGGCGAACGCGGGCGCAAGCTGCGCCAGGCGATGAGCCTTGCGATCGATGCCGAGGAGTACATCGAACTCTTCCTGAACGGCCGCGGGATCCCGGCCCAGTCGGTCCTGCCACCCGGGCTGTTCGGTTACGACGTGGACTATCGCAACGCCTACCGAAAGCCCGACCTCGAACGCGCGCGCAAGCTCCTCGCCCTGGCCGGCTACACCGACGGCATCGACCCCGAGACCGGCTCACCGCTGAAGCTCCGCTTCGACACCTACGCGACGAACTCCGCCCAGCTGATCCCGATCCGCTACCTGGTCGATTCCTGGCGGAAGCTCGGGCTCGATGTCGAGGTCGAGAGCACGACGTACAACAAGTTTCAGGAGAAGGTCCAGAACAACGTCCACCAGATCATCCAATACGGCTGGGTGGCCGACTATCCCGATCCCGAGAACTTCCTCTTCCTGCTCTCCTCCGGCATGGCGATGCCCGGTGGGCCGAACTCCGCGAACTACCGCAACCCCGAGTACGACGCCCTCTTCGACGAGATGAAGGCCATGCCGAACAACGAGGAGCGGGCCTCGATCATTCGCGAGATGCTGGCGCTGCTCGAAGAGGAGCGGCCCTGGATCGAGTTGATGTATCGCGAAAGCTTCGTCCTCTACCACGATTGGGTGTCGCAGTACAAACCGCCGGGTTTCGAGTTCACGACCCTCAAGTACCAGGACATCGACGCCCAGGCTCGCACGGCGTGGCGGGTCGAGAACAACCGACCCGTGCTCTGGCCCGCTTATGCATTGCTCGTGATCGCGATCGCAATCATCACCCCGGGCATCGTGACCCTGATTCGGGAGCGTCAGTAGTGCTCGCCTACGTGATACGCAGACTCGCCTACGGGGGCGTCGTGGTTCTCGGCGTGCTCTTCTTCTTGTTCGTCGTGTTCTTCTGGGTGGCCACCCCCGACGACATCGCGCGGCGCGCGTTGGGGGAGAAGGCGCTTCCCGAAGCGATCGAGCAGTGGAAGATCAACCACGGCTACGACCGACCGCTCTGGCCGTGGCAGGACCTCGACGACAACATGCTCTTCTCCCACTACGAGAGCATGCTGACCTTCGACTTCGGTCGCAGCGACGCCGACGACGTGCCGATCCTCGAGAAGATCTACGACGGCGCCGGGCCGAGCCTCGCCCTCACGATCCCGATGTTCCTGTTGAGCCTGCCCCTCTCGGTGATGCTCTCGCTGGTGGTCGCGGTCTTCCGCGAGACCTACGTCGATCGCATGGGGGTCGTGCTCTGCGTGCTGGGGATGAGCGTGTCGATCCTGCTCTACATCATCGGCGCGCAATTCCTGATCGCGAAGCTCCTGCGCTGGTTCCCGATCTCGGGCTTCGATCCCTCGCCCGACGTGGTGATGCGCTTCCTGGCGCTACCGATCCTGGTGGGCATCGTGTCGTCGATCGGCTCGAACGTTCGCTTCTACCGCACGGTCTTCCTCGAAGAGGTGCACCGCGACTTCGTGCGCACGGCGCGCGCCAAGGGCTGCGGTGAAGCGCGCATCATGGTGCGCCACGTACTGCGCAACGCGATGATCCCGATCCTGACCCAGGTGGTGATCGCGATCCCCTTCCTCTTCACCGGGTCGCTCGTGCTCGAGTCGTTCTTCGGCATTCCCGGCCTTGGCGCGCTTACCGTCGAAGCCATCCAGGGCAACGACTTCGCGACCCTTCGCACCATGGTGTTCGTGGGGGCGCTGCTCTTCGTGGTGGCGCAGGTGGTGACCGACCTCAGCTATTCCCTCGCGGATCCCCGCGTGAGGCTGGAGTAGGGGGCGTCATGGAATCGTGGATCATTTCGAATATCGTGACGTCGCTCCTGCTGGTCGGAATGGTGGGGCTGGTGATGATCGTGCGCCGCAGTCGCATGTGGAGCGAGGCGGCGCGCTCGTTGTGGAAGCGGCGGCCGATCGCGATCCTCGTGGTGAGCTTCTACCTCGCCATCGGCATCCTCGACTCGATCTTCTGGATCGGCGGCATGGATACCGGTGAGGACGTGGTGAGCGCCCACGAGGCCAAGAGCGTGATCGATCGCGTCTTCGCGGATTCGCGCGAGCGCAGCTACTCGGCGCCGCTCGCGAGCGTCGAGTTCTACGGCGGAGCGCCCCTCGAGAACCCGGGCACGCATCTGATGGGAACCGATCTGATCGGGCGCGACGTCGTCTATCTCGCGATGAAGGGCGTGCGCGTCGCGCTCCTGATCGGAGGGCTCACTTCGCTGATCGCGATCCCGCTGTCGCTCCTGTTCGGTATCTCGGCGGGTTACTTCGGCGGGCGGGTCGATGACGTGGTCTTCTTCATCATGTCGACCCTGGCTTCGATGCCGACCCTGCTGCTCTTGATCGCCCTCATCATGGCGATGGGCCGCTCGACGGTGTCGATCTGCATCGCGCTAGCGGTGACCAGCTGGGTGGGATTCTGCCGCCTCGTGCGCGGCGAAACCCTGAAGCTTCGCGAGCAGGACTACGTGCAGGCGGCGCGCGCGCTCGGCGTCTCCGAGTTTCAGATCATCCTGCGTCACATCCTGCCGAACCTCGCCCACCTCGTGGTCATCACCTTCGTGCTGACCTTCTCGGGGCTCGTGCTCTCGGAAGCCGTGCTGGCCTGGCTCGGCGTGGGCGTCGACGGCAGCTGGGGGCAGATGATCGATCAGGCGCGCAGTGAGCTTTCCCGCGACCCGGTCGTCTGGTGGAACATCAGCGCGGCGGGGCTCGCGCTCTTCGGTCTGCTGCTGGCGGTCAACATCGTGGGGGATGCGATCCGCGACATCCTCGATCCGCGCACGCTTCGGGAGTCGTCGTGAGTTCGCCGCTACTCGAAGTCGAGGTTCTGTCGACGGTCTTCCCGGGCGTGCCGCGGGAAGTGCCGGTGGTCGACGAGGTGAGCTTCACGATCGACGAGGGCGAGGTGCTCGCGCTCGTGGGCGAGTCGGGCTGCGGCAAGTCGATGACGGCGCTTTCCGTGATGCGCCTCGTGCCGAAGCCGGGGCGCATCGACCGCGGCCGCATCACGATGAACGGCCGCGACGTGCGCGCGCTCTCGATCCCCGAGATCCGCAAGCTGCGCGGCCACGAGATCTCGATGATCTTCCAGGAGCCGATGACCAGCTTGAACCCGGTGGTCACCGTGGGCAAACAGGTCGTCGAAGCGATCCAGCTGCACGAAGCCGTCGACTTCGCCACGGCGCGCAAGCGCACGATCGAACTCTTCGAACGGGTGGGCATCCCCGACGCCGCGCCGCGCTTCGACGTCTACCCGCACCAGCTCTCGGGGGGCCTCAAACAGCGCGTGATGATCGCGATGGCGCTCTCGACGCGGCCGAAGCTCTTGATCGCCGACGAACCCACGACCGCACTCGACGTGACGATCCAGGCGCAGATCCTCGAGCTGCTGCGCGATCTGCAGCGCGACAGTGGGATGAGCATCCTGCTCATTACCCACGACCTCGGCGTCGTGAACGAGCTCTCCGATCGCGTCGCCGTGATGTACGCCGGACGCATCGTCGAATACGCCGATCGCGACGAGCTCTACCGCTCTCCTGCGCATCCGTACTCGATCGGTCTGTTGAAGTCGAATCCCGCGCTCAGTGCGCCGGGGCAGGCGCTGCCCGAGATCCCGGGAGTCGTGCCGCCCCCCAACGAGTGGCCGGCCGGGTGTCGCTTCGCGAATCGCTGCGAGCGCGTACTCGACGTCTGCCGCAACGAGATTCCCGACGCCACGCAGACGCAAGAGAACAGGACGGTCAGTTGCCACGCCGTCGCCGCGGAGGTGGCCGGTGGCTGAGCGAGCCGAGCAACGAGACGCGCTTCTCCAGGTACGCAGCCTGCGCACCTGGTTCCCCATCAAGCAGGGCGTGTTCCGCAAGACGGTGGGGCACGTGAAGGCGGTCGACGATGTCTTCCTCGACATCCATCCGGGCGAGACCCTGGCGTTGGTCGGCGAGAGCGGTTGCGGCAAGACGACGGTGGGCCGTTCGATCCTGCGTCTCGAGCCCGCGCAGGAGGGCGAGGTGTGGTTCGACGGGGTCGACCTGCTCTCGCTCTCGCGCGACGAGCTGCATCCCTATCGACGCCGCCTCCAGTTCGTCTTCCAGGACCCGATGGCCTCCCTCGATCCGCGCATGCGCGTGCGCGAGATCGTGGGCGAGGGCCTGCGTTCGTTCGGCATCGGCAAGACCCAGCAGGAACGAACCGATCGCGTGGCCCATCTGCTCGAACGCGTGCAGCTCAACCCCGATCACATGTGGCGCTATCCGCACGAGTTTTCGGGGGGGCAGCGCCAGCGCATCGGCATCGCGCGTGCGCTCGCGCCCGAGCCACAACTGCTGATCTGCGACGAGGCGGTGTCGGCCCTCGATGTCTCGATCCAGGCGCAGATCCTGAACCTGCTGCGCGATCTGCAGCAAGAACTCGGGCTCGCCTATCTCTTCATCACCCACGACCTCGGCGTGGTGAAGTACCTCGCCCACGAGGTGGCGGTGATGTACCTCGGCCAGATCGTGGAGACCGGTCGCACGGCCGAGATCTTCGAAGCCCCGCAGCATCCGTATACGAAGGCGCTACTGGCTGCGATCCCGTCGATCGATCCCGACCGTCGCAGCGGGGCGCCGCCGGTGCTTGGCGATGTGCCGTCGCCCGCGAATCCTCCGGCCGGTTGCCGTTTCCACACGCGCTGCCCGGTGGTGTTCGACCGTTGTTCGAGTGAGGCGCCTCCTCTCGTGTCGCTGCGCGACGGCGCTGCGAGCAGCCGCTGTTTCCTCGCCGAAGACGGTACGTTGTAGGTCTCGCAGCTCTGCTGCGAGACGACATGAGGATCGGGCGGCTTGGAAGAGATCGTTCAGTTCGTGATGACCCACGGCTACGTCGTGATCGTGGCCTGGGTGTTGCTCGACCAGATCGGCTTGCCCGTCCCCGCGATCCCCGTGTTGGTCGTCGCCGGAGCGCTCACCGGCACCGAGTCGTTCCACCTTCCCGGTGTGCTCGCGGCTTCGACCCTCGGTTGCCTGCCGAGCGATCTGCTCTGGTTCGAAGCGGGACGTCGCCGGGGCGGCGGTGTGTTGAAGACCGTCTGCCGCATGTCCCTCGAACCGGATTCATGCGTTCGCAACACGCGATCGACCTTCGAGAAGTACGGCCCGAAATCCCTGCTGATCGCCAAGCTGATCCCCGGCTATCAGACGCTCTCTCCCGCGCTGGCCGGCATGACCGGGATGTCGCACGCGCGCTTCTTCGCCTACGACATCCCCGGCGCCTTCATCTGGAGCGCGGCGTTCATCCTGCCCGGGGTGCTGCTGCGCGGGCAGATCGATCGCGCCCTCGAGCTGGTGATGGAGTTCGGCGAGATCATCGGGACGATCGCCGCCTTCGGTCTGCTCTCGTGGATCGGCTGGAAATATCTGCATCGTCGACGCTTCCTGCGCGCCCTGCGGATCGCACGCATGCTGCCCGAGGAGTTGAAAGCCATGCTCGACGAGGGAGGCGAGGTCGCGGTGATCGATCTGCGCGACCGCTTCTCGCTCGGCGATCAGCCGGCGCGCATCCCGGGTGCGACGGTGATCGGCGTCGAAGATCTCGAACATCGCCACGAGGAGATTCCGCGCGATCGCGACATCGTGCTCTATTGCACCTGACCCAACGAGGCCAGCAGCGCCCGGGTGGCGCTGCAGCTTCGCAATCGAGGCATCGAGCGCGTGAGGCCGCTGCTCGGCGGCCTCGACGCATGGCTCGCCCTCGAGTTCCCGACCGAAGCGATTCCAGAACCACCGGCGCATGACGCGCCCTCCGAGAAGGCCCAGGCCGAATGACGCGAACTCATCTCGCCGCTCGTGTGCGATCGATCGTGCTCGCTGCGCTGGCGTCCACTCTGCTCGTCGCTTGTAGCGAGGGTGACTCGACCTCGAGGACGAGCCGTGGAGAACGGGAGCGCATGTCGGTCGACCACATCCCCGCCGATCCGCCCGGCGGGCGATGGATCGCTCCGGGCAAACAGACGACCGACTTCGTCCGGCGCTTCGAGAAGACGGGAGAGACCATCCTCGTCGGAGTCAGCCTCGCGCGGCTCGTCGGCCTCGCCTACGACGTAAATCAGCACGACGTCGTGGTCGCCGACGCTGATCGCGCGATGACCTTCGATGTGATCGTGAAGCCACCCCCTGGAAAGGCCGACACGTCGTACGCGATGTTGCGCGAGCTGATCCGCGATGAACTCGGGCTGGTGTTGAAGCCCCGGCGCGTCGAGGGAGCGTGCATGATCCTCGAGCCCCAACCCGGTGGCCTTCCCCTGGCTCCTTCCGACTCGCGCGAAGGCCGACTCGATCTCGAACGAGGGCAACTCGTCGCCCGCGGCGTGACGATGGCGCACTTCATCGAGTTCCTGCGGCGCGACGTAAAGCGCGCGATCGTCGACGAGACGGGGCTACCCGAGCACTACGACTTCGTGCTGGAATGGGATCCGGGGAAGGGCGCCTATGCGTTCCTGCAGGCGCTGGGCGACATCGGTCTGCGTCTCGAAGCCGGCGTGCGAGAGATCGACCGTTGGGTGGTGGTGAACGTGCCGATCAGGCGGCCGGTCGGCGGAGGGGAGTGACACGGTGGCGAACCGACTCGTAGAACCAGCTCGATCGATCGGGGCGCGCGCGAAGTCGAGGTTCCCCCTGCCATTCGCGCTGCTCGCAGCAGGCGTACTCGCGGCGTGCGAACCGGCCGCGCCTCCGGAAACGGGGCCCCCGCGTTGGGCCCGTCGCGTCGTCCCGTTCGAGAACGTCTGGCGCCCGGAAAGCGAGATCCCCAGGGAGCCGCAGGAATCTCCGGCGATGGTGCTGTGGGAGCTCACGGAGTTCGAACCGAATACTCCGCCCACTCCCGAACAGCAGGCCGCCGCCCAGGCCCTGATCGACGATTGCTATCGCGCCGCCCTCGAACACGGCTGGTACGACTTCGACAAGGGGCTGGCCGACGGTTATCAGCTGATGTTCGAAGACCGCCGCCACTACGAAAACCGCGAGTACATCCTCGACGATCGCGTCCTCGACCCCGACCGCCCCGAGTTTCTGATGTACTACGGCACACCGAAGGGCAAGCGCCTCTCGGGCTTCATGTTCTACGCCGACACCCCGACCGGTCGCGGCCCCCAACCCGGCGGCAACCTGATGATCTGGCACTACCACGTGTGGAAGCGTGCCCTGTGCCTGCTCGAAGGTCTGATCTCCGTGGGCATCACCGACGACAACGGCCGCTGCAAGGAAGGCACCCCGACCCACCGCAGCCCCGAGATGATCCACGTCTGGCTGATCGACCACCCCGAAGGTCCATTCACCACGAGCATGATGATCGAACCCGCGCTGTT
>JANQEL010000206.1 GCA_028278345.1 Myxococcota bacterium
AAGGCTCGGAGGCGGTCATCAGGGTCCGGGGTGAAATGGGGGCGCGGAGCATAATCCGGCGCCCTGCCTCCGGCGACACACGCGAGCGCGATAGAGCGCTCAAGCCGGGCGCGCATGTCTTCCGATGAGAATGGCTGGCCGACCCGGCCGCGATTCCAGCGAGAGATTGACGATGAACTGTGCATCCTGCGGTACCCGAATCAGCGGTAGCCAGCGCAATTGCCCGAACTGCGGGCGCAGCGTTTCTTCCAAGGCGTCCTCGCGTTCGAGTTCGGGGGATTCGTCCCTGGGTTCGGGTGCGCAGGGCTTGTCGCCTTCCTCCGCCAAGGCCCCCGACCCGCGCGATGGCCTGCGCGACGTGAGCAAGACCAGCCCGGGTCTTTCGTCGCGTCGCAAGAAGAAGAAGAGCAAGCCGAAGAAGGCGCCGAGCGAGGTCTCCCTCGACAAGGAAGTGGCGCCCGAGCCGGAGCAAGAGGTGGCGCAGGAAGCGGCGGGCATGTCCCCCGACCAGATCCGCGGCATGGTGCACGACCGCCCGGATTGCCTCGAAGACGGGCTCAGCATCTACACCGACGGCGACGCCAATCCCGTCGGAGTCGACTTCGAAACCGACATCGGTCACATCGACCTGCTCGCACGCGACGATGCGGGGGGGCTGGTCGCCGTGATGATCGAGATGGACGCCGGCGACGCGATGTCCGGCAAGGAACTCGTCTCGGCGGCACTGGAACGTGTGGGCTGGGTTCGCAAGCATGTCGCGGAACCCGAGCAGGAGGTGCGCGCCATCGTGCTGCTCGATCAGGTGCCGGATGACACGAGCTATGCCGCGGCCGCCGTCGCCTCGACGGTTTCGTTCAAGACCTGTCGCGTCGAAGTCCGCTTCGACGAAGTCGAGCTCTAGCGTCCGCTCCTCACTCTTTGCGTCGTGCTTTGCGGCGCTCCTCGCGCTCGCCTGTGCCTCGACGCCGTCGCTTCACGATGATGTCGCGACGGGTGGGGTCGACCTGCTCGAAGCGCATCGCGCGGCGGGCCGTGATCTCGATGCCCTCGACGATGGGGGGCAGGCAGCGCTCCACCTGGCGGCCCTGCGCGGGCACATGGGTTGGGTTCGCGCCCTGCTCGATGCCGGCGCGACCCTCGAGGTCGCGGCCGCCGATGGCGCCACTCCGTTGCATCGCGCCGTCGAAGCGGGGCGTGGCGGCGTGGTGGAGGTGTTGCTTGCCCGAGGTGCAAACGTCGAAGCGCGTGACGCTGAGGAGAATCGCCCCCTCCATCTCTCGGTGCGTCGCGGACACGAGGCCATCCTCTATCGCCTGCTCGACGCGGGGGCCGAGATCGACGCGCCGGATCGCGAAGGCCGCAGCGCACTGCACCTCGCGGTCGAGTTCGCTCCCCTCGGCCTGATCGAGCGATTGCTCGAGCGCGGGGCCGACGCAGACGTGGTCTCGAACGCCGGGCTTTCCTCACTCCAGGTCGCGGTGATCGCCGGACGTGAAGCCGTGATCGAGCGCCTGCTCGCGCGCGACGCCGACCCCGACATGCGAGACGCCGATGGCGTTCCGCTATTTCACCGCGCGGTCGAACTCGGTGACCGCGAAGTGCTCGAGATGCTCACGGGGGCCGGCGTCGATCTCGATGCGAGCGACGCCGAAGGGCGCACCGCCCTTCATCTCGCGGTCGAAGCCGAGCGGCTCGACATCGCGAACGGTTTGCTCAAGAACGGGGCCCATCCGGGGCGTGCCGACGCCACGGGGAATACACCCCTCCACCTCGCCGCCACCCTGCGCGATCCACGCTTCGTGGGCCTGCTGCTGAACTGGGGCGCCGACGCAACCCTGCGCAACGACGAAAACCTCACTCCCCTCGAGATCGCGAAACTGCGTCGTCGAAAACGCATCGAGGCCCTGCTCACCCAGGCGCCGACCCCCCTCCACATGGCCGTGCGTCGCGGCGAAGTGAAGGCGGTCGAGCGCGTGATCGCGACCGGGGTCGATATAGAGCATCGCGACTCGAGTGGCCGCAGCGCCCTCGACCTCGCCGTCGAGTCGAAGGAGATCGTCGAGCGCCTGCTCGAAGCGGGTGCGCGCGTCGACCCCGAAGGCGACGCGCACGCATCGCCCCTGATCCACGCGGCGCGGGTCGGTGCGTTGGAGGTCGTCGATCTCCTGCTGGCGCGTGATGCGCGCGTCGATGCCCGGGGGCCTCGCGGTACCACTCCGCTGCTTGCGGCGGCGCAGAACCGGCACGTCGACGTTGCGCTTCGCCTGATCGAGGCGGGCGCAGATCATTCGGCTGCGAATCGCAGTGGCGAAACCGCGCTGCTCTTCGCGATCAACCACGAGCAGCCCGATCTGCTGAGGGCCCTGGTCAAGGGGGGAAGCGACGTCGATGCGCCGCTGATCAGCGGGCTCACGCCACTCACCCACGCCGTGACCACGGGCAACTCGCGCGTGGCTGCGGTGTTGATCCGGGCCGGTGCCGACGTCGGACGCGCCGACGCCCGCGGCTACACCCCGCTACGGCTCGCGGCCGAGCGCGGTCACGGCGACATCGTCGAACAGCTGCTCGACGCCGGCGCTTCGGTTTCGTCGATCGCAAGAGAGGGACGCTCGCCGTTGATCGCGGCCCTCGAACGCGAACAGGGCGGACTCGCCCTGCGTCTGCTCCAGGCGGGGGCCGACCCCAGGGCGCGAAACGCGGGGCAGGTTCCCGCACTCGCGATCGCAGCCGAGACCGGCGCCGTCGATGTCGTGAGCGCACTGCTCGAACGCATGCCCGAAGGCGAAATCGAGCTGGCGAGTCACGCCCTTCATCGCGTTCTGCAGCGCATCGATCGCAACGCGCGCGCGGACAGGCGTCGACAACACTCGGGACGCGCGGGGTCGGCGTCCCAGCGCGACACCGATGCGCAGGTGCACGCGCGGCTACTCGAAGCCGCGCACCTGCTGCTCGACCATGGAGCCCAACTCGACTGGCAACCGCGCGAGGGCGCGGGCGAACGCAAGGGCGAGAGCGCCCTGCGCCTCGCTAGGCGCCTGGGCCTGGAGTCGCTGCTGGAGCGGGCGGCGCCGTAGGCTGCGCTTTGCTCGCCTCGGTCTTCGTCGCTTCGTCGAGACGGGCCGGGGGTGCCGACGGTTCCGACGTCGACTGCGCTGTCTGGGCCTCTTCGACGTCGTCGACTTCGGTGTCGGGAAGCGGAAGCTTCGGCGCCGACGAGGCGGCCTCGGGGATCGCGGTGTACTCGTTGATGACGAGCATCTCGTCGGGAATGTCGGTGGTGGCCGGCTTGGGCTGCGTCTTCGGCTTCGCGGTTGCGGCCGTGTTCGATGGAGCCGCGGGCGTCGGAGATTCCACCTCTGCGGCGGACTCCTTGGGCGTGACCGGCGCAGCGGGCGTCGACGCGACTTCTTCGGTCGGCTCGGCCGGCGTTTCCGACTCGGCGACCGCTTCCTCTGCTTCAACCGCCGTTGCGTCCTCGAGTTCGACGTCGGGGATCGGCACGAGATCGGCGTTCGGGTCGGCGACCAGTTCGTCGGCACGATCGATCAGGCTCGGTGGAAGGATTGCGGTTTCGACGGCGGCCTCTTCGCTGGCTTCGGTCTCTTCGACATCCCCGGTCGAATCGATGTCAGCGACCGCTTCTTCATCAGCCAGCTTCGGCTTCACGATGGCGAGCTTGGGCGTCTTCTCGAGCACCTTCTCGATCTTCACCTCGGCGCTCTCGATCAACTCGGTCGGTACGCTGAGCTGCGACCAGGCGAACCATCCGATGGCGGCGAGCAGCACCGCTCCGATCACCATGCCACCGGTCCGTCGCGGTGGTTTCTGGATCGGCGCGATGGTGCTGCCGGGACGCGAGATGCCGACCAACTGGCTCGGTGATCGTTCTGCCTCGTAGAAGTCGGCGAACTTGTCGGCGTGGGGTTCGTCTTCGAGTTCGAGACTGGCTCCCTTCTCCTGGCTTTCGGTTTGTGCCTCCGATGCCGTGTGGAGGTGATCGGGGCTGTCTTCGGTGACGAGGAGGTTGGCGATGTCTTCCCTCACGACCGGTGCGGGATCGGGGCGCAGGGTCACTTCCGGTTCGTCCTCGAGAGAGGCCTGGGCGTTGGGATCGTCGAGCATCTCCTGGGCCGAGGGGCCGGCCGATCCGAAGTCGCCGATCGAGAGATCGCCGGTGAGGTCGAGGCTCTTGCTGTCGCTCGATTCAGCGCTGGTTTCGGGCCGAGCAGCCGGACGCGCAGGTGGAAGGTCGAGATCGTTGCCGCAGAGCTCGTCGATGAAGTCTTCGTTGATCGAGGTGATGCCGCGGATGCCGCCTTCGATCAGGATGCGTTCACACAACGCGTTGATCGCGCCGGGCACACCCCCCGTGTTCGCGTGGATCGCGCGTAGCGCGTCGGGGGTGAAGAGTTCGCCTCCTGCCCAACCTGCCTTGGCGAGGTGCTTCTCGACGTAGTGTCGAATGCCCTCGACGGGAATCGGGGAGAACTGCAGCTGCAGGGTGGTGAACTTGTCGAGCCACCACAGCAGTGGGATTTCCGCGCCAGACGCGGCGGATTCGAGATTGGCGAGCATCACGCAGTGGACGAGCTGCTGACCCTCCTCGTCCTTGTACTGCAGCAGGATGTCGAGGTGGTCGAGGGTTTCGTGACTCAGGCGCTCGGCCTGATCGAAGACGATGACGAGGCGCTTGCCGGGTTCGCGCGCGGCGATCAACGACTTGCGCGACATCGCGCTGCCTTCCACGCCGAACTTCTTGCAGGCACGCGCGCGGATCTCTTCCCAACTGCGACCGGGGTCGATCGAGACGGCGACCTGGGCTTCGCCGGCCAGGAGCTTCGGAAGCGCGCGGCCGAAGCTGGTCTTGCCCAGACCCTCCGAGCCGTTCAGACAGATGCGCGGTGCACCTTCTTCGAGGCCCTGTTTCACCTGGGCGAGAGCGCCCTTGAGCGCCTGGGTGCCGAGCACCATGCCGCGCTTGGTGACCGATCCGTCGAACGGGGAGGAAGCGAATTGGTAGAAACGCAGGTATGCCGCCATCGAAATACTCCGGGGACGCGCGTCGGCCTTGGCAGATCGGGGGGGCAACGCGCCGATTCCCAACTCGAATCGGCGGATCGGCGATGGGGCCTGAGAATTTCCGGCCGTCGTTTCGAACGGCGAAGCGACTCGCTTACGCACAGTGGGACCACGAATTGCGCATTGCCTGCCGGCATATGATGGGTCTTGCGCGAACATCCAGCTGCCGGACCGAACGAGAGCGAGGAGTGAACCCCCATGGCAAGCGACGCACCGGTGGCCACGACGCCGCAGGATCGATTCTTCGACGGGCCCGATGGCCTGAAGCTCTACTACCGGGAACATCCTGCGCAGGGCGGCGACGGGGTCCCCGTGATCTGTCTGCCCGGGCTGACGCGCAACCACCGCGACTTCGACGAGTTGGCGAATCACATCTCGAGTTCGACCGGGCGGCGCGTTCTCTCGCCGGATCTGCGCGGACGTGGCCGCTCCGAATACGATCCCGAGGCGAAGCGCTACCAGCCCACCACCTACGTGGGAGACGTGGTGGCGCTGCTCGAAGCCGCCGATGCGCCGCGTGTCGTGGTCGTAGGGACATCCCTGGGTGGCCTGCTGGCGATGTTGCTCTCGGCGACCCAGCCGGACAGGGTCGCAGGTGTGGTGCTGAACGACATCGGCCCGGAGATCGACCCCACGGGCCTCGCGCGCATTCAGGGCTATGTGGGTGGCGGGGCCTCGTTCGCGAGCTGGCAAGAAGCCAGCGACGCGGTTCGGGCGCAGAACGTCGCCGCCTTTCCCGAACTCGACGACGAGGATTGGCTCGCCTTCGCGCATCGCACCTGTGTCGAAGACGAGGACGGCACGGTCCGGCTCGACTACGACCCGCGGATTGCCGAGCCGTTCTCGGAGACCGGGGGTGCGACACCAGCGGCGGACATGTGGCCGCTATGGAGCGCGCTGAGTGAGATCCCCGCCCTGGCGATTCGCGGCGAGACGAGTGACATCCTCGCCCCCGCGACCTTCGATCGCATGGCGAGCGAAAAGCCCGATCTCGAGCGCGTCACGGTTCGAGGGGTCGGGCACGCGCCGCTGCTCAGTGAGCCCGAGTGCATCGTCGCGATCGATGCGCTGCTCGATGTCGTCGACTGAAGGACGGATCGACGCTCGCACCGCGTCCTCAGATGCGCGGCGCGAGGGGGAGTTCGATCACGAAGCGCGCGCCGCCTTCTCTGGAATCCTCGAGGCGTAGTTCGCCCTGATGACCGCGAATCACACCGTTCGCGATCGGTAGGCCGAGGCCGGTGCCGGTTTCGCGAGTCGTGTAGAAGGGCTCGAAGATCCTCTCGCGATCGCTTTCCGGGATGCCGGAACCGTCGTCGCCGACCAGGATGCGAATGCAGTTCGCGTCGGGGTCGTGTTCGACCTCGACGCTCACATGCCCGCCTCGAGGCAGCGCTTCGATCGCGTTGATGACGAGGCTTTCTAGAGCGGTGACGAGCAGGGGGCGATCGACCGCGATCGCGGGAATGGCGCTTCCGGCCTCGATCGAAAGGACGACGGCCTTGTTCTCGGCCGCGCTGGTTACGTTCCGGCGCAGGTCGGCCAGGATGTCTTCGATCTCTTCGGGGCGGCGATCGATCTTGCCCTCGCGGTAGAGCTCGAGGGTTCGCTTCACGACGTCGCCGACGTGATGGGCAAGCTCGAGCAGTTCGGCGAGACGGGGATCCTTGCCCCCCGATTGGTGGAGCAGGAGCGAGAGTTCGGTCACCAGCGCGCCGAGCGGATTGTTGATGCTGTGTGCGACGCGGCCGGCGAGATCGCGCGCGGTGCCCATGCGCTCGGCATCGAGCAGCAGGGTCTGGAGCTCGCGCAGATCGCGGTTCTTGCGCTCGAGTTCGCGAGTTCGATCGGCCACCTCGCGTTCGAGGGTTTCGCGATAGTCGCGATCGCGTGCTTCGCTTGCGATGCGTTGATCGACGTCGCGAAGGATGGCGACCGTGCAGTCTTCGCCCGTCTTGCGGCGATAGAGGCGCGCCTCCATCTCGTAGAAGCGCACGCTTTCATCCGAGGTGCGAAGGCGGAAGATGGGACGCGCGGTGGCGCGTTCGCGGTGCTCGAAGGTGGCCGTGAGGTAGTCGGCGACGACGGTGCGATCGTCGGGATGAACCCAATCTTCGAACGCGATGGCACGCGGACGGATCTCCTCCATCCCCACGACCTGGGCGGTAGCGGGGTTCGCGTAGAGCACGTGGAGATCGGGGGCGAACTCGACGATCGAATCGGTCGCGGTTTCCGCGAGCGCCCGGTAGCGCTCTTCGCTCTCTTCGAGCTTCGAATAGGCGGCTTCGAGTTCTTCGAAACCCCGCTGCAGTTCGTGTTGCTGTTTTTCGAGTTGCTCGAAGGCGGCGCGCGTCGAGAAGGCGGCGCGAATGGCGGTGCGCAGCCTCGCGGTGAGCGAGCGCGACGCGGGTGGCGCGACGATCCACTGCCCGAAGCGCGGCTGGATATCGGCGATCACCTCGGCGTGGGGCAGTCCGAGCAGGGTGGGGCAGCTGCGAATCGCGCCGGTCGCCAGGTGGAAGAGCTGCGGACAGGGCCGATCGCTGCCCGGGATGCGACACACGATGCGCAGGCGCCCGCTGTCGATCGGGTCGATGCGGCTCTCGAGCTGCGGTATGACCCGCGGTAGCGCCCAACGTTGCGCAGCCGAGTAGAGGGCGTGGGGCGTCGCGGTGAAACCCGCAATGCGACGCAGCACGGGGGCCACGGTGATGCGATCGAAACCGCCGCCGGCGCGCTCGAGACCCTGGGGTCCGCCGAGCAGGCGTTCGAGGCGCTCCATCACGACGACGAAATCGCTCCACGCGTAGCGTGGATGTCCGACGCGCAGCGCCGCACGTTCGATCGAGAGACCCTCGAGCAGCGGGTCGGGGTCGTGACCGAGTCGGTCCACGCCGTCGAGCAGATCGGCGATCATGCGTCCGGATACCTGGGACATCGTGTGCTTGTCGTGCTCCCGCATTGACCAGCAGTGGTGACGAACGCGTCTCGTCTTTCGTCCATCGCGTCGTGCGCGCCTGCGAGGGGCGCATCACCCTACACCATGATGCGACCGACCCCTTGGGGGGGCAATGCTCGCCGGCCAGATTGTTGAGGTGCAAGCTGCCCGAGTGCCGACTCGCATCTTCCGTGCAGCTTCCGTCCGGCGTTTCGCGAGCCGGATCGAATCATCGAGGCGCGCGGAGGCGGTATCATGCGCGCCATGCCTGATCGCCCCGCGGCGGATTCGCCTTCTACCGCAGCGCTCGCGGGTGCCGTTGCGACCCTGTGTCTCGCTTTCGTGTTCGTCGTACCGCTTGCGACGCGCTGTCTCACAATGGCGGACGAGGGGTATCTCCTCCTGCAGGCGCTCGATCTCGCGAATGGCAAGGTGCTCTACCGCGACATGGACGCCTTCGTGACGCCCGGGATGTGGTTCCTCCTCGCCTTCGTCTTCGAGTGGCTGGAGCCGAGCGTCTGGGCTTCGCGGATCCCGGTGGTGATCGCGTACCTCGGCCTGATCGCACTGGCGTGGCGCATCCCGGCGCTCGTGTGCGGCGCGCGGGTCGGGTTCGCGAGCGTGGCGGTCATGATGGTCGCGAGCGTCTGGGCCTTTCCCGCCTGGACGTTCGCGTTCTACTCCCCGTTTTCGGTGCTCTTCGCTCTGGCTGCGCTGGAGCGCTTGTTGGTGTTTCGCGAGGGCGTGTTGTCCGCGGGCGAGGGTGAGCCGCGCAGTCGCCGAACCCTCCTACAACTCGGGCTCTGGCTCGGGTGTTCGATCCTCTTCAAGCAGAACTACGGCGTCTTTGCGCTGCTGGGTACCGGGCTCGCCCTCGTCGTCATTCGCTACGAGGTGTTGGCGTCGCTTTCGGGCGCGATCCAACGTGCGTTGCGCGATGTCGGCTGGCTCTCCCTCGCGATGGCGGTTGTCGGGCTCCCGAGCGTGCTCTATCTCGTGGTCACGGGTTCCGTCGACGAGGCCTTCTACAGCCTGGCCGTTCACCCGTTCGAGTTCAGCGGGCGCCACGGTATTCCCTACCTCGCCTTCGGCGCGCTCTTCGCTCCCGACGTCATGAGCGAAACCCTCGACATCATGACCTACGGCGCCCAGCCCATCTATCGCGCGCCGATTCCTCCGGGCTTCGTCGAGAGCGCACGCCTGATCGAGCGGATGCACGTGCTGCTGTACTGGTTCCCGCCCCTGATTGCGATCCTGGGTACGACCCTCGCACTCACGGGTCGCGATGAACGGGCTGCCGCACGAACGAAGAACGACGGTCCCCTGCTGCACGGGGGGCTCGTGAGCGTGTTGCTCGTCGCCTTCTTCGTCTTCTTGGGAACATTTCCGCGCGCCGACTTCAATCATCTGATCAATATCTATCAACCGGTGGTAATCGCAGGTGCCGTGGTGTTCGGCATTCTCGGGGATCGGCTGCGTGCGGTGAGCGCGCTTCGCAGTCGCGTCGTCGGAGTCGCGTTGACCGCGGTGCTGCTGGCCTTCGGGGCCGTCGCGGGCTTCTGGTACTACGCGTTGATTACCACGATGAGTTTCGAGGTCGAAGGACCGCGCGGCGGCGTCAAGATCTCCCCTCCCGAAGCGGCGAGTCTGCGCAATCTGATGCGCAACGTCGATCAGCTGAGTTCACCGGGCGAGGCCCTGCTCACCGTTCCCGACATCGCGATGCTGAACTTCCTGATGGATCGCCCGATGCCAAGTGCCTACTACAACCTCTATGAGCACCACATCGCGCACGATGGGGGAGCGGCCGTTGCGCAAGGCGCCGAAGCGATGGACGCCAGGGTGGTCGTCACGCGCCTCAACAACTTCTTCTCGGATCGCGTAGGCCTGCGCGACTACGCGCCGGCACTGACGCAGTACCTCGATACCCATTTCGAGCAGAAGTACACGATCGGGCGGGCGGAGTATCTCATCTTCACGCGTCGCGATGAGCCGGTCGCGGCCGAACGATTCACCTCCGTGCTCGACGATTGTTCGCTTCCCTCATCCGGGATCGCGAAGAGCGAGATCGAGGATCATCTGCTCTTCCGCACCCTCTATCAGACGATGGGCCCGGGGCATGCCCTGCCCGAAGAAACACTGGAGGTGCGCTGTCGGGTCGAGGTGCCCGAGGTCGGGGGGCATCTTACGTTCGGCTTCGACCACCCCTTCCCCGTCCTGCGTCGCACACCTGCGTCGCTCCACGCCGAAGTGCTCGTGAACGATGGAGAGGAAACGCGTCGCGTGTTCTCGGAGTTGATCCAGATCAAGACCGCGCGCGAGCGTCGGATGCGCATTCCGGCACCGCGCGAGTTCAGTGTCGATCTCTCCGACTTCGCGGGAAGGCCAATCGAACTCGTGCTGCGCGCGACGCGCAACGGGCGGGTGGTGATGTCGAAGAACGCGATGCGCAGCTTCGGCGCCCGCTGGCAACATCCTCGCATCGTTTCCAATTGACGGGGCGACGAAGCTCAGTCGGTCGCGGAGGCCGGATCGCCCGCGAGTCGTGCCGCGACTTCCTCGTGGCCCGCGTCGATCGCTAGATCGCGCGGGGTCTTGCCCTTCATGTTGCGCGCGTCGCGGTTGGAGCCGGCTTCGAGCAGCAGCTGCACGCACTCGGCATGTCCCTCTTCGGCGGCAGTGTGAAGGGGTGTCTTGTTCCCAATCGCAGCGATGCGCGGGTCGGCACCCTTTTCGAGCAGCGCGGTCATCATCTCGGGCTGCCCCTGCTGTGCGCTCATGTAGAGGGGCGTCGCGCCATCCTTGTTGCGCGCGTCGAGCTCCGCACCGCCTTCGAGCAGCATGTCGGCGGTATCGATCAGGCCGCGGGATGCTGCGCGGTGGAGCGGTGTCGTCTGGTTGGCTCCGCGTGCCCGTACGTCGGCGCCGTGTTCGATCAGTCGTTGCGCGACCTCGCCGTACCCCATGCGCGCTGCGTTGTGGAGGGGCGTGTCGCCCTTCTCGTCGCGTGATTCGAGGGGAGTCTCGGCATCGAGCAGTGCATCCACGGCGTCGCCGCGGCCCTCCAGCGCGGCCAGGTGGAGTGGCGTTGCACCTGTCTCGTCGGATGCATCGCTTCGTGCCCCGGCTTCGAGCAGTCGGTCGAGCGGTTCGACATGACCTTCCCGGGCGGCGAGGTGCAGAGGGGTATGACCTTCGCGATCCCTGGCTTCGAGTGGGCTTCCGCGCTCGATCAGGACCTCGACCACCCGTTCGCGGTCGTGCAGCGCGGCGATGTGCAGTGCGGCGCGACCATCGTGGTTTCGCTTGTCGCTCGGCAGGCCCGCTTCGACGAGTCGCGAAGCAATGCCCTCGTGGCCCGCGCGCGCTGCGACGTGCAGTGCGGTATCGCCCGCGAGATCGCCGTTTTCGATCGGACTCCCGGCTTCGAGTAGGGCGCCGAGCGAAGCTTCGTGGCCGTGCCACGCAGCGATGTGAAGCGCGAGATGCTCGCGTTGATCGGTCGCGCCGGGATCTTCACCGGCGAGCACGAGCTTGGGAATGGTTCCGGCGGCGTCGCCCTGGGCGGCGACGTGCAGGGCGGTGCCCTCGCGCGTGCGGAGCGTCGCGGGTCTGGCTCCGGCGGCGAGCAACGCCTCTGCGACTTCGTCGTGTCCCTGCTGCAGCGCGAGGTAGAGCGGTGTGAAGCCGGTCGATGTCCGGAGGTCGGCTTCGAGGCCGAGGGCGACGAGGCGTGCGACGGCGCTGTGTGCACCAGCGTGGGCTGCGGCGTGCAGTGCCGTCCAACCCCCCGCGGCCCTCGCGCGCGGATCGGCGCCGGCACGGAGGAGACCCTCGATCACGGAGGCGTGATCTTCGCGTGCGGCGAGGTAGAGGGGCGTCTGGTTCTGTGGCCCGGGCTGATCGACATCGGCTCCCGCCGCGACGATCGCTTCGGTGGCGGCGAGGCTTCCGCTCATCGCGGCGACGTGGAGCAATGCGAAACCATCCTCGTTGCGAAGCGCGAGGTGAGACGCGTCGAGCTGTTCGCGCAGCTCGCCTGTCTCCTCTGTATCGATCCACGAGAACGGGTCGGGCGCTTCGGCTTCCGGGGACGAGCACCCGACGGCGAAGAGCGAAGCGCCGACGACGGCCGCGACCGTTCCTCGGAGGTCGCGCGCCATCAGGGCGAGTCCGACTCGATGTAACCGAGGGCCTTCAAGCGCTCGACCATCTCATCTTCACCGCCGGAGACCGAAGCGGCCGAGTCGATGAAGTCGACGGCGAGCCCCTCGTACGAGGCCACCGGTGCGACACCCGACTCCTCCAGGAAGGCCGCGGCCGTTCCGTCCATGTCACGCGCTTCGGGGAGGCCGAGCCAGCGCAGGAGCGTCGGCGCGATGTCGTTGACGCCGAGCCCCTCGACCACGTGGCCGGCCGGGATGCCTGCACCGCGCGCGTAGAAGATCCCGTTGATCGCCTTCTCGGTGTGGTGGTTGCCGGTGAGGCGCATCATCGACTCGTGGGCCTCGAAGCCGTGATCCGAGAGCACGACGACGAGGTCATCCGGTGCGAAACCCGCGATCAACTCGCCGATCAGGGCGTCTGCGAACTCGTAGTAGCGATAGAGCGCATCGCGTCCACCAGCGCGTTCTTCGTCGTCGGGAACCAGGCCATCGCTGTAGTGCTCCGCGGGTTCGAGGACACCCCAGAGGTAGTGGGAGACGCGGTCGATGCCCGGCAGCAGGAGCAGGGTGAAGTCGGGCTGCTCTTCGCGCAGGATCTCGAGGGTCATCTGGGCGAGGGCGGCGTCCTCTTCGAAGCGCCTCTGCAGTTCGTCGCGCAGCACCCAGCGCGGAAGCGTGCGTGCCTCGTGGAAGGGGCTCTCGAAATCGGGAAGTGGTGTGGCGCGCGCTTCGATCAAACCCGCCAGGCGTTGATTCCATTCGGGCGGGTGGATGACTTCTCCCACCCTGCTCTTCGCGGCACCGACGAGGCGCTCTCTTTCGTCGATCTGGGTGGTGAGGATGTGATCGCTCACCATCACACCGTTGATCCGTTCGAGGGGAAAGGTGTTCCAGAAGTTGACGACGGCGACTTCGAGCCCCGCCGCGCTCGCGATCGTCCAGAGCGGGCGCGTTCGACGATGGCGACTCGTGTAGAGATGCTGCCGGCCGTCGCGGCCCCCGAAGGAGAAGGTGACGATGCCGTGCTTCTCGGGAACCATGCCGGTCGCGATCGTGTTCCAGATGCGGGGGCTGTGGATCGGGATGGCCGAACGAAGGGGGCCGTGTGCACCCTCGCTGGCGATCCTTGCGAGGTTCGGCAGGCGGCCTTCGGCGATCAACGGATCGACCACGCGGGGTGATGCGCCATCGACTCCGATGACGATGGCGCGGCCACGGGGTGACGGAGTTTCCGGATCCGCGCAGGCGATGGGCAGCAAGAGGGCCCCGAAGAGCGCGGCGAAGCCGACCCATGGCACCACCGAAGCGAAGCGCGGGTGTCGGATGTCGGGGATAAACAATCGTGTGTCGCCTTCGGTGCCGTGCGCGAGCAGGATACCCCCCGTGGGGGTAGCGGGCAATTCAAACGGCCGTCGTGGCGAAGGCCTCGAGTGGCTAGGGAATAGAAGGTCGCGCAAGCTCCCGCTTCGATGAACGCGCCAGCGGACAATCACTCGAGCGGGCACGATCGCACCACGCCCGCGACGTTGGCCGCCGTCTTCGTCGTCACGTTGCTCTTCCAGCTGCCGTACTTCGACCGCTGGTATGCCCTGCTCGACGAAGGCCACATCCTGATGTTCGCCGACATCGTGGCCAGGGGTGGCGAGATCTATCGCGATGCCACCATCTATCCGCTGCCGGGCGCCTTCTATCTCCTCGCCCAGGTCTTCGAGTGGTTCGGTCCTTCGATCCGGATCTCGCGCTGGATCGTGGTCCTCCAGTTCGCGCTCTTCGTTCCCCTGGTGTTCGTGTGGATGCGCCGTCTCCTCCCCGCCACCTGGGCGTGGCTCGCCGTCGTGGTCCTGTTGATGTGGCGGGTCTGGTCGTTTCCGCACTGGCAGATGTACAGCTACTCGACCACCGCACTGCTCTTCCTGCTGGGTTCGTCGACGTGTCTGCTCGCGTGGTTCCGCGACGGGCGCCGCCCGTGGCTGCTCGGTTCGGGGGTGTTGTTCGGCCTCGCCGTCGCGTGCAAGCAGGACTACGGGGCGGGGATGCTGCTGGCTGCGTGCTTCGTCCTCGGCCTGTGGGCCGCATCGCGACTTCGCGAGGGCGAACCCGGTGTCGGGAACGTGCTCATGGGCTTCATCGCGCCCGGCGCTGCGGTCGGTGCGTTGCTCGGTGCGTACTTCCTGGTGAAGGGGATCCTGCCCGACCTCGTGCAGATGACGGTCTTCAATCACATGCGCGGGCTCGCGACCTTCGAGTACCCCGCGATCCCCGACCTCTGGCCGCTCTTCACGCAAGACCCGGGGCTTCGCGACACCGTGGGCTTCTTCAACTACTTCCCCGGTCTGATCTTCACCCTCGACTCCGACGGTGTGCGCAACGGCTTCCTGTTCCGGGAAACCGCGATTCCCGATCTGCTGCTGAAGATCTTCTACTACGGCCCCCACGCGATCGCGGTCCTGGGCGGCGTGCGCCTTTGGCGCATGCGAAGCGCGATTCGTGAGGCGGCGCGGCGCGAGCGGTTCTTCGCCGAAGCGCTCCTCTACGCCTTCGCGATGGGGATGCTCCTCGTACTGACGTTGAACAAGCCGCAGGATTACGTGCACTTCGCCGTCGTCTATTGGCCGTTTCCGATGTTGGGGCTGGTCTACCTCCACGGGCTCTTCACCAGTGAGTCGAAGCGGTCGCGCGCCATGGGTTGGGGCGTGGCCGGTGCGGGCGCGGTGCCCGGGGTATTGCTTTCGATCTACGGCCTGTCGCTGCTCGTCGAGCTTCGGGCGACGAACACCGTGCCCGTGGCGAGCCCGCGCGCCGGGGTCTACGCGAGCGAAACCGAAGGGCGGGTGCTCGACGAAATCGTCGCCTACGTCCACGACAACACCGCACCCGAAGATCGCGTCGCGGTGATCCCCTACTTCCCGATCGTGCAGTTCCTGATGGATCGCCTCGGGCCCCATCGCTCGGCCTACATCGTCTGGCCCTTTCCCGAGTTCGAGGATCGCGATGCACGCATCATTCGCGCGATGGAAGCCGACCAGACCGACGTCGTGATCTACAACTTCACGCAGTTCGTGAACTTCCCGCTGATGAGCGAGTTCGCCCCCGAACTCTTCGCCTACGTGGTCGATCACTACGAGATGGACGAAGTGTTCAGCTACGACCATGCGGGGTACATGCTCGCCGCCCTGCGTCGGCGGTCAGAGCCCGCCCCCGGTACGCGGCTGGCGAGGGATCCCCAACGCGAAGGCGACGTGTGGATCGAGCACGAGTTCGGTCCGCGTGAACCCCTGCCTCCGGGCGCGCGTGCGGAGGCCGTGAACAGTGGGCGTTGGCCGTTCCGTCCGGCCATGGCACTTCGGCCCGAGATCGCGCCGAAGCGAAGTGTCTTGGCCCTCGATGCCGATCTCCCCGCGCAGGCGGCACGGCTCGAGAGCGCATTCGGCGTGAATCCGCGCGCCTGGTTCATGCACCCCGCTTCCGAGATCACCTACCGAGTCGACCTCGTCGACGAGGCAGGTCGCGAGCACGCGTTGATCGAGCGCACCCTTCGCCCCCACAACGAATTCGACCAGCGAGGCTGGTCGGATTTCGTCCTCGACCTCGGCGCCTTCGCGGGCCAACGCGTACGCCTGCTCTTCTCGACGGCCACCGAACGCGAAGAGGGTGTCTCGATCTGGGTCGGCGGCTTCGAAGCACCGCGACTCGTCAGCGCGGACTCTGCGACGGAGACCTGACCTCCGCCGCACTCCGCAGTCGATCGCGCAGGCGGGTGGTTCGTTCGGCCTGGCCGCGGTCGCGCAGGGCGATCTCGAGGGCCTTGCGCTGGCCGAGCATCACGACGAGTTGGCGGCCGCGAGTCATGCCAGTGTAGACGAGGTTGCGCCGCAGCATGACGTAGTGGTCGGTCACGATCGGGAGGACGACGGCGGGGTATTCGGAGCCCTGGCTCTTGTGGATGGTGATCGCGTAGGCGTGGGTGAGTTCGTCGAGCTCGTCCATCGGGTAGCGAAGGGTACGCTCATCGAAGCGCGCCTCGAGGAGTTTCTCTTCCGCGTCGATGCTCTCGACGCGGCCGATGTCGCCGTTGTAGACGTCCTTGTCGTAGTTGTTGACGACCTGCATCACCTTGTCGCCAGGGCGGAAGGAGAGGAGTTCCTGGCTCGCGCGCTGGGTCGGGGGCAGCGGATTCAGCAAGCGTTGCAGCTCGATGTTGAGGTTCTGGGCGCCGACCGGTCCGCGGTGCATCGGCGTCAGCACCTGGACGTCGTTCGCCGGGTCGAGCCCGAAGCGGGCTTCGATGCGCTCCCCGACCACACGCAGCAGGCGCGCGAGGGTGTCTTCGGCATCGCGGGTCTCGATGAAGTAGAAGTCGCTGCCCTCGACATTCTCGAGTTCGGGCAGGCGCCCCGCGTTGATCGCATGGGCGCCCTGGATGATCCGGCTCTCCGCAGCCTGGCGGAAGATCCGGGTGAGCTTCGAGACGGCGACGACGCCGCTTTCGATCAGGTCGAGCAACACCTGGCCCGGGCCGACGCTCGGCAGCTGGTCGACGTCTCCGATGAAGAGCACCGCACTCGTAAGCGGAACCGCACTCACGAGCGCGTCGAGCAGGCGAACGTCGAGCATCGACGATTCGTCGACCACGAGGAGTTCGCAGTCGATCGGGTTCTGGGGCCCGCGCTTGAAGCCGCCGGCACGCCCATCGGCTTCGAGCAGGCGGTGGATCGTCTGCGCCGAGCGTCCCGTCGTCTCGGCCAGTCGTTTCGCTGCGCGACCCGTCGGTGCGGCGAGCTGGATCAGGGTCCCCGCCTCTGAGACCAGCTCGAGGATCGCGCGCACGAGCGTCGTCTTGCCGACACCCGGGCCGCCGGTGAGCACCATCAGCTTCGACGAGAGTGCGCGTTCGATCGCCTCGCGCTGTTCCGGCGCGAAGGTCAACTCGAACTTCTTCTCACTCGCAGCGATCGCGGCGCTCGTGTCGCGCACGGGCCACGGCAGCTTTCCCTTCGAGAGCTCGACCAGGCGGGCGGCCGCGCGGACTTCGGCGCGATGGAGTTCGGGAAGGAAGAGGGTGGTGCGACCCTCGTGTTCTTCGCGAATGAGTTCGCGGTTCCGCACGAGTTCATCGAGGGCGTCGGTCACCAGGGCGGCCGGCACGTCGAGCAACCTCGCGGCGTCGCTCTCGACGGATTCCCACTGTTGTCCACAGTGCCCCTGCTTGACCGCGTTCCCGAGCACCTCTCGGATGCCCGCTCGCACGCGTGAGGGGGCGTCGTGTTCGAAGCCCAGGCTGCGCGCCATCGCGTCGGCGGTGGCGAAGCCGATGCCCCGCACGTCGCGAATCAGGCAGTAGGGGTCGCGGCGCAGGGTCTCGAGGGTGGCGGCGCCGTAGGTCTTCTGGATGCGGATCGCCCGTTGCGTTCCGATCCCGTGCTCGTGGAGGAAGAGCATCACTTCGCGCGCCCCGCGCTGCTCCTCGAACGCGCGCGAGATGCTCTCGCTGCGCGCCTTGCCCACGCCCGGGATCTCGCGGAGGCGTTCGGGCTCGTGCTCGATCACCTCGAAGACGCGTTCGCCGAAGTGGTCCACCAGTCGCTTGGCGAACCCCTTGCCGATGCCCGGTACCGCCCCGGATGCGAGGTAGTGCTCGATGCCCTCCCGCGAGGTCGGTGCCGAGATGCGGATCTCGTCCGCCTCGAACTGGCGACCATGGCGCGGATCCTCGCGGTAGCGCCCCTCGGCTTCGATCCATTCGCCGGCGGAGACGTCGGCGGTGCGGCCGACGACGGTCGCAAGCGCGCGCCCCTCGCGATCCTTCACGCGAAGCACGCTGAAGCCGGTTTCCTCGCTGTGGAAGGCGATGCGATCGACGATCCCCGATACGCGGGTGGCCGCGTCCTTCGCGGCGTCGAAGTCGAGGCGGGTCTGTCGGGTGGCGGACTGGGGTCGCTGGGTCGAGGTCACGGTGGCTTCCGGGGGACCGTGCTGGGGGCGTCACCACACTGCGTCGCATGTTCGCGATTCTCACATCCGATCTGTGCGGAGTGTGATTTTCGCATCGGGCTGAAGCCAAGCCTACCGGGTTTCGTGCGCGGGCTAAAGCTTGGGTGGCAGGAGGGCCGAATCAGGGGGTTGGAGGGCAAACCATGAGCGACTCGACCCCGGAGACCGAAACCTCGGTCGTCGCGGAAATCGAAGCCAAGAAGCAACAGCATCGCCGCGTCAGCGTCCGCGTACCGATCCGCATTTCGTCGGTCGACCCCGAGCGCGATCCCAAGACGGGCAAGCTCTACTTCTTCACCTCGGAAGAGGTTTCGGCCAACATCTCGCGTGGCGGTGCGTTCGTCGCGACCCCGGAAGACATACCGCAGGGTCGTCGCGTGCTCGTCGAGATCGACATTCCGAACGGCTCGAACATCCAGACCCTCGGTCGTGTCGTGTGGAAGCGCCTGGGATCGGGCAAGGTCGACGTGTCGCCAAACACCCGCCCGGGGGTGGGGATCGAGTTCACCGGGGGTCGCCCGGAGCAGTTGAACGAGCTCGACCGCTATATCACCTCCGCTTCGCGCCGCCGAACGGCGCCCGCAGACGTGGGCACGAGCAAGCAGCCGACGACCTGAAGCCCCGCTCGCTGCCGCGCCCCCAGCCGCGCTCGACGTGTACCATGGGGACGGACGGCTGAATCCACCACCGCGGATGCACGACTCGATGGCCAGTAGCGAGAAGCAGAGCGAAGTGAACGTACGTGCCCCCGTTCGCGCGATCGTCTTCGACCTGTTCGACACCCTCGTCGATCTCTACACCGAGAAGCTTCCCCACATCGAGTATCGCGGGCACATGATCCCCGCTTCGGCGCGCGCACTCCACGCGGCGCTTCCGCATCGCAGCGGCATCGACTTCGACATGTTCGCGAGCACCCTCGCGGAGGTCGACAAGGAGTTCCAGAAGTCCCACTACAAGGAGGGGATCGAACTCCCGAGCGACACGCGATTTGCCGCGCTCTGCGATCGACTCGGCGTCTCTGATGCAAAGCTTCCGAGCATCATGGCCCACGTTCACATGGGCCTGCTGCGCGAGCAGGTCGCGATGCCGCTACACCACCTCGGCTTGCTCGGCTCGCTCTCGAACCGCGTGCAGCTCGGCCTGTGCTCGAACTTCAGTCATACGGTCACGGCCCTCACCATCCTCGAGGACTACGGCCTGCACTCCCACCTCGATGCGATCGTGATCTCGGAAGAGGTGGGCATCCGCAAGCCGCGCACCGAGATCTTCGAAGCCGTGCTCGACGAACTCGCGGTGGCGCCCGAAGAGGTGCTGCACGTGGGTGACTCGTTGGGGGCCGACGTCGACGGTGCTTCGGCCCTCGGCATTCGCAGTGTCTGGATCACTCGCCGGGTGAAGGAACCCGAAACCAGTCTGGAAAACCACGACGGCGCCGCACCCGACTACCAGATCGACGATCTTGCCGACCTCGAGTGCATCCTCGACGAAACCTCGACCGCCTGACTCCTAGCGGCCGAAGGTCTCGTGCGCGCCGATCGGGACGCCGGGCGGTGGCCCACCCGCCTGCAGGGCGAAGTGGTAGAAGAGGATGCCCACGTAGAGGATCAGTGCGCCCCACAGTCCCATCCGTGCGACGCGAAAGTTCTTGTGCACGATCAGGATGACGAGCCACAGGCCCACGACCACGCACTTCTGAAGCAGGAAGAGCATGTCGTTCGCCTGGATGAGCATGTCCATCAGCGGGTTGCCTTCGCCGCCCCCCATCTCGAGCCAGCGCAGGGTGAAGAAGGCATCGAGAATGTTCAGGACCAGCACACCGATGGTGAGCATGACGTCCTCGCGCGAGTAGGTGTCGACGTAGATGTTGTCGCGCTCGCCTGCTCGACGTCCCCGCCGGCGGCGATGGAAGCCCAGCAGCGAATCCCAACCGCGTGTCGGCGCGTCACGTCGATCGGGCGTGCGCCGTCGATCGACGCCGCCGTGGACGTAGCCTCTGCCCTCGTCGTCGGATGCTTCGACGGGGACGAGTCGAAGTTGGGGTTCGTCTTTGGCCTGGGGGTCGCTCGACAACACGCACTCCACGCTCACGAGAGGGGCACTTCGGTCTTCTCCTATCGGCAGGAGCCCGCGAGAATCGAAGGTTCTCGCACCCGAAAGCGAGGCTCCGGCGCCTTCGCGCGAGAGTTGCGCGCGTGCGTCCGCCGGGCTGCACACGGTTTACGGGGCGGACGATGCGCCCGTCAGTGGATCGCGTTCGGCTGCCGCAGTTGGAACAGCCGCACTTCCGCCTCGAAGTGGGTGCCGTCTTCTCGGCTCATCTCGTAGGTGCCACTCATCGACCCGAAGGGCGTCTGCAGCGGGCATCCCGAGGTGTATTCGAACGCCTGCCCGGGCTCGAGCGCGGGCTGTTTCCCGACGACCCCCGGTCCGTGCACTTCTTCGGACTTCCCGGTCGCGTCGAGGATCAGCCAATTCCGGTTCAGCAGCTTCACGCTCTGATCGGATTCATTGGCGATCGTGATCGTATAGAGGAAGAACCACTGACTCTGTTCCGGCGCGGAGTGCTCCGCCGAGTAGCGTGCCCGCACGCTGACGCGAACACCGTCGGTCACGGCCTCCGAAGTCGTCACGCTGGTATCTTCTTCCGACATCGGCGCGAAGGCTAGCAGCTTGGGGTTTCGGGGCGACGGGGAAGCTCGTGACGAGTGCTTTCGCGCTGGTGTTTCGACGTGCAGCGGCATCAGTGTCGTGCACGTGATGTGCAGCGCTACTGCACGATGGTGACCGCGACACTTCGTGCGACGTAGTCGCGTGAGCCGAAGCTTCCGTAGTCGGCCGTCGACTCGATCTGCAGGATCGATCGCGAGGTGGTCCCCTCGACATGGGTCGAGGAGGAGCACGTCACGGCGACGTCGAAACCGGCGGCCGCGCCTTCGCTCAATGTGAAGGTGGCGGCTGGGCAGCTTCCCGGCGTGGCCGCCGCCTCGTAGAGCGCCCACTCCGCCCCGCTACGCGCCGCGTGATAGGCGCGCGCGCCCAACAGCGCGAACGAAGAAGTCGACTGGTGCTCGGCGCCGAGTCGCACCATCACGCTCCCCGCCCCGGCGAGCATCACCAGGATGAACAGTGCGGCGACGAGGGCAAAGCCCCTTCGATGTCGGGGTTCGAACGTCATGGGCTGTTGTCCACGTGAACCTGGTGCAGGACTCGAACGCGCTCACCGGCATCGGCGAGCACGAGTTCGATGGTGACAAGACCAGCCCGTTGGGGTGTGCCCGGCGAGTAGTCGAAGCTGCAGTCGTCGACGAGGTCGACCATCAGGACCGAGGTCGCACTCGACAGAGGGGCCGCGCTCGGATTCGTGGGCTGCAAAGAAGTGATGTCATAGGACCAGTAGCGGGTCAGCGTGTCGCCCGAGAGATCGCAGTCGTAGGTGATCGGCGTGTCGATCACGTAGAGGCGCTGTTCGGGGGATTCGAAGGCGAACTCGTGAGAGGCCGAGAGGTTGATCTGCTGCTCGTCTCCGTCGGCCGTGATCGTGATGTCGGTTTCGTCGGGGGTCACGATGCCGGGATTCGCATCGGTCGCGGCGTCGCTGTAGATCGCGCTTCCCGTGTTGTAGATCGCGATGCGGTGGCCATTGTTGAGCGGCGTACCCAGGGTGAACGAGAGGTGCTGAAAGCTGCCGAGGATGTTGAAGTCGGTATCTCCCGCGAACGAGAGGATGTCGCTCGCGGTCGAGTGATCGTTGCCGCCGCCGTTGTCGCCCGCTTCTCGCCTGTAGCGCGCGCCGTCGACCGCCCGCAGGAATTCGATCGTCTCACCGCCGGCTGCGATGCGCACGCTGTTCGGCAGGGCGCGTCGCAGATCCCGCGCGATGCGCCGCGAGGCCGCGTCGGCGAAGTCGACGAGTTGCGCCCTGCGGCTCAGGTCGCGATAGCTCGCAAACGGAATCCCGATCAAACGCGAGAGCCCGACCCCCATGATCCCGACGAGGACGATCGCGATCACGAGTTCGACCATGGAGAACCCGCCGCGCCTGCGATCCTTCGACACCGGCATCCTCAGCTCCTCGACCGGTAGCCGCTGAGGGAGATGTCGACGTTGGCCGAGTGTTGCACGCGCACGTCGATGCGAAGCACTTCGCTGCTTCCCGAAAGCGTGTTGAGGGTGGCGGTGGTGTCGACCGTGACGTCGATCGTGTAGGCCTCGAGGCCGCTGATCGCGTTGCCGTTCTGGTCCTCGGCGCCGCTGTCCGAAAGCCCGTTGTAGTCGCAGACGTTGTCGTAGAGGTCGCGACTCCCCTCGGCGGCCGGGCATACGGCGCCGGTGATCGGGTCGAGGTCGGGATCGATGTAGGGCTGCAGGCTGATCTCTTCGAGGTAGGTCTCGGCGATCACGATTGCCTGCTCGAGCAACATGGGATCCGCCGACGCGCGGAGCGTCCGCTCCATCACGGAGAGGGTCCCGGTGAGGGCGACCGAGAGCACGACCATGGCGATCACGATCTCGATCAGCGAAAAGCCCGCCCGACCTTCACGGAACATGGATGTATCCCGATTCACCGAGGGCCGAGATCGAGAGGCCACCGATGCTCACGGTCACGTCGGTGGGCACGTCGCCCGCGTTCACCACGCGACCGAGTTCGTCGAAGTACACCGGATCGAGGGTACTCGAAACGGTCACCCCGGAAGGCCGGTCTCCGGTGTAGCCCGAAGCGCCGCTCGCGGGATCGAATACGGCCTGGCTCCAGGCCCCCGAGTCACAGCTCGCCCGCTGCAAGAGCACGTAGCCACTGCTCGTGAAGTCGAATTGCACGGGGCAATGACTCGCAACGGCGAGTTTGCGCGCGTAGCGAAGCGCGCCCAGCGTTTCCCGGTGATGGAAACGCGTGTCCTTCGACGTCGCGTCGAGGAAGCGGGGTGCAGCGGTCACACTCAGGATCCCGATGATCGAGATCAGCACCACCAACTCGGTAATCGTGAAGCCCCCGCGCGATCCGGGTCGCGGCGGACGGCGATCAACCATCGATCGGGCGATCAGGGAGCGGTAATGGTGACCGCTCCGGTCGAGCTGTTGTACGCGATGGAACGGCCCGTCGTTGCGTTCAGCGTGTAGGTGCAGGTCGGGGTGGCGACCGTGACCTGGTAGTCTTCGCTGGTGTCGGTCGCAACGGTCGGAGCCGAGATGAGCATGTCTTCCCAGAGCGCCTGGCACTCGGCCGCCGTGATCGTGCCATCGCCGCCAGCCGCCTGGTCGTTCTCCGGCCAACCCGAATCGTTGACACCGATGGTGGTCGAACCCTCGAGGGTGACCGAGTTCACCGCGGCGGTTCCACCAGAGGCGAGCCAGCCGGTGTGGACGAGATTGACTGCGGACATGTACGAAGCACCAACGCCCTGGACCGAAGCCGAATGAGCCTGGCCCTGGAGGTCGACGAAGCGCGGGAGCGCCGTCGCAGCCAGGATGCCGAGGATCACGATCACCACGACCAGTTCGACGATCGTGAAGCCCTTCTGCCGTCGTGCATTTTCCTTGTGCATGTCCTTCTTCCTCAGAGATTGGGCGATGCGTTCACCCGGACGTCCGTGGATTGCGAGGTGAGTCCCGTTGTCTCACACCAGGGTTCACCGCATTCGTCGGTTGAACGGAATTCGAACTTTACGCTCCGGTTGAAACTCGAAAGCGAGATGTGTTCATCGAGTGGCAGCTCTTTGGCAACTGCGACGCGGTGCGCTCTCGATCATCCGCCCTTGGCCGCGCCCGCCATCTCCCACATGGGGAGGTAGACAGCGAGTGCGAGAACCAACACGACGCCACCGACGAAGACGATGAGAATGGGCTCGATCGATTCGCTCACCTTCTTCAGGTCGTAGTCGACCTCGCCCTCGTAGAACTCGGCGACCTGGATCAGCATCTCGGCCACGGCACCGGTGTCCTCCCCGATGGCGAGCATCTGGAGCACGAGAGGAGGGAAGAGCCCCGAGTCGCGCGCTGCGTTTGTGAGGGTGTCGCCGCGCTCCACCGAGTCGAGGATGCCCATGATCTTGTCGCCCACGTAGCGGTTGTCGACGGCGCGCGACACGACGGCGAGGGCCTGGGTGGCGGGGAGCCCGGAGTCGAGGGTGACCGAGAAGGTCCTCGCAAAGCGCGCGAGCAGGGCGCGTTCCTGAATCGAGCCCGTGACGGGGGCGCGTAGCTTCATTCGGTCGAACCAGAGCCCTCCGCGATCGGTCAGGGTGAAGCGATGGAAGCCATAGACTGCCGCGGCGATGGCGAGCACGAACCAGTGCCAGTAGGCGACGGAGAACTTCGAGGTCTTGAGCAACAACTTCGTCGCCCAGGGCAAGCCCGAACCGAAGCTCTCGAACATCGCGCTGAATGGTGGGATCACCCAGATGTTGATGATCGCGACGGCCACCACGACGGAGATCAGGACGAAGACCGGATAGCGCGAGGCACTCTTGATTCGCTTGCGGGTTTCCTCTTCGAGTTCGAGATACTTCGACAGCTGCAGGAAGGCTTCGTCGAGGCGTCCCACCGACTCGCCGATGTGGATGATCGCGACATAGAGGCTCGAGAAGACCGCGGGATACTGCTGCATCGACGCGGCGAGGTTGTGCCCTGCCTGAAGCCGTTCGGCGATCTCGTTCAGGACGCGCTTGAACTCCACGTTGCGCGCCGTGCTCGCGATGCTCTCGAGGGTCCGGATGATCGGAATGCCCGCCCGGGTGAGACTGCACATCTGGCGACTGAACATCACGAGATCGGTGAGGCCGATCTGGCGCTGATACCACCAACGCTGGAAGCGGATCTGCAGGTCCGAGTCGGGTGCGGTTTCGCGGATCCCGATCGGCGTGATCCCCTGTGCGAGCAACTCGCTGGCGACGCCATCAGCGGAGAGCCCCTCGATCGAGCCCTCGACCGAACGCCCTTCAGCGGACTTACCCTTGTACCGGAACAGCTTGGACACGCGGCGCCTTCCGTTCAGTCGTGATCGTGGATGTCGACCCGTGCGTCTTCGAGTTCACCGGCGACGCGTACGACTTCTTCGATGCTCGTGATGCCGCGTGCCGCGTACTCGAGGGCGCGATACGAGAGAGGCTGGTAGCCGGGGGCTGCGTAGGCCGCCTTCGCGTAGGTGGCCGCACAGTTGTCGCGCAGGGCCGACGCCATCTCGCCGCTGACCTCGAGGAACTCGTACACGCCGACCCGGCCGCGGTAGCCCGTGTTGTTGCAGCGTGGACAGCCGATGCCGAGCTTGAACTGCAGGCCCTGGGCTCGCTCCCCCACCATCGCGCGGATCCACTCCTGCTCGATCTGTCGCGGTTCGTAGGGCTCCGCGCACGACTTGCAGAGCTTGCGGATCAGGCGCTGTGCGATCACGGCACGCAGGGCGGTCGCGACGAGGAAGCCATCGACCCCCATGTCGAGGATGCGCGAAGCCGTACTCGGGGCATCGTTGGTGTGCAGCGTCGCAAACACGAGGTGACCGGTCATCGCCGCGCGCATGCCGATCTCGGCGGTCTCCTGGTCGCGCATCTCACCGACCATCACGACATCGGGGTCCTGACGCAGGGCGGCGCGCAGCACACTCGAGAAGGTGAGCCCGATCTTGTGATTGATCTGCACCTGGTTGAGGCGGGGGATGCGGTACTCCACCGGGTCCTCGACGGTGATGATCTTGCTGCTCGGATTGTTGAGTTCGGTGAGCGCCGCGTAGAGGGTCGTGGTCTTGCCGCTACCGGTGGGGCCGGTCACCAGGATCAGGCCGTGGGGGCGATGGATCAGGGTGCGGAAGCGGGCGAGCATCTTCTCCGGCATTCCGATCTGGTCGAGGCCGAGGTGTTCTTCGCTCTGATCGAGCAGGCGGATCACCACCGATTCGCCGTGCTGCACCGGCATCGTCGAGAGACGGACGTCGATGCTGCGGTTGCTCACCCGGATGTTGAAGCGCCCGTCCTGGGGCAGGCGCTTCTCCGAGATGTCGAGGCCGCTCATCAGCTTGAGGCGCAGCACCAGGGCCGGCGCGATGCGCTTCTCCTTCATCACCTGCTCTTGCAGCACACCGTCGACGCGCTGGCGAATACGCAGCACGTTCTCGTCGGGCTCGATGTGGATGTCCGACGAGTTGATCTGGATGGCGTCCTCGAAGATCGACTTGAGCAGACGCACGACGGGGGCGTCGCTCTCCTCGACCTTCGATTCGAGCATCGATAGATCGACCGCGCTGCCGTGAAGCTCTTCGTCGAGTTCTTCGGCGAGGCTGCTGATCTCGTCGGTCTTGCGGTAGACGAGATCGATCGTGTGGAGGATCTCGGATTCGCGTACCACCGCGGGATGGACGTTGCGCTTGAGGGTTCGCTCGATTTCGTCGAGGGCGAAGATGTTCGTCGGATCCGCCATGCCGACGAGCAGGTGATCCTTGCGATCCTCGAGCACGACGGCGCGGAAGCGGCGGGCGTAGGTCTCGGGAAGGGTCTTGACCACCTCGGCCTGCACGTTGAACTGCCCGAGATCCACACAGGGAATGTCGAGTTGCTCCGAGAGGAAGCTCAGCAGACCGTCTTCGTCGAGGAAGCCTTCGGCGATGAGCTGGCGGCCGAGCTTGAGCCCCGTCTTCTTTTGTTCCGCGAGGGCGGTCTCGAGCTGGTCTTCGCTGATGACCCCGTTCGAGACGAGCAGCTCGCCAATGCGGATCTTCTTGCGCTTCATCCTTGGCTCTCTGTTGCGGGCTATTCGAGGGATGCGAGTTCGCGGATGCGGCTGCGCAGCCAGCGCCGCGGGCCGGTTTCGAACCGCGCGAGGCTGTCGGCCTGCTTGTAGACCGCCAACGCCTCGGTCATGCGTTGCTGACCTTCGAGGCTGATGCCGAGGCCCATCCACAGACGCGCTTCGTGGGGCGCGAGTTGGACGGCGTGCCGGAAGAGGGTCTCGGCGCGTTCGTGATCGCCGCGTTGTTGGTAGAGCGCGGCGAGCAGGTTCAAGGCATCGCTTCGCCGTTCGGCCGGCGTCGGAAGACTCTCGAGGATCGCGATCGCCCGGTCGTTCTGGCGGGTCGCGACGAGCAGCTGGGCATTCAGGAAGTTGTACTCGCCATGCTCGGGGGCTCGCGCCATTGCCTCCGCGAGGTGGCGATCCGCTGCCTGGAAATGCTCGGTTTCGATCAGGAGCACGACGAGGGCTTCGCGCGCGCGATGAAGATCGGGATCGATCGCCAGGGCGCGGACGTACTCGGCGATCGCTTCCTTCTTTCGACCCCGGGCGCTGTATTGCTGGCCGCGATCGAAGGATGCGAAGGCGTCGGGACGACCGACCCGGTTGGCGGGCCGCGTCTGTTCGATCACCCCCCAGCCCGATGCCTCTGCTTTCGCTTCGACGGGTTCTGCTGCCGGGGCGATGCCCGCATCCCGCCGCTGCTCGAAACTCGGCGGCGGTGTTGCCGCGGTGCCGACTCTCTCACGCCGATCGATTACATCGACCACGAGAACGGGTCCGGTATCGCCGTGTACCACCTGGCTCTGGATCCGGGCCGCGGGTTCGAACGAGATCAATAGATGAAGGCCGTTGCTGGTGTTGTGGGCCTCCTGGAGTTGCAGGCCCGAGCCCTCGAAGGCGAACGGGGCGAACGCGGTTGCGAGTCGAGTACCGCTGATCACGATCTCGATCTCGCCGTGGGCCGGATCTCCCTGAAGCCAGTACTCGCGCTCACCGGATAGATGGAAGAAGACCCGGGTGTACCCATCTTCGCTTCGCACATCGACATCGTGGAGCTCTTCGTACTCCGCGTCCGGTGCGACGCTCGGGAGCAGCGCGATGGGGTCGGTGGCCGAGAGGGACGAAGTCGCATCGTCGACCCCGGAAAGGGCTTCGGTGATCTCGACCGGCGGACGTGCGCTCACGGCGGGTGCCCTGAACGTTCCGCTCACGACGGGCTGCCATGCGGAGACCGCCTCGAAGAGGAGGACGAGTGCACCCGCGGCACCGAGGGTCCACGGCAGGACCCGAATCGGACGAAGACTGCGCTGGCCCCTGATCGGCACGCCGAATCGCGAAAGCTCGACCTCGTCGAGGGGATGGGGCTGTGTGTGATCTCGTTGCTTCTCACGGCGACTCAGGTCTTCGAGTACGTCGTTCACAAGGCTCATCTCGCGGATCCTCTTCGCTCGCTGTCCCGGTCGAGCAACAAGCTCACGGGTTCGAGTGGGGGACGTGGATACGCGGCGCGGCGTTCTCGAGGGTCGGGGCGTGCCCCTGCCTGCGCGAGAACCAGCCGCGCTTCGTGGTCGCGCGCCAGCGGCGCACCGACTCGCTGTCGGCTGCCGCCTTGCGCACGTGGTAGTGGCGCACCACGACGTCGCCGCGTCCGTAGGCACACATCATCGACTTGTGGGCGAGGGTGTTGATGATGCGCGGAATACCGCGGCTGATGCGATGGATCGCGCGCAGCGCCCAGGGCGAGAAGAGCATCGTTCCGCGATAGCCGGCAATGCGCAGACGGCAGCGGATGTAGGCGTCGCAGGTGGCGCGATCGATCGGCTTCAACTCGTGCGAGAACGCGATCCGCTGCTGAAGCTGCCGCAGGCGGGGCTGACCGATGCGCAGATCGAGTTCGGGCTGTCCCACGAGGATGATCTGCAGGAGCTTGTCGCCGTGCATTTCGAGGTTGCTGAGCAGCCGGATGCACTCGAGCGTCGCATCGGGAAGGGTCTGCGCTTCGTCGACGATCACGACACAGCGGCGCCCCTGCTCGCGAATGTCGATCAGGACTTCCTTCAGGTACTTCAGCAGCTGATGGGAATCCGCGTTCGGCGGCAGCACGACCCCGAGTTCCTCGGCGAGGTCGAGTTGGATGTGCATCGGAGAGAGCGCGGGGTAGGGGAGGTAGGCGACCACGAAGCCGTTGCCGAGATCGCGCAGCAGCTTGCGGCACAGCATGCTCTTCCCGGTGCCCACTTCGCCGACGATCTTCACCAGGGATTCGCCGCCCTTGAGGGCCACGACGAGGGTGTGGATCGCCTCGTGATGTCCTGCCAGGTTCACGTAGAAGGAAGGATCGGGCGTTGCGTTGAAGGGCATCGCCCGCAGGCCGAAGTGTTGTTCGTACATGATCAGGGCTCCTCGATCTGGGCCGGGGTCGGATGGGGGGAGCGCTTGATGAAGCTCGAGGCGCTGCTGCGCTCGTTGTCATCACGTGAAATCGAATCGACGCTCTGCGTGATCGCCTCCGTGTAGTCGCCCCAGGTCTGGGAACCGACGACGATCGGTCGCAATAGGATCACGAGTTCGCTCTTGCGGCTGACATCCTGTTCGTGCTGGAAGAGCTTCCCGAGCAGCGGGATGTCGCCGAGGATCGGCGTGCGGGCGTCGAGTTCGCTGCTGTTGTCCTGCATCAGACCGCCGATCACGACGACCTGCCCGCTGCGCGCGCGCACGATCGAATCGCTCTCGCGGATCGTGCTCAGCGCCAGTGGAAGTTCCTGTTCATCGCTGTTGATGCGAATCGTCTTCTGCTGATCCGTGACCTGGCTCACCGAGGGGTGGATGTGCAGGATCACCGTATTGTCGCGACTGATCTGGGGCGTGACGTCGAGGGCGATCCCCGAGAAGAAGGGCGTGAGGGTTATGTTCGGGCTCGTGGTCGTTCCCGATCCACCGGTGACCGTCGTGGTCGAGACTTCGGTGACGAAGAACTCGTCCTGCCCGACCTTGATGATCGCCTTCTGGTTGTTCACGGTGGAGATGCGCGGATTCGAGAGCGTGCGCACTTCACCCTGACTCTTGAGGAGTTCGATCAACGCCGTGAAGTGGCTCGCCTGTACGGCGATGCTGAACACGCCGCCGAAGGCCGAGGCATCCACCGTGTCGAGAATGCCCGCGGCGAGATCGGGAGCGGTGTCGGGATGCAGGTTGCCGGTGTTGCCGGCGTTCTCCGAAACCCCGGTGTCGAAGACGGTGCCGCCGCCCACCTGACTGAAGGTGGTCTCGACGCCGTCCTTGTCGACGAGCTGCGACCAGTTGATGCCCGCCTGATAGCCGTCGGAGAGGGTCACTTCGAGGATGCGCGCCTCGAGGATCACCTGACGATTGAGCGAATCCTCGATCTGTTTCAGGTAGCGCTCCACGTCGCGCAACTCCCACGGCATGGCGCGTACCACGAGCAGGCCCGCGTTGGGGTTCGTGACGACCGATCGTCCATCGCCGTTGCTGATGATCGAGGCGACACTTCGTACCAACTCGCTCCAGACGTCGGAGTCGTTGGCCGTCGCGATCGAACTCCCGGCGGTGAAGGTGACGCTCTCTCCCGAATCGGCGCTTCCCGAATCCGAACCCGAGTCACTCACCTTGTCGGAGATCTGGCCCGAGCTGATCCAGGTCTGGCTCTGGCCCTTTCGTTCGAGGTTGAGGTAGTTGAGTTCGAAGACCTCGGTGCGAAGCCCGGGCGGCATCACGTAGATGCGGTCGCCGTCGCGTTGGATGTCGTAGCCATAGACGTCGCGCACGGTGTCGAGGACGTCGCTCAAGGTGGCGTCGCTGAGCGAAAGCGTGATCTCGCCGCTGATCTCCGGGTGGAGCACCACGCTGTAGGGCGTGTCTTCGACGAGGGAGAGGAAGAACGCTGCGCCGGGCGCCTCCTTCACTTGAACGTCGAAGCGCGATTCCTCTTCCACCGGCGGTGCAGACTTCGGTACCTCGGCCGTGCGATCGATGGGAGGCAGGATGGCTTCGGTGACCGTCGCGGGCGGGGGCGGGCGCACCTCGACCTGTTCTCCGGCGGCGACCGGGGGCAGCTTTCCGCTGGTCGCACCGTGACACGACAGCGTGGCGAGCAGCGCCAGGGCCATCGCGGCGCAAGACATCATGCGCCCGTGCCTGCGACGACCGTGCTTTCTCGTTTTCGTGGACTTCATCATGGCCGTGCTGCCTCGGGCTGCTTCACCTGGTTCTGGACGAGCTTCAAAGTCAGATCACCCTTGCGAGTTGCGAGCACGACGCGCTCGCGAGCGATGTGTTTCACAGTGGCTTCGCCGACGGCTTCGCCGGTCTGGACCGGGCGCCCGTTCACCACGGCGATACGGCGACCCTGGGCGACCAGGATCGCGGTCAGCGTCCACGCGCTCTCCGCACGGGCCGCGCCGCGATCGGCGGGCGCTGCGTCGGGCGGTCGCGTGGGATCGCGCAGTTCGCCGCGTGCGTGTGCAGCGCCGGTGATGGTCAGGGCCACGCCGATGGCGATGACTGCATGGCGACGCAGGAGGCTAGACACCGATCCAGTCCTCCTCGTCGCTCAAGGTGTGGAGCTCGATCGTCACCTTCGCGCGCGGATACTCGGTGACCTCGTAGACGATATGATCCCAGGAGAGGTCCCAGGAGAGACTCTCGATGGCTTCGAGATAATGGAGAGTCGAGAGATAGCCGCCCTCGAGTTCGAGTTGGAAGCCGTGGCGGAAGAACTCGGGCTTGCGAGCCGCCGTGCCGGTCTCGCCCCCCGCGCTGCTGTGGCTCGCGTCGGGCGCCTCGAGGCTGGCCAGTCGCAGCAGCTCGAGTTCGCTCTCCTCCGCGAGCAGGGCTTCGAGCATCTTCGTGACTTCGCCCGGTGGGATCATGCTCGCGAGACGCTCCTGGATGCGGTGATCCAGGGATCGGATCTGATCGCGGATGGCGGCTTCTTCGCGCGCCAACGGATTGCCTGCGCCGCTCTTCACCTGCTCGGCCAGGGCGCGGGAGCGAGCCTCGAGCTGTTCGGTCTCTTCACCCGCGCGCGCGAGTGCGCCTTCGAGCCGCGCGCGCTCTTCGTCCATCGGGAGCAGGAGGACCGAATCGAAGATGCCGTAGATCCCCGCGAGCACCGCACAGAGCACCAGCGCGCGTTCGCGAACGGCGAGATCAGCCCAGCGAGCCTGCAGCTTCTCCAGGTATTCGTTCATCGCGACGCTCCGTCGTCGGATGCACTATCGAGGGTGAAGTCGAGCACGCCCTCGCTTTCTCCCGATGCGAGCTCGAACAGCGCGAACGACTTGCCCGAGAACGCGGGTTCGGTGCGCAGGCGGCGAAGCAGCTGCGGGACCCGCTTCGCCTCGTAGGTGTGTCCGCGAATCGAGAGCGACTCGCCGCCGTCGTGGACTTCGATGCGATCGAGCCAGAGATCGTCGACGGTCTGCTTCGCGAAGCCGGCGAAATAGCGCGAGAAGCCTTCGCGTCGACCGCCGCCGAGGGCGTCGAGTTCGCGCATGCGTCGCGCGCTGCGATCGCGCTGGGCCTTGATGGCGGCGAGAGGATCGGCCCCCTCACGCTCGGCCGCACTCTGGATGAGTTGGTTCTCGAGCGCGGTGATCTGCGAGTTCAGCGCGTCGCGACGCTGCTTCGCTTCTTCCACCTGCGAGGCCAGGGCGGCGTTCTGCTGCATGCCCAGACCCCAGACGACCCCGAGGCCCAACAGGACGCAGGCCGCGGCCGGGAGCACCGCGGTCAGTGGAAGCGTCGCGACGTTCGGCGACTTCTGCGCGGGAGCGCTGAGGTCGATCTGCTGCTCGAGTTCGCCGCGCAACCCGCCACCGAGAGCGAGCAGCATTCGCGTCTGCAGCTCGTTGTTCAGCACGTCGTCGCAATCGACGACGCTGTTCAGTTCGAGTTGCTCGACCCGCACCGGGCGCAGCTGCTCGGTGAGATAGGGCACGTAGAGAGAGATCTCGGCTTCGGAGGGGCCGATCACCAGCCTGGAAGCGGGCGCCTTGCCGAGTTCGCTCTCGTAGTAGTCGAGGGAGCGTTGGATCTCCAGCAGGAGTTCGTCGAGCTGACCGCGAACCTGATGGGAGAGTTCGTCGTCATCGTCATCGTCGAGGGCGATTTCGTTGCCGATCGCGTTGTCGATCTGCTGGGTCCCCGTACCCAGGGTACGCGCAAGGTAGAGCTGTCCCTCGTGACATAGAGCGAGGTCGCCGCTCTTTGCCCCCAGGTCGAGCATCGCCGTGCCGGCGACCTGTTCCGGGAGTTCTTCGGCGATGTTGCGCAGCGCGAGTTCGGCAATGTCGATGGCCGCGAGTTCGAGTTCGGCGGCCTCGACCAGGGCGGTCACCTCTTCGATCACCGACCTGCGGGCCGCGGCGACGAAGAGGCGAGGGTCGCGGCCGCGGTTCGCGTCTTCGGGAAAGGCGAAGTGGGCGACCCGAGCGTCGGCGGGATCGAAGTCGATTACGTCCTTGATCAGCCAGGGAAGCGAGTCGGCGATCTCGTCGTCTTCGACGGGGGGACGATCGAGAAGGCGGAGGATGTAGTCCTGGTTCGGCAGCACGACCACGCATGCGGTTGCGGTCAGGTCGTTGCTTTCGACGTAGTCGGCGAGGGCCGTCGCGCGCTCTTCGTGGGTGAGATTCGAAACCGAGTGCATGTGTTCGAGGCGCGGCTGGGGTTGCTCGCCACGCACCACGTGACACAAGGTGAAGCCGTCTGGTGTGACGAAGAGGCCAAGGAGACCATCCGCACCGCTGCGCTTCTTCTGTAGACCCAGTTGGAACAAGGTTTCTCCCGGCCGCCCGAAGGCACGCGGGATTCCCATCGCAAAGGAGGGCTCCGCTCTCTCCGTAGCGGCCGAGATGTAGAAAAAGTTTAGGTTTCCAAACGGGTTGCAGACGTCTGCGCGCGACGGGTGCAGTTGCGAGAAGGCGCGAAGGCGATGCGCCTCGTGTGCAACTCGGCTGTGAGAAAAAGGGCCGACCCGCTAGCGTTGGCGCCCGCGTCGCGTTCCGAGAACACGCGCATCGCGACGTCACGAAGAGGAGGCCGCATGGGTGAAGTACGACTGACCCAGCTCGTTCCCGCCGGTGGTTGAGCGCGCAAGCTCAACGCCGAGGGCCTGGGTCAGGTCCTGTCACAACTGAAACCCTTCACGAACCCATGGGTCGACACCAGCGTCGGCCCGATGGACGACGCCGCGTTGGTGAACGGTGGCGCACAGGACCAGCTCGTCTTCACGGTCGATTTCATCACGCCGATCGTCGATCGCCCCGAGAGCTATGGCGCGATCGCCGCCGCGAACTCCCTTTCCGATGTCTATGCGATGGGGGGTGACCCCAGGGTGGCCCTGGCCGTCTGTGGCTATCCCGACGACAAACTCGAATACGGAACCCTCGCGAGGATCATGCAGGGGGGCGCCGACAAGGCCGCCGAAGCGGGCTGCGCGATCGTGGGTGGACACACGGTTCTCGATCCCGAACTGAAGTACGGGCTCTGCGTTCTCGGGAGCGTCGTGCCCGACAAAGCGCTGAAGCAGACGCGCGCCGCAGTCGGGGATCGCCTCGTGCTCACCAAGGCGATCGGGACGGGGATCGCTGCGCAGGCGATCAAGAAGGATTCGATCTCGGCCAGCGAACTCGACGAAGTCGTCGCGTCGATGGAAATGCTGAACGCGGCGGCCAAGGATGCCGCGATGGCGGTCAGCGCCCACGCGGCGACCGACGTCACGGGTTTCGGCCTGCTCGGTCATCTCCAGAACATGGCCGGGGCGGCGAACGTTTCGATCCGGATCGATGCCACGGCGGTCCCGACTTTCAGCGGCACCGAAGCACGCGTCGCCGAGGGCCTCGTGCCCGGCGGCACGAAGAACAACCTCCGCTTCGTCGAAGCCTCGACGATCTTCGCCGACGATGTGAGCGAAGCGCAGCGGCTGATCCTCGCCGACGCGCAGACTTCGGGCGGCCTCGTCATCGCGGTCGCAGCAGAAGACGAGAGTCGGCTGCTCGACGAACTCGCCGAACGCGGCGTGGGCGTGCGGGCCTCGATCGGTGAAGTCACGGACGGTGCGGGCGGAACCCTCGAGGTCGTCGCAAGCTAGCGGGCACCCCGCCCGTCAGGCGGCTTCCTTCTCCGCCTGCTCCTCGGCCTCGCGCTTGACCGCGCATTCGCGCTGCTTCTTCTCGCTGCAGCCGCAGTTGGTTCCGGTGCCGCCGCACGAACCCTGCAGGGCGCGGTTCGAGAAGATCACCCCGACCGCCATCGCGGCGGCGATGACGAGGAAGATGACGGCGGTGGCGATGAAGGTCTGCATCGAGGATCTCTTCGGTGGGACGCGGTGTCGGGTGAATCCACGACTGAGTCTAGCAGGCTAGGGTCGAGCCTCGGCGGCGCTCTCGGTCGGCGTCGCGCCCACGGCCTTCCAGGCGGCCGTCGCCATCTCGTGGAATTCGCCGTCGCCTTCCCGTACGAGAAGCAGCGCGGCGAGGTTTCGCTCTTCCGCCCAGCGGAAACCCTTGTGGGGGCCGAGCACGTTGAGCGTGGTCGCCAGGGCGTCCGCCCAGACGGCTTCTTCGTGCAATACGCTGACCGAAGCCAGCCGGTGATCGATCGGGCGCCCGGCTCGCGGATCGATCGTGTGGGAGATGCGCTGGCCGTCGACTTCGTAGAAGTCGCGATAGTCGCCCGAGGTGGCGAGGGAGACGTCCCGCAACTCGATCACCTGTTGGCTCGCGCGCGAGAGCGTGTCCGGGCGCTCGACCCCGACGCGCCACACGCGACCGTCGCGGCGTGTCCCGCGTGCGCGCAGCTCGCCCCCGATTTCGACCAGGTAGCCGCGATGGCCCTCGCGATCGAGTAGCTGCGCCACGCGATCGACCCCGTGGCCCTTGGCAATGGCGGAGAGGTCGCAAGAGAGGTTCGGGTGTTCCTTTCGCAGGGCACCGGCTTCGGAATCGACGACGAGCTTCTCGAAGCCGACACGCCCTTCGATGGCAGCGCGCTCTTCTTCGCTCGGCGGTTCCGGCACCCGATCGGTCGCGCCGAAGCCCCAGGCCGCAACCAGGGGGCCCACCGTCACGTCGAATGCGCCGCCGCTGTCGCGGCTCACGGTCTGGGCGATCTCGAAGACCTCGAGGGTCTGCTTCGAAACCGCGAAGGGCTCGAGGGAGGTGGAGGCGTTGAAGCGAGAAAGCTCGGAGTCCTCGCGCCAGGTCGACATCAAGGCGTTGACGTGTTCGAGTTCGGCCTCGATCTCGCGCAGCAACAGATTGCGTTCGCCGTCGAGCAGATCCGTATCGGCCAGCTTGACCGACCAGGTGGTCCCCATCGTGTGCCCGCGCATCTCGAAGTACGGGCGCGGATCGCCCTCGGCGAGCCACAGGCGATGGACCGCGAGGCCGAAGAGCACGGCCGCACAGAGCGGCAGGATGCGCCGCGCACGCGTGGGGAGGATGCGCTCGGTGGTCGGTCCGGGCGTACCCGCGTCAGCCACCGAAGTCATCGAACATGATGTTCTCACGCTCGACGCCCAGGTCGATGAGCATCGCGATCACCGCGTCGTTCATCATCGGCGGACCGCAGATGTAGTACTCGCAGTCTTCCGGCGCCTTGTGGTCCTTCAGGTAGTTGTCGTAGAGCACCTGATGGATGAAGCCGGTGAGGCCGGTCCAGTTGTCTTCGGGCAGCGGCTCACTCAGCGCGAGGTGCCATTCGAAGTTGTCGTTCTCTTCGGCGATCTTGTCGAAGTGATCGATGTAGAAGGCCTCGCGCAGGCTGCGCGCGCCGTACCAGAAGGACACCTTGCGCTTGGAGTGGAGCCTGCGGAATTGGTCGAAGATGTGGGAGCGCATCGGCGCCATGCCGGCGCCGCCGCCGATGAAGATCATCTCGTTGTCGGTGGGGCGCGCGAAGAACTCGCCGAAGGGGCCCGAGATCGTCGCCTTGTCGCCGGGCTTCAGGTTGAAGATCCACGAGGACATCTGGCCGGGCGGCACGTCGGGGTTGCGCGGCGGCGGCGAGGCGATGCGGACATTCAGCATGATGATGCCCTCTTCCTCGGGGTAGTTCGCCATCGAGTAGGCGCGGGTCACGGGTTCGTCCACCTTCGAGACGTAGCGCCACTGGTCGAACTGATCCCAGTCGCCGCGGTACTCCTCTTCGACTTCGAAATCCTTGTACTCGACGGTGTGGGGCGGCGCTTCGATCTGGATGTAGCCACCCGCGCGGAACGGCACGCTCTCACCCGCGGGCAGTTCGAGCACGAGCTCCTTGATGAAGGTCGCGACGTTGTGGTTCGAGCGAACCGTGCACTCCCACTTGCGGACGCTGAAGACCTCGGCGGGGATCTCGATCTTCATGTCTTCCTTGACCTTCACCTGGCAGGAAAGACGGCAGCCCTCGCGGGCCTCGCCGCGGGTGATGTGGGAACTCTCGGTGGGCAGCATGGCTCCGCCGCCCTCGAGCACCTTGACGGTGCACACCCCGCAGCTCCCCTTCCCACCACAGGCCGAGGGGATGAAGATCTTGTTCGCCGACAGCGTGTTGAGCAGCGTGCTCCCCGCGTTCGTCGTGAGGGAGTTCTCGGGATCGTCGTTGATCGTGATCGTGACTTCGCCATCGGGCACGAGCTGCGCCTTCGCGATCATCAACACGACGACGAGCAACAAGATCACGAGAGTAAAGGCGATGACGCCGAAAATGACCGTTTCCATGACAACGAGCCTTACGAACGAGGTTGAGTTCGAGATCCAGACCAGAGCCTTCAGCCCAGCGGAGGGCGGAAGCCCGTAGCGATCAAAGCTGAATACCGGAGAAGGCCATGAAGCTGATCGACATCAGCCCCACGACCAGGAAGGTGACGCCGAGGCCGCGGAGCGCCGGCGGGATATCGCTGTATCGAAGCTTCTCACGCACCGAAGCCAACGCCGTGATCGCCAGCGCGAAGCCGATCCCGGAGCCGAGCCCGAACACGGCGCTCTCGCCGATCGTGTAGTCGCGCTCGACCATGAAGAGCGAGGCCCCGAGGATCGCGCAGTTCACGGCGATCAGCGGCAGGAAGACACCCAGCGCGTTGTAGAGCGCGGGGGAGAAGCGATCGAGGGCCATCTCCACGATCTGCACCGTGGCGGCGATCGTGCCGATCAGCGTCAGGAAGGTGAGGAACGAGAGGTCGATGCCTTCGGCCAGCGCACCTTCCTTCAACAGGATGTTGTAGAGCACCTGGTTGAGGGGGCAGGTGACCGCGAGCACGGCAGTGACCGCAAGGCCCAGCGGGAGCGAGGTCTTGATCTCTTTGCTGATCGCGAGGAAGGAGCACATGCCCAGGAAGAAGGCAAGTGCCATGTTCTCAACGAATATGGCCTTCGTAGCCAGGCTCAAATAGTGTTCCAACACGGAAGTCTTCCTCTACCTGTTCGGGTTTCCAGGAGCGCACGGCCCAGATGAAGCAGCCGATCAAGAAGAATGCGGCCGGGGCCAGCAGCATGAGGCCGTTGGGCTGATACCAGCCGCCTTCGGTTACCGGCTGCAGGATCGTGACACCGAAGAGCTTTCCGCTGCCGAAGAGCTCGCGGAAGAAAGCGACGATCAACAGCACGAGGCCGTAGCCGAAACCGTTGCCCAGGCCGTCGATCACGCTGAGCTTCGGGCTGTTCTGCATCGCGAAGGCCTCGGCGCGGCCCATGATGATGCAGTTGGTGATGATCAGCCCGACGAAGACCGAGAGCTGCTTGCTGATGTCGAAGACGAAGGCCTTCAGCACCTGATCGGTGATGATCACGAGCGATGCGATGATCGTGAGCTGCACGATGATACGCACGCTCGGCGGGATGCGATCGCGAATCAGACTCACCGAGAGATTCGAGAGCGTGCATACCGCGATCACCGCGAGGCTCATCACCAGCGCCGTCTCCATCTTCGTGGTGACGGCGAGCGCCGAGCAGATGCCCAGCACCTGGAGCCCGATCGGGTTGTTGTTGAAGAGAGGATCGAGGAGCGCCTCTCGCTCTGCCGATGCCATGTCTTGCCTCCGCTTGTCCTGCTTTCGCGCTTCGAGCTAGACGCTGCCCGCGCGGACGTTCTCGAGATAGGGGCCAAAGCCCGAATCCCCCAGCCAGTACTTCACGAGCGCGCCGACGCCGCGCCCGGTAATCGTTGCCCCGGAAAGCCCGTCGACCGAGTACGGATCTTCAGCGGGCTTTCCCGCCGCGCCCTTGATCACGTCGATCTTGGGCGTCCAGTTGGCGTCGAAGGCCAGGCGATCCTTCCACAGCGCCTTCCAGCGCGGGTTGTCGACTTCGCCGCCGAGCCCGGGCGTCTCGCCGTGCTCGTAGAAGGTGATGCCCTTGATCGTGCGCGTGTCGGGAGCCAAGGCGAGGTAGCCGTAGAGGGTGGACCATAGCCCCATGCCCTCGATCGGGATGATGATCGCGTCCAGCGAGCCGTCCTCGGTCTGCACCTGGAAGACAAGGCCGGTGTTGGGCAGGCGGCGCACCTTTGCGGCGTTGTCATCGGCCGCGCGCGAGAGCTCGGGATCCTTCGATGCCTTGCGCTGGTCGTAGGTGTTGGCGTCCACCTCCGCGTCGTACTGGCCCGTCTGCAGGTCGACCGCGAAGGCCTTCACGCGGGCGTCGTAGAGATTGCCGATCTCCTCGGCCGAGAGCCCGGCGCCTTCTTCCATCAGGCCGCCGACCACCAGCACCTTCTTCTGCCGGTCGAGCACCTTGTTGGCTTCCTGCATCGGCTTGAGCGAGACCGCCGCCCCGGCCACGAAGATCGAACACACGAGACAGACGGCAGCCATGAAGCCGACGATGTAGCCGGTACTATGCTGCTGCATTGCGAGCCAATCTCCGGTTGATGTTGCCCTGCACGACGTAGTGGTCGATCAGCGGCGCGAACATGTTCATGAACAGGATGGCGAGCATCATGCCTTCGGGATACGCGGGGTTGACCACCCGGATCAGCACGCAGAGCACGCCGATGCCGAGGCCGTAGTAGAACTTGCCGACGTTCGTGAAGGCGCTGCTCACGGGGTCGGTCGCCATGAAGACGCAACCCAGGGCCCAACCGCCGAGCACCATGTGCCAGTACCACGGCACGGAGAACATCGGGTTGGTCTCGGAGCCCGAGATGTTGAGCAAGAGGGACATCGCGATCGTCCCGACCACCACCCCGGCCATCGTCCGGCCGCTGCCGACCTTGGTCCAGAGCAGGAGCGCGGCCCCCAGCAGGCAGGCCAGCGTCGACGTCTCCCCCATCGATCCGGGGATGAAGCCGTAGAAGGCGTTCCACCAATCGGCCGTCGCGAGGGCGCGCTCGGTTTCGGCGGCCTGGGCGAGCAGCGTGGCGCCCGAGTAGGAGTCGACGCCCTGCAGGTCGCTGGCGATCCACGGGATCTCACCGCTCATCGCGGCCGGGTAGGCGAAGAAGAGGAAGGCGCGGGCGACCAGGGCGGGATTCAGGAAGTTCATCCCGACGCCGCCGAAGATCTCCTTGCCGAAGATCAGACCGAAGGCCATGCCCATCGCGACCATCCACAGGGGCGTCGTCGCGGGTAGCGTGAGGGGAAGCAGCATGCCGGTGACGAGGAAGCCCTCGGTCACCTCGTGTCCGCGGATGATGGCGGTGCCGATCTCGACGACCGCACCCGTCAGCATGCCGACGATGTAGATGGGGAGGAAGTAGAGCGCGCCGAGCATCACGCACGCGATCGGGTTGTTGAAGTCGGCGGCCGGGCCGACGGCCGAGTAGAGCGCCATCTGCCAGGTGTCGGGGGCTCCGCCGCCGCTCGCCATGGCGAGGAAGGCCTGGTAGCCGGTGTTGTACATCGCCATGGCCGCGCACGGCAGCAGCGCGATCACCACCGTGATCATCATGCGCTTGAGATCGAGGCCATCGCGCACGTGGGAGCCCGTCTTCGTCACGTCGGGCGGAGTGAAGGTGCCCGTATCGTGCACCTCGAAGAGCGGGTACAGCTTTTCGAAGCGCCCGCCCTTCTCGAAGTGCGGCCGAAGCTTGTCGTTCATGTCCTTCATGAATTGCATGTCGGACTCAGCCTTCCTTCTCGATGAGTTCGAGGTTCCTTCGCAGCACCGGGCCGTATTCGTACTTGCCCGGGCAGACGAAGGTGCAGAGGGAAAGGTCCTCCTCGGCGAGCTCCAGGGCTCCGAGGGCCTCCGCGCGTTCGAGATCCTTCGCCAGCATCGCTCGCAGCAGGAACGTCGGCAGGATGTCCATCGGCATCACGCGTTCGTACATGCCGATCGGCACCATGGCGCGCTTGCTGCCGCTGGTGGTCGTGGTGAACTTGAACTTCTTGTTGGGGAAGAACTTCGACAGATAGATGTTGAGCGTCGAAAACTTGTCGGGGCCCGGCGTGAGCCAGCCCATGAAGAAGCGCTCGCGACCCTCTTCGAGCACGCTGAGCTGATTGTCGAAGCGGCCGAGGAAGCCGAAGTTCTCTCCCATCGCCTTCTTGCCCGAGAGCACCGAGCCGGCGATGTGGCGTACCTCGACGCCGCCGAAATCCTCGTCGATCAGATCGTCGATGTAGGCGCCGCTGCGCGTCGCGATCAGGCGGGGATCCTCGACCACCGGCCCCGCGTAGGAAACGGTGCGGTTCAGGTCGCGCTTGCCCGTGGCGAAGAGCGCGCCGATCGCAGCGACATCCTGGTAGCCGACGGTCCAGACCGTCTTGTTGCGTCCGACGGGTTCGACGAGGTGGATGTGCACGCCCGCGGTGCCCGCCGGATGCGGCCCCGTGAAGTGCTCGACGACCACGGGAGCGCTCACGTTCTTTTCGAGTTCCGAGACCGGGTCGACGCAGAGATAGGTGTTGCCCTCGGTGAGCTTCGCGATCACCGAAAGCCCGCGGTCGAAGTCTTCCATGCGATCCGCCAGCACCACCTCGGGAAGCGGTGCATGGGGATTCGTATCCATCGCGGTGACGAAGATCGCGTCGGGCGTCCAGTCCGTGGCGGGGGTGCGCGCGAAGGGGCGCGTGCGAAACGCCGTCCAGTCACCGCTCTCGACGAGCAGGGCCACGACGTCGTCGCGCGTGAGCGAATCGACCGCGCCGCCCTTGTAGCTCGAGAAGCTCACCACCTCGGCGTCGCTCGGGCTGTTCGCGCGCTCGTTGTCGGAAAGGTCGATCACCACCGACTGCAGGGCGCGCCGCGCGCCGCGATAGACGCCGATCACGCGACCCGCACCGGGCGCACTGTGAATCACACCCTTTCGCGTTCGATCTTCGAACAAGGGCTGACCGCGTTTCACGGTGTCGCCTTCTTCGACGAACATGCCGGGCCTGAGACCCGGGAAGTCATCGGCCATGACGGCAACGCGCGTGGGATTCTTCGATTCGCGGATGACTTGAAGCGGGGCGCCCTCGATCGGGAGGTCGAGCCCCTTCGTGATCTTGTGGAGTGACATCAGTGTCGGTCGCTGTTCCGTGTGTCGTCGCGTGGATTGCGACGAACCATCAGTCGGGAGGACTGGGGCGGAGCCCGTAGACGGGAAGGAGCCCTCGGACGGGATCATGTGGCCAGAAGCGAATGGTTCGGCCGACGCCGGGGCAAGCGCGGCAGAGATTAGGACAACCGCTTGCGCTGACAACGGATTCTGGCTCGTAAATCGGCTCTTCGACGTGCTCTGAATGGCCCTCGCGATGCATCGCGCGACAACTTGAACTCGCCCCGCGATCCAAGTCGAGGAGCGCGCTTCGCCCGCGCCGTCGGACCTCGATCTGATGCCCGCTTCGGAGGAAGGAATGAACCCCTTTAGGTCGCCCATCGCCCGGGCATCGCGGGTACGCCGGGCACGCGAGCGTGGCGAGTGGACATGCCGCGTTCTCGTCGCGCACCCCGCGCCTCCTCGCGTTCGATCCCGCGCGCGCCCACCGGGCTATGCTCGCGCGTCGAATTCGAGAAGGGTCCGGGTTCGACTTCGCGCCCGTCCCGACAACCTCGCACCCACCTCGGCTACATGACGTCGCTGGTCCGAAATCTCGCGCGCCACGAAGACCGCCCCGACTTCGGTGCCCTCGTCGGGTTCGGGGCGCTGTTGCTGCTCGCCATGCTCATCGCCTGTCAGCCGACCGACGAAGTGCTATTGCGCGCCGAAGAGGGGGACGCCGCGGCCCAGTTCGAGATGGGCGCGCGGCACGCCGCCGAGGGAGCCGCCCGGAACCTTGCGACCGCGGTCGCGTGGTACGAGAAGGCGGCGGGGCAGGGGCATCTGGCCGCCCAACTCGCGCTTGCTTCTCTTTATCAGGAAGGTGGCGAGGGGCTCGCGGCCGATCCGAAGGCGCGAGCCCGCTGGCTCACCGCCGCGGCCGAGCAGGGCGACTTCGACGCGATGCGGGCCCTGGTCGAGATCTACGGCGAGGGCCGGGGAGTGATCCCGGACCCGCAGGAGGCAGGACGCTGGCTGATCGCATTGACTGAGGCCGAAAACCCTCAGGACGAGATGGATCTGGCCTTTCGCTACTTCGCGGGGGACGGCGTCCCTCGCAACCCCGGGCGTGGTGCCAAATTGCTACATAAGGCGGCAGAGGCCGGATTTCCCCCGGCCCAACTCCACCTCGCCCGCCTCTACACGACCCACGGCAATGGGGTCCTGATGAACATGGAAACCGCCGTCCACTGGTTCGGGCTCGCGGCGGAGGCCGGCGAGGTCGACGCGCAGAACTATTTGGGTGCGCTCTACGCCAGCGGCCAGGGAGTGGAGGTCGACTACGAAGCGAGCCTGCACTGGTTCCGCATGGCGGCGGCCCAGGAGCATCCCCATGCCCAGGCGAACCTCGCAGTCATGTACTCGGAGGGGATGGGGGTCGAGCGCGACCCCGTCGAGGCCGAGCGCTGGTTTCGTCTGGCCGCGAAAGAGGATCCGGCCGCCCAGTACATCCTGGGGCGGCGCTACGAAGAGGGCGAGATCGTCCCCAAGAACCCGGCGGAGGCGATGGTCTGGTACCTGCGCGCAGCCGAGGGCGGGGTGACCGAAGCCCAGGCGATCGTGGCCAGAGCCTACGACACGGGAGATCGACTCGAGCGCGACCGCGCCGAGGCCGCTCGCTTCTACCTCGCCGCGGGAGAGAAGGGCGACTTCGATTCCCAGCGCCGGGGTGCCGAGCTCTATGAAAAGGGCGAAGGCGTCGAGGTCGATCTCGCCAAGGCGGCTTCACTATACAAGCTCGCGGCCGAAGCCGGCGATACCGAGTCGCAGTGGAAGATCGGCGGGATGTACGAAACTGGTCGCGGTACCCCGATGAATCGCAGCGGTGCCGTCGCCTGGTATCGCAAGGCGCACGCCGCCGGGCACGAAGGGGCGCGTCGCCGACTCGCGCAGATCCTCGACGATGGCAAGTTCGTGAAGCGCGACATCGTCGAGGCCACGAACCTCTACGAATCGTTGGCCCGGGCGGGGGATGTCGAAGCCATGGCCCGCCTCGGCGAGATCCATTGGGAAGGCGATGGCATCAAGCGCAATCGCAAACTCGGTCTCGATTGGCATCGCAAGGCTGCGGACCTGGGCCACGTGGCCTCTCAGCGATTCGCAGGTGTGCGCTACTTCGAGGGTGGCTACGGGATCGCGAAGGAACCCGAACTCGCCTGGAAGTACCTGAACGAAGCCGCCGCTGCGGGAGACGAGCGCGCCGATCTACTGATCGGCAAGGCGTTGTGGGATGGTTTCGGTGTCGCGCGCGATCGCGAGAAGTCGCTGCCGCACTTCAAGCGTGCGCGCGAACGCGCGGAGCCGGAAGCCTTCCTCCACCTCGGCTACGCGTTGATCTTCGAGGGGATGGAAAGCGACGACCCCATCTACGACGCCTATGTGAACTTCGCCCTCGGCGCGTCCCTCGGTGGGCCCCAGTGCCGGAGCGAATTCGAAGCCATGCGGGAGCAGCTCGACAAAGCGACGCGCGACGATTGGGATCGCCGAGGTCAGCAGGAGTTGGAGCGATATACGAAGATCTGGAGGCGCTATCACGAGAAAAAGCAGCGGGGCGATGCGTCGCGCTGAGATCGCACGCGCTGGCGCGCCAGAATGACTCGAGGATGAAGATGCAAGTCTACGCGGCAATGGATCAACGCATGAGCCTCGGCGAGGTCGCAGCCCACGCGCATCGAGCCGAAGCGTTGGGGTACGATGGCCTGAACGTTCCGGACGCGCTGCACGACGGTTTGTTGATCGCCCACGAAGCCCTGCGCTCGACCGAGTGCCTGAAGGTCGCGACCAGCGTGTTGGTCGCCTTCCCGCGCAGCCCGATGATCGTGGCGATCGCAGCTTGGGATCTGCAGAGCGCTTCGCGCGGCCGCTTCGAACTCGGTCTCGGCAGCCAGGTGCGCAGCAACATCGTGGCGCGCTACTCGACGTCCTGGGCCGCACCCGTGCCGCGCATGCGCGAGTACGTGCTCTCGTTGCGAGCCATCTTCGCGAGCTTCCAGCAGGGCGAGCCCCTTCGCTTCGAGGGCGAGCACTACCAGTTCACCAAGATGCAGCCGTTCTTCAATCCCGGGCCGATCGATTTCAAGAAGCCGCCGATCTATCTGGGCGGTGTGGGTCCACTGATGACGGCGCTCGCGGGGGAAGTCGCCGACGGCCACATGAGCCACCCCACCCACTCGGCGCCGAAGGTGCTCGAAGAGCTTGCGCTGCCAGCGCTGCAGCGGGGGGCCGAGCGCAGTGGTCGCAAGCTCGACGATGTCGAACGCATGGCGGCGGGTATGGTGTCGACGGGCGTGGACGAAGCCGCAGTCGATGCCGAACGTGCGAAGAATCGCGAGCTGCTCGGCTTCCTCTATTCGACGCCGAGCTACTGGCCCGCCCTGGAGATCCATGGCTGCAAGGAGGTCGGTGAACAGCTCCACGCCATGACACGCGAGGGGCGTTGGGCCGAGATGCCGGGCTTGATCGACGACGATCTGCTCGAGACCATGATCCCGAGCGGCACCTACGACGAGATCGCGGACCGCCTGCGCGAACGCAATCGTGGGCTCGCGACCCAGATCACCTTCCCGATGCCCGACGATCCCGCGAACGACGCACGGGCTGCCGAGGTGATTCGCGCGCTGCGTCAGTAGCGCTTCGCGCCGAGCGCATTTGCGGCCACTTGTTCGGCGTGATGCAGGAAGTCGTCTGCGAGGCAATGGGCTTCGAACAGGGCCGGGTCGTCACCGAAGCGCGCGCCTTCGTCTTCGTGGTTGCGGAGCTGCGGGTAGAGCACGCGCCTTGGGCCGTAGCTCGCCTTGCGGTGGGTGATCAGGTGGGTGAGCCGGCCTTCGAAACGCGAGAAGGCGAGAAAGCGATCCATCGCGCTCTGCGCACGGGTGAACGCAAGGTGGAGATCGACCGCAATGCGCATGCGTTGACACTCGCAGGCGTAGCTCTCGATCCAGGGTTCGATCTCGGCCAGGAGTGCGCGATCGTCCAACTCGTCGCGCAGGGCCTGGGCTGCGGCTTCGCGTCGCGCAACGGCGCGATCGAGTTCGGTGAGGCGGGCGTCGTGTTGGTCATCGTCGGCGTCGCGAAACGCACGAAAGCAGGCTTCGAGTTCGCGGTCGCGATCGTCCGGTGCCAGCGGAGAGAAGCGGTGGGCGGTCGCGAAGTCGGCGAAGGCCCGCGGCGCTCCGGCGCCGACGTCGCGGGTCGCTCGAACGAAGGAGGCTTCGGGGTCGTATGCGGCAGGGTCGGCGAGAAAGTCGCAGGCGGTGAACAGCGCGGTGCGCGAAGCGCGCGGGAACTCCATCGGATTGAGCATCACGCCACTCACCGATTCGACGAGGTCGGCGGAGCGCCCGGTGTAGGGTCCGAGGTGGAGCATCGGGCGCATGGGGCCGTCGGTCACCGGGTAGTTGTCCCACAACAGGATGCGTCGCCGTAGACAGCGGGCACGTTCGCGCGCTTCATCGGCGGTGACGGTGGGGCTCACGACGGTGCGCCCCGTCCAGGCGACTTCGATGCGCGGGTCGAGTTCGGCACCGAGGGTTTCGAGGTAGGGGCTGCCGCCCGTTCCGGCGTAGTCGGTGGGGGCGATCCAGAGCGTGCTTGCTTCTCCGATCGCGTTCGCGACGGCGTGAGCGAGTGAGACGTGCGCATCGGCGAGCGTTTCGAAGGCGGCGCGATCGTCGTCGTGCTGCAGGGTGCTCGGCACATCGTCGAGCTGGAGCGAAAAGAAGCGACAACCGAGTTCGAGAAAGCGTGTGAACTTCGCGCACAGCAGTTCGACGTCTTCGCGCGCGCTGTAGTGGATCGAAAGCCCGGGGGAGAGCGCAAAGCCCACGCGCACGCCCACAGCCTCACCCCGCGATATCCACTGGGCGAAGCGCTCGAGATCGCGATCGGGATAGGGCTCGCGCCAACGCTCGCGCTGCAGTGGATCGTCCTTCGGCGCGTAGAGATAGGCGTTCATGCCGCGCTCGCCGATCTCGTCGATCAACGCGAGGCGTTCGCCTTCGTCGTACGCGCGTCCATAGAAGCCTTCGACCACTCCGCGGGTCTCGAATGCGCTCACGCGTTCTCTCCACCCTGATGGTCGATGCACGTCGCGCGACCGGGAAGCTGCAACGCACCACAGCCCTCGCGTTCGCAGCACGAGAGAGGGACGAACTCGCCGGCTTCGATCTGTTTGTCGAAGACCGCGCGCGAAACCGCGAAGGCGTGGGCCTCGCTCTTCGAGTCGGCTTCGGCGACGAGCAGGCAGTCGAGGCTGTGTTCGGGCTCGCCCGCACCTTCGGGAATTCCCGAGCCCGGGTGGACGCCGAGAGGTTCCGGACAGAAGAAGACGTACATCCCGTAGAAGCGGTCGTGGTACCAACGGCCCCGGGCCACGGCGTCTTCGAGATAGGGGCGCGGGTTCGAGACCAGGTTCGGGTTCAACACCGAGCGATAGCCCTCCCAGGTCATGGGCAGGCGCCGCGGGTCGTGCTTCTCGCGCACGAAGCGTTCGGTGGCGAGCCAGCCCTCCACCAGACAGCGGGGGCAGATCGGATGGCGGGTCGCGTCGAAGTGGCCATCACACTGCAAGCACCGGGAATCGCTCATGGCCTCGCTACTATTTGCGAGTTCGAAGAATGAGGACGAAGGGACGACGCGCATGAGTATGGTTCGTATCGACATCGACTACGAGGGCGATCTGCACACCCGCGCCGTGCACGGGCCATCCGGCGCCGAGCTCTCGACCGACGCGCCCGTCGACAACCAGGGACGCGGCGAGAGCTACTCGCCGACCGATCTACTCGCCACTGCCTTCGGCTGCTGCATGATGACCATCATGGGCATCGTCGCGAAGCGCGAGGGTTGGTCGCTCGAGGGCACGCAGATCGAGGTCGAAAAACACATGAAGGAAGAACCGCGCAGGGTGGGGCGCCTGGTCGCCCGCTTCACGATGCCCGCCGGGCTTCCCGAGAAGGCCCACAGCGTGTTGCGCAACGCCGCGCGCACCTGTCCCGTGGCGCAGAGTATCCATCCAGACATCGAGCTCGACGTGAGCTTCGACTGGGGCGCCTAGCGGCGATCGCGGATCTCTTCGAGCTTGATGTCGAACTCCTGCACGCGGCCTCCCCGGTCGACGTGTACCGTGACGCTCTCGCCTGGTTGCCGCGTGTCGAAGGCGCGATAGAGATCGTCGAAGCTTCGCACCGGCATGTCGTCGACCCCGACGATCACGTCCATCGAGTAGACGCGGCGTCGCCGATCGATCCGCAGCGGTTGCAGGCCGGCGTTGGCGGCGGGGCCTCCCGGCACCGTCTCGCTGACGATCACGCCCTCGATCCCCCACGACGCGGCCTGTTGATCCGAGAGAATGCTGACGCCGATCCCCACCCGGCGCACGCGACCGTGTTGGATCAGTTGGGGCACGACGCGCTTGACCGTATCTATCGGCACCGCGAAACCGATCCCTGCGCTCTGCCCCGTATTGCTGATGATCTGGGTGTTGACACCGATCACGCGGGCGGAGGAATCGAGCAGCGGGCCGCCCGAGTTGCCGGGGTTGATCGAAGCGTCGGTCTGGATGACGTCCTCGATGGTGGTTCCCGCCAGCGAAGTCATCTCGCGACCCAACGCGCTGATCACGCCCGTCGTGAGGGTGAGATCGAGACCGAAGGGGTTGCCGATCGCGAGAACCTTCTGGCCGACGACGAGCCGGCTCGAGTTTCCGTGAGCCAGGGGAAGCGGCGGCGAGATACTCGAGTCGAGTTTCAGGACTGCGAGATCCTTGTAGGGATCGCCGCCGACGAACGTCGCGTCGTAGGCCTTGCCATCCGCGAAGCTCACCGAGAACGCATTGCTGCCCTGGACCACGTGGTAGTTGGTCACGATGTGGCGTCGGTCGTCCCAGACGAAGCCGGAACCGGTGCCCGCTTCACGCGCGCGGCGCGAAAGCCCGAAGAAATCGCGCTCGACCTGGATGCTCGTGACGAACACCACCGAACTCGAGGCGTTGCGAAAGACCTCGATGGTGTTGCGCTCGTTTTCGAGCAGGGCGGATGGACCGGGCGGTTCAGTCACGCGGTCGGTCGTCGGGGCCGTCTCGCGCGGTTCGCCGTTGCTCTCGACGCTACATGCGAAGAGCACGAACAGCGAAGCCGCCAAGGTCAGAAGATTTCGCGATCGCGCGCTCGTCATGCGTCGAAGCCCCGGGTGTGATGGAGAGCTCACGATATCACGGAACCGTTGCCCGCCGAGTTTTGGCTGGCCTACCGTTGCCCGCCCGAAATCGTGCGTCCCCCGATTCGCCGCAAGGCGTCGCAGGTACAAGGAAGAAGCCATGAAGTTCTGGCAGGCCCTCTCGTTCTCCGAACCCGATCAACTCCTCGACGTCGCAAAGACCTGCGAAGAAGTCGGCTTCGAGGGAGTCTTCGTCTCGGACCACATGTTCTACCCCGCCGAGTTCGAGAAGAAGTACCCGTACTCGGAAGATGGCAACCTCGACGCCTTCACCCCGGAAACACCGTGGCCCGATCCGTGGGTGACGATCGGCGCCCTGGCCGCCGTGACCGAGCGCCTCCGCTTCACGACCTTCATCTATATCCTGCCCCTGCGGAACCCGATCGAAGTCGCCAAGTCGACCTCGACCATCAACGTGCTGAGCAACGACCGCTTCGCCCTGGGGATCGGCGCAGGCTGGATGAAGGAAGAGTTCGACACCATGGGCGTCGACTTCAAGACCCGTGGCAAGCGCCTCGACGAGATGATGGAGTCGATGCGCAAGTTGTGGACCGGCGAGATGGTCGAACACCACGGCGACCACTTCGATTTCGGTCCCCTCTCGATGTGCCCCGTCCCGGCGAAACCCACGCAGATCTGGGTAGGTGGCATCAGCAACCTGGCGCTCAAACGCGCCGCTCGCATCGGCGACGGCTGGTTGGGTTCGGGGCAGACGGCCGACGAAGCCGTCGAACTGCTCGGCAAGCTCCACGGCTACCGCAAGGAATTCGGTCGCGAGAACGAACCCTTCGAGACCATCGTGCCGCTTGCGACCCCACCGACCCCGGACGATCTGAAACGCCTGCAGGACGCCGGTGCCGATGGAACGGTCAGCTACCCCTTCCCCTACACGATCGGTCCGGGCACGACCCTCGATCAGAAGAAGGCCTACCTCGAGGGCTTCGCGAACAGCGTGATGAAGATGATCTAGGCGGGTTGGACGCGATGCCAGCGCATTGCCGACACCACCTGGTCTTCGTCGTTGCGGTCGCGTTGGCGACTGCGGGTTGCGAAGACCAGGGGGCCCCGGTCGAACCGGTGCCCGCCTCCGAGGGCGGAACCGCGTCGACGCTCGACGGGCGCTATCGCGTCGAACTGCGTCCGGCGCAAGCGAAGGTTCCCCTCGGCACGATCCACGAATGGATCGCGCAGGTATCGCGCGAGGACGGCGGCGCGGTCGAAGGTGTGACCATCACCTTCGACGGGGGAATGCCCTCCCACGATCACGGCTTCACCACGGCTCCGCGCGTCGTGACGGACGCCGCCCCCGGCCGCTTTCGCGTGCAGGGAGTGCGCTTCCACATGAGTGGTGCATGGGAACTCCGCGTCGACGTCCGCGACGCCACGGGGAGCGATCGCGCGGTCTTCCAGGTCGAGGTCGCGCCGTGACGCGCGCCGGTGGGCGCGCCAATATCGGGTGATGATCCGCCTCGCATCGCTATTGCTGCTCGTGCTCGCACTCGGATGTCAGCGCGACGATGCGCTGCAAGTGCCCGAGGCGAGAGCCGACGCGGGCTGGTCACCGACCGAGCTCGCCCTGCTGACTTCGCTCTCGATCGCCCGCCCGCCCGAGCCGCCTCCACAGCCGTCGAACCGCTTCGCAGACGATCCTCGCGCCGCCGAACTCGGCCATCGTCTCTTCTTCTCGCCAGCGCTGTCCCGCAACGGCGCGATCGCGTGCGTGAGTTGTCACGAGCCGCAGCGGCTCTTCACCGACGGGCGGGTGACTTCGATCGGCCTCGCGAAGACCGATCGCAATGCGCCCACCCTGGTCGGGGCGGCGCATTCGCGCTGGATGTTCTGGGACGGGCGCCGCGACAGCCTCTGGGCCCAGGCCCTCGCTCCCTTCGAAGCGCCGGCTGAAATGGGAAACGACCGCGTCGCCGTCGTGCGAACCGTATTGAACGACCCCTTGCTGGGCACCCGGTATCGCGAGTTGTTCCGCAACGCACCCGCGAGTGACGAGATCGCGAACTGGCCGCCCCACGCGAGCCCGGTTGGCACGAAGGAGGAGCAAGCGGACTGGAACCGGATGAAGAAGCGCGACCGCGAAGCCATCGACCGCGCCTTCAGCCAGATTGGCAAAGCCATCGCCGCCTATGAACGTCTGCTGCAGCCGGGACCCTCGCGCTTCGATCGCTACGCCGCGCGTGTGGCTGCGACGTCGGGTGCCGTCGATGAAGAAATCCTCTCGAAGGAAGAAGTCGAAGGTCTGCGGCTCTTCCTCGACGGCGAACGAACGCTCTGCCTTCGCTGTCACAACGGTCCACTTCTCACGAACCAGAGCTTTCACCACGTGGCAACGGCCATCGGTCCGAGTGGACTCCCCGAACTGGGGCGCTTCCTCGGCATCCAGGCCGTGTTGATCGAACCCTTCAACTGCCTTGGCCGCTACAGCGATGCCCGCCCGGAAGAGTGCCTGGAGCTTCGCTTCCTCGACAAGGCACACGTCGGGGCCGAAATGGGCAAGTTCAAGACGCCGACTTTGCGCGGGCTATCCCGCACGGCCCCGTACTTCCACGACGGCCGCGCGGCGACGCTGGCCGAAGTCATCGACCACTACGCGCGTTCGGACCTCTCGAGATTCACGAACGAAATCACACCTCTGGACCTCGATGAGCGCGAAAGTCGCGCATTGATTGCGTTTCTCGAGAGCCTCGATGGCGGGATCGCAGCCGAAGCGAAGTGGTTGGCCGTCCCCCCTCGCGAGATCCCCTGACTGCGAACGGAAATCGAGTCCCCGAGCGATTTCGCTCCCGTTCTCGACGCTCTCGCGTGTATTCTGGCAATGCGAGTCGCCACCGCGCGCTGCCCCCCACTCGCATGCGGCATGCGTTGGCGCTTCGCGTTCCCGCACCGGTCGATGCTGTCTTGGAGCCCCCGCATGCCCCTTCCTCCGCTGGCCCGCCGCCTGGGTCTGCTCGTCGTCGTTCTCCACCTCCTTCTATTGCCCCCGGCGGTCGCGCTGGCCGACGCCGTGAACGGCGAGTGGGGGCCGGTGATCGCCTGGCCGCACATACCCGTGTCGGCTGCGAACCTCCCGGATGGACGCATCCTCACCTGGTCGGGCAGTGAGCGGGACACCTGGCCCACCGACGAACAGACCTACAGCGCGACCTGGAACCCCGAGACGAACGAGTTCATCGAGATCTTCCACGACGGGCACAACATGTTCTGTGCCCATCTCGCCATGATGGAAGACGGCCAGGTATTCGTGAACGGCGGGCGCAACCAGACGAACAGCCCGTGGACGAGCCTCTTCGACTACCGCGACGACCAGTGGACGCAGATCGAAGACATGGCGACCGGGGGTCGCTGGTACGCGGTCACGCTGGCCATGCCCAATGGTGAGATCATCACCAACATGGGTACGGCGTCGAACTTCCGGAACCCGGAGAAGTGGTCGGAGGAAGGAAGCTGGGAGGTCCTGAACGGCATCGATTGGAATGCGATGCGCACGCGTCGCGATGGCACCGACGGTGATCGCCGCTGGTGGGCCAACCTGACGATCACCCCCTTCGGTGAGATCTTCCACTTCTGGGATACGGTCGAAAGTCACCTGATCGATCCGACGGGGGTCGGGAGTTTCCGCGACGCCGGTCTGGTCGCGGACTCGAGCGACTACTCGCCTGGCGTGGCGATCCAGTTCGCCGAAGGCAAGATGCTCGTGGCGGGCGGCAACCAGGGCAGCTGGGATACCGGCTCGCAACGTCAGGCCTTCGTCGTCGATCTGAACGGCACGCCCACCATCACCGGTACGGGCGACATGAACCGCCGACGCACCTTCGCGAATCTCGTGACCCTGCCGAACGGTGAGGTGATCGCCATCGGAGGCAATACTTCGGGGCAGGGGTTCAGCGACGTAGGCACGGTCTACGAAGCCGAGATCTGGAACCCCGACACCGGCAGCTGGCGTCTCGTCGCCGCGATGAGCGTGCCGCGCAACTATCACTCGACCGCGTTGCTGTTGACCGACGGCCGGGTGCTCGCCGCCGGCGGTGGCTACGGCGCCAGCAATCCGATCCCCGCGAATCACCAGGATGGCCAGGTCTACACGCCTCCCTATCTCTTCTCACCGGCGGGCGGGCTCGCCACGCGCCCCGATATCTCTTCGGCGCCGGGCACGGTGATCCACGGAAACGACATCGCGCTCACGGCGACGCCGGGGATGGATCGCTTCACGATGGTCCGGATGGCCTCGACCACCCACGCGGTGAACACCGACACGCGCTTCCACGAGGTGGCGTTCAGCGAGGACGCGCCGGGCAGCTACACCCTGAGTCCGACCGACAATCCGAATCTCCTGCTGCCGGGCTATTGGATGTTGTTCGCGATCGATGCGGCGGGTGTTCCTTCCGTTGCGCACGTGATTCGCGTCGGCCGCGCCATCGCAGACGAGCCGTGGCAGTTCGTCAAGTTGACTTCGCTTTCGGAAGAGAACGGTCAGAGCTTCGCGGCGATCGCCGAACTCGGCGTCTACGACGGAAACGGCGAGGCGATCGACTCCGCGCTGTGGACGGCGAGCGCGGACAGTGAAGCGAGCGGCAACGGTGCTGCGCTGGGCATCGACGGTGATCCCGGCACGTTCTGGATGAGCGAGACGAGCGGCGCACCCCACCCTCACGAGTTCGTGTTGGATCTCGGGCGCGGCCACGAGATCACGGGGATCTCCTACCTGCCGCGGCAGGACAGCGCCGATGGACGCATCGAGCAGTACGAGGTGCGGCTCTCCGAGGACGGCATCACCTACACCCCCGCGCTCGCGCGCGGCAGCTTCGAACCCTTCGCGGGCGGCGGCACCGCGATCGAGTCGCTCGCGCCCGCCCACTACCAGCTCGGCGTGCTCTCTGCCGACGAGCCCGTCTTCATCGATCGCTCGTACGTCTATACCTCGGTCCCGTCGGATCTCGAGGGCGCGACCTCGGTGCAGACGGCGAACAACGACAAGCGCATGCCGATCAGCATCACGATCGGGCTCTCGGCCCCGCGCACCGTCTACCTCGGCTGGGACGATCGCGTGGCCGCGATTCCCTCCTGGCTCGCCAGCTGGGAACTCGTGCCCGACTGGTTGATCGAAACCGACGACACGAACTTCCGTGTCTACCGCCAGGGCTTCCCGGCGGGCGATGTGGTGCTCGGCGAAACCGAGAACACCAGCGGTCCCCTCTCGATGTATGTGATCGCGATTACCGACGGTCCACCGGCGCAGGATGTCTACTTCGACACCGAGGTCCCAGTGGTCGACGTCGAGATCGACGCCTCTCCCGCCGCCGCCACCGATTCGGAAATCGCCTTCTCGGCAACGCCGGCCGCGACCCTCGAGTACCAGTGGTCCTTCGGCGACGGTTCGGCACCGACTGTCTTCGACTCCGATCCCACGGCCCTCCACACCTTCGTCGCGCCGGGACGCTACAACGTCGTACTCACCGTGCGCGATACGGTCAGCGGGGACGAGCAGTCGTACTCGATCACGCAGATCATCTACGACGCCTCGATCGATCCCCTCGACGACGGGCTGCGGCGGCTCTCCTCTTCGAGCGTCGCCTACCATCCGACGCGCGACGAAATCTGGAACGTGAACCCCGACAACGACACGGTCGCAGCGGTCGATCCCTCGATGCTGCTGCCCGCAGCCGAGGTCGGTGTCGGCGATGAACCCCGCGCGCTGGCCGTGGCTCCGGACGGGCGCGTCTGGGTGGTTTCGAAGGGCGCGTCCCAGATCGACATCGTCGATCCGCTCACGCGCACCGTCGACGAAACGATCGCGCTCTCCGATGGTGTCGAAGGCCGCTCGCCTCATGGCCTGGTGTTCGCGCCTTCGGGTGCCGTCGCGTACGTGGCCCTCGAGGATTCGGGTGAAGTCGTCGAGATCGACGTCTCGACCCGCACCCTCGCGCGCATCGCGCTCGTCGGTTCGACGCCGCGGCATCTCGCCGTCTCGCCCGATGGCACGACCCTCTACGTTTCGCGCTTCATCACGCCTCCCGTTCCCGGCGAAGACACCCTCGCTCCGGATCCCCTCTCGGGCGGTGGCGAGGTCGTCGCTCTCGATACCTCCGACTTCACGACCATGAGCACCATCGTCGTGCACTACAGCGACGATCTGGAGACGGAGAACACGGGCCCCGGTCTTCCCAACTACCTCGGTCCACTGGCGATCTCGCCCGATGCCCAGGTGGCCTACCTGCCTTCGAAGCAGGACAACGTGCTCGGCGGGGAAGGGCGGCCGGGCACCGACCTCGACTTCGATCACACGGTGCGCGCGATCAGCTCGCGCATCGATCTCGCGAGTGAGCTCGAAGAGACGTCGGACCGCATCGATCACGACAACGCATCGGTGGCGAGCCACGCGGCCTTCGGTCCCTTCGGTGTGCATCTCTTCACCGCTCTCGAGGGCAATCGCCAGGTCGCGGTGAGCGACACGCTGGTCGATAGCGAGATCGCGCGCTTCGATGTCGGGCGCGCGCCCCAGGGTCTTGCGCTCTCCCCGGATGGCACGCGCATCGCGGTCCACAACTTCATGGATCGCACGGTCGAGGTGATCGACGTCGCGGACATCGTCGTGCACGGCGGCATCAGCGTGGTGTCGTTGGGCACGGTTTCGACCGTGGCCAACGAATCGCTTTCGGCCCCGGTACTCCTCGGCAAGCAGCACTTCTACGACGCGCGCGACGATCGCCTCGCGGGGCTCGACTACATGTCGTGCGCTTCGTGTCACAACGCGGCGGGAAGCGACGGTCGTATCTGGGACTTCACCCAGTTCGGTGAAGGTCTGCGCACCACGATCGCCCTCGAAGGTCACGGACAGGAGAACGGTCCCCTTCACTGGTCGGCGAACTTCGACGAGGTGCAGGACTTCGAAGGGCAGATTCGCAGCTTCGCTCTCGGTCTCGGCTTGATGGAGGACGCCGACTTCGAGGCCGGCACGCGCAGCGATCCCCTGGGCGATCCCAAGGCGGGCTTGAGTCCCGACCTGGATGCGTTGGCCGCGTATGTCGAGTCCCTCTCGACGGTGGGCGTGAGTCCCCATCGCGAAGCCAACGGCGATCTCACGGTCGATGCGTTGGCGGGACGCGCACTGTTCGAAAACCTCGCGTGCGAGAGTTGTCACTCGGGTTCGACCTTCACCGACAGTGCAACCCTCGCGATGCACGACGTCGGGACGCTCTTCCCGGCTTCGGGTCCGCAGACGGCCCTCGATACCCCCACCCTGCTCGGGCTCTGGGCGACGGGTCCCTACCTGCACGACGGTTCGGCGCCGACGCTCCAGGAGGCCATCGTCGCCCACACGACGCTCGGGCTTTCGCTCACCGCTGGCGAGCTCGATCAGCTCTCCGCCTATCTGCTGCAGATCGACGATCTCGAGAGCGCCGCATGGTCGCCGCCCGATAGCGATGGCGATGGTTTCCACGACGGTATCGACGCGTTCCCGAACGACCCGAACGAGTGGGCCGATAGCGACGGCGATGGTGTCGGCGACAACGGAGATGCCTTTCCCCTCGATCCGACTGAAACGACGGATAGCGATGACGACGGCGTCGGCGACAATGCGGATGCCTTCCCGAACGATCCCACCGAAACTGCAGACAGTGACGGCGACGGTGTGGGCGACAACGCGGACGCCTTCCCGAATGATCCGACCGAAACCGTCGACAGCGACGGCGACGGTGTCGGCGACAATGGGGACGTCTTCCCCGCCGATCCGACCGAGTGGGCCGATCGCGATGGCGATGGAATCGGCGACAACAGCGATCCCTACCCGGACGATCCGACCAACACGCCTCCTGCGACTGTGGGCCAGCTGCATCACGAAGTGATCAGCGGCGTCGGGTCTGGCTGGCAGACCGTGACGTTGCCCGCGACCTATGCCGACATGGTCGTGGTGGCGGGTGTCGTCTACGAGGCGAGCGATCTACCCGCGGTAGCGCGCGTGCGCAACGCCGGTGGCAACGCCTTCGAGCTGCGCGTCCAGAACCCGAGTGACACGGCCCTTTCGGGCTACACCGTGAACGTCCTGGTCGCCGAAGCGGGGCAGTACACGACGGCCGACGACGGGATCCAGTTCGAGGCGCGCAAGCGACCCTCGAGCGTGACCGACCACGACGGCAGTTGGGTGGGCGAAACGGAGAGCTACCTCAACAGCTACACCGCACCGGTCGTGATCGGTCAGGTGATGACCGAGAACGACGCCGACTGGAGCGCGTTCTGGTCGTCCGACGGCAACCGCAACAATCCCGCCGACGCGGACGGCTTGAGCGTGGGTAAACACGTCGCCGAGGATTCGGACATCACGCGCGCCGATGAAACGCTGGGCTTCATGGTCTTCGAAGCCGGGGTGAGCGAAGCAGGTACCGTCTCGATCGAAGCCGGCATCACCGGGGATTCGGTGGAAGGCATCGTCGAAGGTGCCGCCCCGTGGTCATTCCCGGTTTCGAGCGTCGACGGCACAGCGGTCTCGACCCTCGCGGGCATGGATGGTGCGAACGGGGGCTGGTCGGTGCTCTACGGTGCCGATGCGCTTTCCGGGGGCAACCTCGCCGTCGCGATCGACGAGGACCAGATCCTCGACAGCGAACGGGACCGCACCACCGAGCAGGTCGCATATGTGATCGCCCGAGACATCGTACCGCCCGACCCGGATCCCGATCCCGACACGCCGCCCGTGGCGTCGCTCCTGCCGGCGCACTACACGCTCGGCGTGCTCGCCGCGGGAGAGCCGGTCTTCATCGATCGCGGTTATACCTACACCGCGATTCCGGCCGAGATCGATGGCATCACTGCGATCAACACGGCGAACAACGACAAGCGCCTCGACATCGACATGCGCATCGAACTCGCGCGGCCGGCCACGGTCTACGTGGGCTTCGACGTGCGTGTGCCCGACCAGCCCTCGTGGCTCGTGGGGTGGGAACTCGTGTCGGGTTGGACGATCGAAACCGACGACACCGATTACGACGTCTATCGCCAGAGCTTCCCGGCGGGCGAGGTCTCACTCGGAGGCACGGAAGCCGCCACGGGCAGCGTCTCGATGTACGTGGTGGGGGTGGAGTAGCGAGTCGAAGCGCCGCGACCGAACTAGAGTGCCGCTTCTCCGCGCTCGCCCGTGCGGATGCGGATCACGTCTTCCACTTCGCTGATGAAGATCTTGCCGTCGCCGATTTTTCCCGTGTTGGCGGCCGTGGCGATGGTGTCGACGACCTGGTCGAGGTCCTCGTCGCGCACGATGATCTCGATCGTGGTCTTCGGCAGGAGATCGACGACGTACTCGGCGCCGCGGTAGAGCTCGGTGTGGCCCTTCTGCCGGCCGAAGCCCTTGACCTCGGTCAGGGTGAGGCCCTGCACGCCGATCTTCTGCAGCGCATCGCGCACATCGTCGAGCTTGAAGGGTTTGATCACGGCCTGCACGAGCTTCATGGTCTCGGGTCTCCTGGCGGCACGGTTCGTCTGATTCCGGCCCGTATCATTGCACACGTCGCTCGTCGTGGGCTGTGCATGGATGCGCCCACGGTCCCGCTGTGATGAAAACTTCGTAGGCGGTAGCCCCCTTCCACCTGCGCGCCCCGCGCGAAGCACTTGCTGCCGGCTCGTGATGCCCGCCGGTTCGTTGCGCATGGCGAAAACGCGATTGGAATCGGGGATGTTCGCCAACTCTCGCCGTTGGACCCCGACTTGCAACGGATGGGGCCGGGAAGTGGGAAGAACGCCTGCGGTCTCTGCTTCGACCGTCCGCGTACTCGGAGAAAACCAATGACGAGCCTCGTCGAGTCCTACTACGGATTCAAGAAGCCTCCCTTTACCACCAGCGAAAGTTCCGGTCCCGTCTTCATGACCGAGCCCCTGCGCGCGGCCGCCCACTTCGTTCGCAACGGCCTCGAGGCGGGCACGTCGATCCAATGCGTTTCCGGCCACGAAGGGATCGGGAAGTCGAGCTTCGCCCGCGCGCTCCCCAAGCTCTGCGCAGACGACTACCAGATCGCCGTCTTGTCCGGTCGCACCACATGCTGGGACGACATGCGCCGCGTGCTGTTGCGCGAGTTCGGCATTCGCAACGACCGCATCACCCGAGACGGTCTCGAGGAGGCGCGTCAGACGCTGGGCAAGCTCCTGATCGTGGTCGACGACGCACACTACCTCTCGCCCGAGTTGCTCGAGCGCGTCTGCATCCTGCCCCAGCTCCGCACCCCCGAAGGCGAGCCCGTCGCCCAGGTGCTGCTGCTGGCCGACCTCGACGCCGTCGGGCGCGATCGCATCCGCCCGCTGCTCGCCTGGCTCGAAAAGGATGTCCACCACGCGATGACCGCCCTCGAACCCGGCGAGGCGCACGCCTACCTCGACACGCGGCTTCGTCGCGTCGGTTGGGAGGGGCATCCCCTCATCAACGAAGCGGGCGCCGCGGCGCTGCATCGCTTGAGCCTGGGGAACCCGCGCAAGCTCTCCGAACTCAGCATGCGCCTGCTCGAGTACGCGGCCTCGCGCGGAGTCACGCTGATCGATGGCGAACTCGCCGTGGCGTGTCTCGCTGACGAAAAGGGAGAAGAGGACGAAGCGTCCCTGGCCTCCACACCGGGCACCGAACTCTGCGGTGAAGAGGAGCTCGTGCTCGAAGAAGACTGGCAGGAAGCGCTGGCCAGCGCACCGCTCACCGCCGAGGCAATCAGTGGCGCGCCGAGTCTCGAACTCGCTGCGCGAGAGCCCGAACCCGTCGCGCCTGCGACGCACTCCGAGTTCGCGGACTCACCGCCCCTCGAATCGATTCGCGCCGTCTATCGGCCGCCGGCCCCGCCCGAGTACATCTCGCGTTATCGCGAACCCAAGGGGCAGAGCAAGCGCACCCTGGTCTTCCTCGTCTGCGCGGCCCTCGTTGCGGTCGTGATGTACACGTCAAAGGGCGACCTCGGCACCTTGCTCGCCGAGTTCGGCATGCCGTTTTCGTTTGCGTCCGAGCGGATCGATGCGATCAGCGAGATCGATCGGGTCGGCGCCTTCGAGGTGGATCCCGCCGACGAGCCCGATCTCTCGACGGTGCTCTACGACGAGCTCTCGGCCGCGCCGCCATCGGTGGAGAGCGATACGAGCGTTGCCCTGGTGACGCCGTCGAAGCTGCCCGCTACGCGCTGACGTCGTCGCGCCCGACCAGCCGCACGACGCGGCCTTCGGGTAGGCCATCGCGGGTGTCCGGAGCGCCGAGTCGTGCGGCATCGGCCGAAAGGTCGTCCGGCTGCTCTTGTGAATCGCGCTCGGCCTGGACGCGCAGCCGGTAGTGGTCGGTCTCGCGTTGGGTGGTCTCGTCGTCCCAACTGAGCACCCGCGCCATCTCTTCAGCGACGCAGGGTGCCGATTCGACGCCGCGGTGGAAGGTTTCGATCGAGATGCGGGTGCGCCGGGTGAGCACGTCGTCGAGGTGGAGGGCGCCTTCGTGGCTGGCCGCGTAGGCAGCCTCGACGCGCAGGTAGGTCTTCGTGCCGGGGATCGTTTCGGCCAGCTCGGGGCGCTCTTCGATCATCGCGAGCAGATCGAAGATGCGCGTGCCGTGACGCGAGAGCAGATGCTCGATCTGTTGTCGGTGAAGGCCGGTCTCGGTGGCGATCGAACTGCGTCGGTTCCAGGTGGGATGAAAGCCGTCGGCCCCGATCAGGGGAAGGCTCGCGGTGCAGCTCGGCGGCACCTTGCGATCGAGGCTCTGCACCGCCACGTCGATGGCTTCTTCCGCCATCGGTCGGTAGGTCGTGTACTTCCCCCCGGCGACGGTGATCAAGCCCGAGACCGACTGCGACACGGCGTGGGTTCGCGACAGCTCGCTCGTGGCGTCGCTCTCGCCGTGGAGCAGGGGGCGCAGGCCGGCGTATACGCCCTCGATGTCTTCGTAGCGCAGGGGTGTCGCGAGTACGGCGTTGAGGGTGCCGAGCAGGTAGTCGATGTCGCTGCGGCTCGCCGCGGGGTGGGCGAGGTCGAGCTGCCAATCGGTATCCGTCGTGCCGATGATCCAGTGGTGCTTCCAGGGGATGACGAAGAGCACACTCTTCTCGGTTCGCAGCACGAGGCCGCAATCGCCGTGGATGCGATCGCGCGGCACCACCATGTGGATGCCCTTCGAGGCTCGCACCTTGATGCGTCCGCGCCCGGCCATGGCCTGCACCTGATCGGTCCACACGCCGGTCGCATTGATGAACTGCCGCGCGCGCACCAGGAACTCGTCGCCAGTCTCCATGCACGAGACGCGCGCGCCGGTGACGCGGCTCCCCGTTTCCTGGAGCTCGACGACCCGGGCACTGCTCATCACGGCGGCACCGTGGCTCACGGCGGTGCGGACGAGGGCGAGGGTGTGCCGCGCGTCGTCGACCTGTGCATCGGAGAACTCGATTCCGCCGACCAGCGCCTTCTTCGAAAGCCCGGGGAATCGTTTGAGCGCGCCACGACGGCTCCAGTGCTTGTGGGCTTCGAGGCTGCGATGTCCCGGTAGGGCGTCGTAGAGCATGACGCCGGCGCCGATGTAGGCGCGATCGATCAGCGGGCGGGTGAGAGGCATGAGGAAGCGGATGGGTCGCACGAGGTGGGGGCACAGGGTGTCGATCATCAGGCTCTGCTCGCGCAGGGCCTCGCGCACGAGATCGAACTGCATCTGCTCGAGGTAGCGGATGCCGCCGTGGATCAACTTGCTCGAGCGGCTCGAGGTGCCCGCAGCCCAATCGCGCCCTTCGATCAGCGCGACCGAGAGGCCGCGGCTCGCGGCGTCGAGGGCGGCGCCAGCGCCGGTGACACCGCCGCCGATGATGGCCACATCGAAGACCTCGTCTTCCAGGCGACGTCGCGCGCGTTCGCGTTGTGCGGGATCGAGTCGGCTACTGAACATCGGTGTGCATCGGCTTGCATGGCCCGTCGCCCGGGTTCGCGGCCGCGTTCCCGCTCTTGCGAAAGACTCGCTAGGGCGCGACCGAAGGCCCGGTATCGGCGGGCGCCGCGGGTGCGACGACCGCAGAGGTCGTTGGCGTATCCGACGAGCGTAGTGCGAACTGGGTTCGCTCGCTGTAGTCCATCGTGGTGCCGTCTTCGAGGACGACGGTCTGGCTGCGTTCTTCCTTGGCGAGAACGAGGCCGTGGCCGGGTGCGTACCAACGCGTCACGGTGATGTCACCGGAAGGAACTTCCATGCGTGTGCCGTAGGCTTCGACCACACCGGAGATCTCCCCGGTGAGTCGGATGACGAGGCACTGCTCGAAGTGACCCGCCGGCGTGTCCGCCGCCTGCACGCCGAGGACTTCGCCTTCGAGGCGCGTGTGGAGGTCTCGCTGACTGCGCACGCCGACCTCCCAGCGCTGGCCCGGCTCGGCGTCCGACTCGAGGATCGAGAGCGGCACCTCGTAGCGGGTGACGACATCGAGGGTGCTCGTGGGATCGGCGCTTCGTTCGGCCACGAGTTCGAGGCGCGAACCCGAAACGCGCAGATACCGGGTGTGGCTCTCGCTGATTTCACCGCTGGCCGCCGTGCTCTTCGCGCGCAGCGTCGAATCGACGCGCACGACGTCGCTCCCGTAGTCGGGATCGCGCGGCGCGATCTCGTCGATGCGGGTGCCGCGGAGCTTCTCGATCTCGGCCTCCTGGCCTTCGACGGCGCGCGAGCGTTCGCGCAGATAGAGATAGGTGGAGCGCGTGCCGGGTGCCGTGGGAATCCAGGCGCCGCCCTGGGCGGTGGGCTGCGGGTTCGCGACGGTCGTTTCGTCGACACCCTCGATGGCGGCTTGCAGGGCTTCGGCTTCGACTGCGGTTTCCGCGGTCTGCGCTTCCTCTATGACTACCGCGGGCGCTTCCTCGCCGTTCGCCGTGCCTACGCACACGACGAGCACGAAGCAGGTCATCGCCATCGCGAGGCGCAAATCGATCTTCGGGCACACACTCATGTGCAACTGCATCGGCGATCGACCCGAACGACTGAAGACTCCCCAGGGCCGGGCGGCGGGGCGTTGCAGTATGAGTCGAAGCCCGCGATCAGACCGAAAGGCAGCGCGCGTGGCTCGTCACGATCGCGCGCAGGGTGTCCCACGCGGTGCGCCCCACGTCCTCGAAGCGCACCGCCATGCCGATCGGCAGGGTCGGTTGTGAGAGGTTTCCCGGCACGTTGGTGTAGAGCACGTTGGCGTCGAAGCTGAGCTCGCCATCGGGGGTGAGAAGGGCGACTTCGACCCGCGCGCCACTCATCGAGGGGCGCGGGGTCTCGAGAAACGCGCCGCCGGCCGAGAGGCTGTAGATCGAAACCAGCTTGCGGCGGCCGCCCACCGTCACCGTGGCCTGACCGACGACCGGAGCGCGGGTGTCGCAGCGCAGGAAGTCCTGGGTGTGTCGCGACATCGCGGCGTTGAGCTGGAAGCGCAGGGCGTTGTCGGCGATCGGGGTCCACAGCGCCCGCTCGACACCGGCCTCGCGCAACGTCGCGCGATGCTCGTCGTCGGGGGCCTCGCCCGTGGCGATGAAACACATGTCGGGCGAGTTCGCCTGCACGCGCAGGGAGTAGAGGGCTTCGGCGAGGTCGTAGGCGAGACCCATGGGTTCGATGAATGCCGCCGCGTACTCGACATTTCGCTCGTAGGCGAAGTCGATCGCCTCTTCGAGGGTCTTCACCCGGATCACGCGATGGTCGAGTGCGCGCACCCGTTCGGCCAGGTCGCCGAGGAGGGCGCCGTGATCTCCGAGCACGGCTATGGCGCGTTCGCGTTGCAAGGGTGGCCTCCGCTGATGCTGCGATCTTCGGTGGACGGATGCTGCGGCTTGAAGGCTCTCGCGGGGCCTGCTGCGCAAAACACCCGGCAGAGCGATAGCCTCCCCGCCGTGACGAACGGAACATCGGCCGACCCTGCGCGTTTTCGCGTGACGAACCTCACGCTCGGGCTCGAAGATTGCGAGGCGGCCCTACGCGAGCGCGCGGCGGAAACCCTCGGTATCGAGGCCGATCGCGTGCGGGAGTTGCGCATTGCGCGCAAGTCGCTGGATGCGCGGCGCAGCGGTTCTCGTGGGCGACGCTTTCGCTTCGTCATCCACGCCGACGTGACCCTCGACGAAACGCCCGTGGGTGAGACCTTCGAGCGCGCCCTGCGCGCCGGGCGGGTGCGCGAGCTCGAGCCGCCGGCACAATTCGGTGTTCCTGCCGACAAGCGGCGCGCGCGCCCGGGCCACGTCGTCGTGGTGGGAGCCGGCCCGGCCGGCCTGTTCGCGGCGCGAACCCTCGCCGAGAACGACGTGTCCGTCACCCTGCTCGATCGGGGCGATTCGCTTCGCCTTCGCGGGCGGGCCCTCGCGCGCTTCCAGAACCACCGGGAGCTCGACCCCGAGAGCAACCTGCTCTTCGGCGAGGGCGGGGCGGGGACCTACTCGGACGGCAAGCTCTACACCCGAGTCGATCATCCCCTCTCGCTTCCCATCCTTGAGACGCTGGTCGCCTGCGGCGCACCTCCCGAGATCGTCTACGACGCGCGCGCGCACATCGGGACCGATCGCCTGCATCGCATCCTTCCCGCCCTGCGCGAGATGCTCGAGAAGGGGGGCGTCGCCTTCCGCTGGCGCACGCGCTTCGAGGGGCTGCGGTTCGCTGAAGAGCCGGGCGAGCGTCGCGTGGTGGGCGTCGAGACTTCGGATGGGGGGATCGACTGCGACGCCGTCGTGCTCGCGGTCGGCCACAGTGCGCGCGACACCTGGGAGCGATTGCACGGACAGGGGGTCGAGATCGAACCCCGTGCTTCGCAACTCGGCGTGCGGATCGAACACCCACAATCGTTGATCGATCGCGGGCGCTACGGCGAGGGCCCCGAAGCCGCGATGCTCGGCCCCGCCTACTACGCACTCGTCTGCCGCAAGACCGCGAAGCGGGCGGGCGGGTACTCGTTCTGCATGTGCCCGGGCGGGCAGATCGTGGCCAGCGTGAACAGCCACGGGTATCTCTGCACGAATGGAATGAGCAACTCGCGACATTCCTCGCCCTACGCGAACGCCGCGGTGGTGACGCCGGTCGAGCCTTCGGGTCACGGCGATGGCGTGTTCGCGGGTGTCGACCTGCAGCGCGACCTCGAAGCGCGCTTCTACGAAGCCGGCGGTTCGAACTACACCGCGCCCGCGCAGCGCGCGAGCGACTTCATTGCGGGGCGCGCATCGACTTCGCTGCGGCCAAGCAGCTACAAGCTCGGCGTCGTCCCCGAACGCATCGACGCGCTACTCCCCGAAGCGATTCGCGACGCGCTGCGCGGCGCCCTCGAGGTGTTCGAGCGGCAGATCCCCGGCTTCTCGGGAAGCGATGGCATGTTGGTCGGCGTCGAGACCCGCTGCTCGGCACCGCTTCGCATGCCGCGCGATCGCGAGGGCTTCGGGGCCAGGGGGCTCGCGAACCTGCTTCCCGTTGGTGAGGGAGCCGGCTACGCCGGTGGCATCTTGAGCGCAGCGATCGACGGTGCTCGCGCGGCCCAGGCGTTGTTGCGCGTTCCGCGCTGAACGCGAGCCTCCGGCGAGGGTCGACGTGCAACTTGGCGTCACCCATGTGCAGCGCGGGAGGTCAAAAGGAAACTTTCTTGCCTTCACTGCTGTTTTTCGTGGTGATTGTCCTTCGATTTTTCTGCAATGCGTCGATAGAATTGGCGGCCTTCGGGACGGCGTGTCCTACGGCGATTTCCCGAACTCCCCATGCAACTCCTCCGAACATCCACCCACCAGACATTGGAGTCCCCCCTCTCCATGCTGACCGACGATCACCTCCGTCAGGTTTCCGAATGGGCGTCCCAGGGCGCCGAAGAAGGCGCGCATCAGTTGCGCGCGATCCACGCCGGCGATTCCGATATCGAAGTGCGCGGCGTTCGCTGCGCCACCCTCGTCGAACTCCCCGAGCGCATGCCCTGCTTCGACGGTGAGTGCGTGGCGGGTGTCACGACGCGCTTCGGCGGCGGCCTGTG
>JANQEL010000106.1 GCA_028278345.1 Myxococcota bacterium
TGCCCTCCCATTCGCTGGCTCAAGCAGGGCGCAATCTAGGAAGCGCTTGTGACCGAAACGTGATGGCGCTACGACGATTCGGGTGAAGACGTGTGACGAGACCGAGAACACACTACGCCTGTGTGATGAGTCAGTGACCAAGACGCAAACGTTTCAGTGATGAATCGATGCCGCGTGACGACCTGACACATTTCGCATTGATCACCCAGGCGACACACGATCCACACATTCGTCGTGCACACATCTGCTTCGGAGACACACGCTGTGCTCGAATCGATCGATCTCGATCTGGTGGGAACGACCACCCTGTTGGCGGGTGCGATTGCGGCGGATGCGATTGCTTTCACGCTCTGCGACTTCGAAGCGAACTCACGCGGTTCGCGTGCACTGCGTTGGATCGTCTGGGTCACGGGAGCGCACTGGGCATTGGCGGCCGTGGGTCTGTTGGGAACGTGGACCCTGCGGGCGGATCTTCCGGACGCCGCGCCCTTCGTTCAGTTGGCGACGACGTTGTTGCTCTGCGGGTTGATCCTGCAGATCGTGCTCAACGCAACCCACGGGGCGGGGGCAGCCCGCACGGAGAAGAGCGCCGGGTTCGCGGCAAAGGTCTGGATCGTGAGCGCCGACGCGCTCTTCGTCGGTGCAGGAGAAAGCGCCGCCACCGCGGCGTGGACCCACGAAGAGATCGTGGGCTCTCTGCTGTTGCTGGGCCCCATGGTGCTCGCCTGCGTGGCGAGCGCCGTCCTGGGTGCGCGTTGGATCGCGCAGCGGGTTCGCGATCGGCGAATTCGATCCGAGAGTGTCGATCGGGCCGGGCTCGTCGGGGTTCCGACGGTGGTGGTTCCGATCTTCTCCTACTTCGTCATCTGCGCGGTGCGCGACTTTCCAGTCGGTTGAAATGAAAACGCCCGGTGGGGCGCGTTTCCGCGAGCCACCGGGCGCCTCATTCAGCCTCGGAGCGAACGATCAGGGAAAGCGCGCGCGGATGCCGAAGCGCACCCGCCACTCGTCTCCGAGTGCGTCGTCTTCCGGGTCTGCGAAGAAACCCTGTAGGTTGTAGGAGATCCAATCCGTGGTGTTGAAGTTCGCGTCGAGGACCCAGGCCTCGTATCCGGTTCGGACCGTCCGGTGATCATCCTGCGTGTACCCGGGAACCACCGACAACGCCTCGACGTCCTGATAGACGACGCTGACGCGATGCAGACGATCGCAAGCCGGAAGGTCGAGCCCAACGCCGGCGGTCCAGGCCTGCTCCTCATCGTCGGCATCGAGATTGTTGATGTACTCCCCACTCACGGTCAGCGGAGTACCGAGAACGTTCACCGTGGTGTTCAAGCCCGCATGAATGATCTCGGGATGGTCGACGATTTGCGCATTGTTCAGCTGTGACGGCTGATTTCCGTTTTCGTTCTCGAGATCGTAGTAGCGAGAGTAGTTGATGAACGGATTGATCCGAACGATATCGGTGGCGCGCCAATCGGCGTAGCCATTCGCGGTCAACAGGTGTGCCGTTTCATCATTGAAACCGTTGGAGAGTGCCGCCGGGGTTCCGTTGTTGTTGTACCGGGCGAGCTTGTAGCCACCGACCCCGACGCCGTAGAGAAGAGATGGATCGTCTTCGTCGTCGCCACAGCCACAGTCCCATCGTGCGCGAGCACCATCGACGACCAGGTCTTCGTCATAGACGGTTCCGCTGTAGAGCTCGTTCACAGGTAGACCCAAGGGTTGCCGACCGACCGCGAGCGCGAATTCATCGGCAAGCGGAACCTCGGGCGCCCAGGTAAAACCGAGGCGAGAGATCGAAACGTCGATGTTCTGGTCGAGGTTTCCACCACCGAGGCGAATGCGCGATTCACGATGATCGTTGCCGGTGCGAACCGCGCCGTGAAGCGTCAGCCAGTCGGTGACATTCGCGTCGAGCCCGACGACGCCCGACACGGCGAGCGCGTTGCTGTCGTCGAGACCATCGTCGTCCGCACCACTCCCCTCGTAGAGCAGATCGAAATCGGCATAAGGATTGAGCAGTCTGAGGAATCCGAACTCACCCTCGACGGGCGTGTCGTGCCCCGCAGGCTTGGGCCAGCCGCTCGCACTCCACCCCGGCCGGGGTCCCGGCCCCTTGCCAGCGGCCCACGCGGAACCGGCGATCAGAGTCAGTAGAAGCGAGACGACGAGTCCCACACGCGCGATCGAGTTCATGTTCCCCCCCCCCTGGTGTTCGCCCGGCGACTCGACGCGGTGCCGATGCCGACGCAGCGTGCTCGATTACGCACGGAGGCTGGCATGCCCGTTCTCATCGTCAAGTCACGAAGCGTTTCGATCGCGCGAATACGCGGCACAAAGCACACGCATCGTCATCGGTGGCGAGAGCTGGCACTGCGAACGTCCCTGCAATCTCGCGCACTTGCGTTACTCGGCCCGCAATGCCTCGACGGGTTCGAGGTTGGCGGCGCGACGCGCCGGTGCGATGCCCGAAAGCAGGCCCGTTGCAAGGCTCATCGCCATTGCACCCACCAGATAGATCGCGGGCGTATGCACGGGCAGACCCGGAATCATCGCGCGAAGCAGCGCCGCGATGGCGAGCCCGCCCAACATCCCCGCAAGCCCGCCAAGACTCGTGAGCATCGCCGCCTCGACGAGGAAGATGCGCAGGATGTCGCGATGACGCACGCCGATCGCGCGCAGCAGACCGATCTCTCCCGTGCGCTCCCCCACGCTGATCCACATCATCGTCAGGATTCCCACAGCCCCGACAAACAGCGAGACCATCGCGATCGCACCGACGCCGAGGGTGATCACGCGCATCACCTTGCCGAAGGTTTCGATCATCGCACTCTGGGTCGTGATGGTGAAGTCTTCGCGGTCGCCGTGGCGCGACATCAGCAGTTGCCGGATCGATTCGGCCAGGGCGTCGGTCTGATACTCGTGCGCGTAGGTGATGTTGATCTCGTGCAGCTCGTCGAGATTGAAGATCTGCATCACCGTGGCCACCGGCAGGTAGATACCGTCGTCGATGTCGAAGCCGAGGATGCGGCCCTTCGGCTCCATGATGCCGATCACGCGCACCTTCGTCCCCGCGACGCGGACGAACTGCCCGAGTGCGTTGCGATCGCCGAAGAGTTCGCGCTTCAACTTCGGACCGAGCACGCCAACCAGGGCACCGCGGCGGGGATCCCCCGGAGGCAGGAACTGGCCTCGCGCGACTCCGAACTTCATCACATGGGGCATCGCTGAAGTCGCGCCAAAGACGTAGACGCTGCGCGAACGACCGTCGTACTCGACCGGCCCGGTGCCCAGGGCCTGGGGGGCCATGTGCTCGACGTAGGGAAGCCGCGCGAGCGCCTCTGCGTCGTCGATCGTGAGCTTGTGCGTCGTCCCACCCATCACGCCCGGCATGCCGCCCGTTTCGGTCTTGCCGGGATGGATGGCGATCACCGTCGTCCCGAACTGCATGAACTCGGTGAGGATGTAGCGCCGGGTGCCTTCGCCGATCGAAGTGAGGAGCACGACCGCCATCACACCGATTGCAATGCCGAGCATCGAGAGCAGCGTGCGCAGCGGGTAGGCGCGTAGCGCGCCGCCTGTGAAGCCGAGGAGTTCGCGAATCGGAACGTCGGGACGTGTGGCTTCGGCCATCGGCTTCACCCCCTCCGGAGCGACGAAACGGGTTCGAGTTGCATCGCTCGCCAGGCCGGCAACACGCCGAAGATGGGCCCGGTCGAAATCGCCATCGCAAGCACAGAAAGGACCACCCAGAGCGGGGTGGTGGCCGGGATCGCGGGATAGAGGTACTCGACCAGGGTAAGCAGGCTACGACCGAGCCCGAGACCGACGATGCCCCCGGCTGCCGAGAGCAGCGCAGACTCGGTCAGGAAGACCGCGAGCACATCGCGACCTCGTGCACCGACCGCTTTCAACAGACCGATCTCCGACGTTCGTTCGGAAACCGACACCAGCATCACATTCATGATCCCGATGCCCGCGACCGCGAGCGAAATCGCCGCGATGCCACCCACCGCAAGCGTCAGCGTTCGCAGGATGCCGCCCAGGGAATCCATCACGGCGGCCTGGGTGATGCAGGTGATGTCTTCTTCGTCGTGGCGATCGGTCATGATCGCGATCACCTGATCGACCACAGGCTCCGAGTCGGCGTACGCATTCAGCTCGATCATGATGCGCGCCAGCGAATGGCGGTTGAAGAGCTGCATCACGGTGGCGGCCGGAGCGAAGATGCTGTCGTCCATGTTCCGCCCCATCTGGGTGCCGCGTGGCGCCAGCACGCCGATCACCCGCATGCGTGCGTCGCCGACGCGGATCACCTCACCGATGGGATCGCGATCCTGGAAGAGTTCGCGCGCGGCCTTGTTGCCCAGCACCGCGATCGAAGCCCCGCGTTCGAGTTCCCCCTCGGGCAGCAGGCTGCCGCGACTCGCACGCAGATTCATGGCGGAGAAGAACTCGCGCGTGGTTCCCAGGATGGCGAGTTGGCGTCGGCGTTCGCGAAACGAAACGAGATCCGTGGCCGTCGACATCGGAATCACCGAACGGATGCCGCGCAGCTGACGCCGCAGGGCGAGCGCGTCGTCGAGGGTGAGATCGTTCGGTACGCCCCCCACGCCGGGAAACGCGCCCGTGGTCTCGTTCTTGCCGGGGATCACGATGACCAGGTTGCTCCCCAGGGTTTCGAACTCTCCCTGCACGAAGGCCCGCGCCCCCTCGCCGAGCCCGGTGAGGAAGACCACCGCCGTCGCGCCGATCGCAACGCCCAGCAGGCTCAAGACCGTGCGGCGTCGGTGTTCGAGCAGGGCCGTTCCCGCGAAGCCCACGATGTCGCGACTCGTCATGCCTCGGCCCCCCGCCCATCCTCACCAATCGGCCGGAAGAGCATCTCGAGGCTCGAGACCGCGGCGCCTTCGACCTCGCGCAGGATCGCGCCATCGGTCAGCACCATCACGCGCTGGGCGAGGCGCGCCACGTTGGGGTCGTGGGTCACCGTGATCAGCGTGATGCCCTGCTCGTTGAGTCCACACAGGATGTCGAGCACCTGCTGCCCGGAAGCCGAGTCGAGGTTGCCCGTCGGCTCGTCGGCCAGGAGCATGTTCGGGCGCATCACGATGGCGCGCGCCACGGCGACGCGCTGCTTCTGCCCACCCGAGAGTTCGCCCGGCTTGTGATCGCTCCAATCCGCGAGCCCCACCGAACCGATCGCCTCGCGCGCCCGCTTGTCCCGTTCCGGGGGATCGATCCCGGCGAACACCATGGGGAGCGCCACGTTGGCCAACGCCGATAGCCGCGGGATCAGGTGAAACGATTGGAAGATGAAGCCGATCTTGCGCAGGCGGATCTCGGCGAGCTCGTCTTCGGAGAGTTGGGCGACCGGCTGATCGTCGAGGTCGTACTCGCCCGAGGTCGGTCGATCGAGGCAACCGATGATGTTGAGCAGGGTCGACTTGCCGGAACCACTCGGCCCCATGATGGCGAGGTGCTCGCCCTGCTCGATCGTGGTCGTCACATCGGCCAGGGCGTGGAGCTTCTGCTCGCCCATCTCGTAGGTCTTCCAGATCTTCGAAAGACGAATCACCGGCTCGCGCCAGCGGCCACCGCCGCGGGATTGTCGTCCTGGTTCACCGCGCGTGCGCGCGCGCCGGCGACGACCTCCTTTTCGTCCAGACTCTCGACGACGAGCTCACCCGAAGACAACCCATCGGTGACTTCGACGAAGTTCCAGTTGCGCAGGCCCACCGAAACCATGCGCTCTTCGAGCACCCCTTCTTCCAGGATGAGCACCTTGCCGCCCTGCAGGAGGGTGGCCGCGGGAATGCGCAACACGTCGTCGCGCGTCGCCAGGGTGACCTCGATGTCGGCCGAGGTTCCGACCATCATGGTTCCCGGGTCGGGGTGGGTGTCGAACTCGACCTCGACTTCGACCGTGCGGTTCTGCGCTTCGATGTCCAGTACATAGGGAGCGACGCGAATCACGCGGCCCGGAAAGCTCTCGCCGGGATGCGAGTCGACGGTGATGCGAACGACCTGCCCCACGCGAATGCGATTCGAATCGACTTCATCCATCGGCGCGCTGACGTAGAGGGAAGCCGGATCGATCAGGTCGATCACCGAAGGTGAACTCAAGAGCGGCGGCGAGGGGGTCACCCATTCGCCGACTTCGGAATTCACCTCGGCCACGATGCCATCGAATGGAGCGCGAATTTCGGTCTTCTCGAGTTCGGCCCGCGCGGCGCGAATCTCCGCCCTGGCCCGCGCGATATCCGCTTCCGTGGCGCTGCAGCTGGCCTCCGTGGTGCGGTATTTCACCTCGAGTCGATCGAGGTTCTCCTCCGAGGTGACCTGGTTGCGCCGCAGCTCGCGCGCGCGATCGAGGTCGCGACGCGCGAGGTCGCGATTGATGCAAGCTTCCTTGTTGCGGGCGGTGCTCGTTTCGAGCACGGCCTCGGCGAGTTGCACCCGCGCGCGATGGCTCGTGTCGTTCAGCTTGACGAGCAGTGCGCCCTTCTTGACCGCCTGCCCCTCGCGGTGGTGGATGTCGACGACACGTCCGCCCGTTTCTGCACTCATGCGCGAGCGCAGGCGCGACTTCAAGGTGCCGGCCTTCGAGTTGGTGACCGTCTCTTCGACGATCCCCCGCTCGACCGAGACCACGCGCACTTCGAGGCGATCGGAAGTGAAGCGCCAGTAGCCCCCGGCAGCGATCAACAGGGCGAGAAGCACGAGGCCGATCCACCGCTTCCTCAAAGCAACCGACCGACCCGAGGAATCCGACATGTCGTCATGCTATCGCGCGCAGTGGTGTGGCGCCGCGAAGCCACAGCCCTCAACCGGCTTGTGACTTTCGGTCGCGTTCGGCCTGTTTCAACTCGGCGAACTTCTCGAGGGGGATCGAGATGAAGAGTCCCGTTGCCTCGGCCACCACCTCGTCACCGGCGATCAGTTCGGCCGACGTACGGATCTTGCGGCCCTCCACGCCGTCCATGCGCGCCACGATACCCAGGTCGGTTTCCAGCGGCGTCGGTCGCTTGTAGGAAACGCGAATCCACCCCGTCATGCCGGGACGCCCCGAGAACACCGTCGCCATGCCGAGCGCTTCGTCGAAGACCGCGGCCACGAACCCACCGTGGACGCATCCCGGCGCGCCCTGATACGCGGGGCCGAAGAAGACCTCGCCGTAGACCATCTTCGTATCGTGATCGGCCGCGAGAGTGGCTGGCGGCGCCAGCGGGTTCGCCTGCCCCACGATCGGACTTCGATCGCGAAAGACCTCCATCCCCCCGGCCAGGGACATCTCGGCGACGCCCGGCGGATCGATCATTTCGGGTTGCCCGCTGAAGCGTCGCGCGGCGGTGCGCACCTGCTCGGCAATCGCGAGCAGTTCCCCTTCGGGCGCGTCGGTCTCGGCGAGGCAGGCGGTGAGCTCGCGGATCGCTTCGGCGAGCTCGCGCTTCGCGGGCCAGGTCCCCGGCGCGTTCTCGAGCTGTGCGCGCGCTTCGCGCATCAGCGCGAGCACGTCATTGCCACTCGTCGCTTCGCTCAAGCGAAGGAATCCGGTCGATGGCGAATCAGCTCCATGAACTCGGCACGGGTCTTCGAGTCGCTGTTGAACACCCCTCTCATCGAACTCGTGATCGCGAACGAGTTGTGCTTCTCGACGCCGCGCATCACCATGCAAAGGTGCTTGGCTTCGACCACGACGCCGACACCCTGGGGACGCAGCACGTCTTCGATCACCCCCGCCACCTCCATGGTGAAGCGCTCCTGCACCTGCAGCCGGCGCGAGAACATGTCCACCAGGCGCGGGATCTTCGAAAGCCCCACCACCTTGCCGTTCGGGATGTAGCCCACGTGGGCGCGCCCGAAGAACGGCACCATGTGATGCTCACACAGGCTGTAGAACTCGATGTCCTTCACCAGTACCATCTCGTCGTACTCGACGTCGAACATCGCGTTGTTCAGGGTTTCGATCGGGTCCTGTCCATAGCCCTTCGTGAAGAAGCGCATCGCAGCGGCCACCCGCTTCGGGGTCTTGATCAATCCGTCGCGCTCGGGCTTCTCGCCCAGTTCGCGCAGCATGACCTTCACCACGTCGGTAATGGGGTCGTCGTCGAGACCTTCGATCTCGTCGATGTCGTCGGCCTGGCTCATCGTTCGTCTCCATACTCGAAAAAGTTGCGCGGAGTTTCGGTGAGTCGGACACGCACGAGTTCGACATCACCCTCTCCCGCAATGGCGGGCGCGAGGTCGTCGTAGACGATCTTTGCGAAGTTTTCTGTGGTGGGAACCAGCGCCTCGAACGCTTCGCAATCGTTCAGCAGGCGGTGGGAGTAGCGCTCGGCGATGGTCGACTCGAATAGCGCATCGAGTCGCTCGGGCGGGAGGATCTGTCCCGTCACGGGGTCGACCGGGCCCCGCACGGTGACCTCGAAGCCGTAGTTGTGACCGTGCCCGTTCTCGTTGGCGCACTTGCCGAAGATCTCGTCGTTCTCCACTTCGGTCAGACGCGGGTTCGCCAACACGTGGGCGGCGGGCAATCGGTAGCAGCGGGTGAGTTCGATCACGTTGATTCCAGTTGGGCGCGCGCCGTGACAGTTCAGGCGTCGCTGCCGATGGCGTCGACGTAGAGGTCGGCGTCCTGATACAGGCGCAGGCGGTCGAAGCGTCCTTCGGGAAGCGCGGCGACGAGCAGCTTCTGGATCACGGCCGCGAGGTTTTCGGGCGTGGGGGGCACTTCCTTGAAGAACTCCGTGTCCGCATTGAGGTCGCGATGATCGAAGCGGCGCATCACTTCGCGCTCGAGGATGGCCTTCAGGTCGACGAGATTCATCACCATCCCGGTGCGCGGATCGGGCTCGCCCTTCACCGTCACCTCGAGGCGATAGTTGTGCCCGTGCTGCTCGGCCGCGAGGCCGAACACCTCGCGGTTCTCCGCCTCGGAGAGACCCGCCGCGCGGTAGCGCAGGGAGGCCGAGAACTCGATTGCCCGGGTGAGGTGAACCAACGTGTAAACCCTTGATTTTCAAAGGGGTTGAGAAGGCGCAAGGGTGCCAACGGGCGATTCTCGCGTCAAGCTACGCGAGCAGCGCGTTGGCGGGCGGTCCGCGAACGCCAGCCGGATTCCCATCGGAGAGACTCTCGCCATGGCGACCCACAGCAAGTCGACGCCCCGAACTCTCGACCGCCGCTCCTTCCTGCGGAAGACGCGCGACACCGCCATGGGGATCGCCGCACTCGGCGCGGCCGACCCGGTCTCCGCGGCGGTCGGCGCCAAACCCGAGATCCGTCGCTACCGCACGCTGGGCAAGACGGGCCTCGAAATCTCCGACATCGGTTTCGGTTCGGCGGGCTGCCGGAGCGCCGACCTGGTGCGTCACTGCTACGACGCCGGCGTCAACTACTTCGACACGGCCGAGATGTATCGCACCGAAGGATGGATGAGGGGCGACTACGTCGAGAACGTGTTGGGCCAGGCGCTTCACGACAAGCGCGACAAGGTCGTCATCGCCACCAAGTACGCCACCCAGGCCAACCACGATCGCGCCCACATCATGAAGGAGCTCGAAGCCAGCCTACGGCGCCTGCGCACCGACTACGTCGACGTCTTCTTCAACCACGCGGTGAACGATGTCGATCGCATGGCCAACCCCGAGTGGCACGAGTTCGTCCGCCTGGCCAAGAAGCAGGGGAAGATCCGCTTCGCCGGGATGTCGGGGCACGGCGGTCGGCTGCGCGAGTGCCTCGACTACGTGCTCGATCGCGACCTCGCCGACGTGATCCTGTGCGCCCACAACTTCGGCTCCGACCCCGCCTTCTACGAACGCCTCACGAAGAGCTTCGACATGGTGGCGAACCAGCAGGGACTCCCGGAGCGGCTCGCGAAAGCGCGCGCCAAGGGGGTCGGCGTCATCGCGATGAAGACCCAGATGGGCGCGAAGCTGAACGATCTCTCCGTCTACCAGAAGGACGGCGCCGACTTCGCGCGCGCGGCCCTGCGCTGGGTGTTCTCCGACCCGAGCGTCGACGCCGCGATCGTGTCGATGCGGAACAAGTCGATCGCCGACAACTACATGGCCTGCTCGGGGGACGAACAGTTCGCTCGACGCGACTTCGAAGTGCTCGAGAGGTACGTGGCGAGGACGAGCACCGAATACTGCCGACCCGGCTGCGATGCCTGCCACGAGAGCTGTCCGCACGATGTGCCGATCGCCGACGTGCTGCGACAGCGCATGTACGAGGAGCGCTACGGCAACCCGCGCATGGCACGCCAGGGCTATGCGCGTCTGGGGGCTGCGGCCTCCGCGTGCACGACCTGCACCGAGCAGAGTTGCCTGGGCAATTGCCCCTACGACCTCGACATCCCGAAGCTCACGCGCGACACCGCACGCCAACTAGCCTGAACCGAAAAGCGCCCGCGGCCCGAGGGCGCACGGCGCCCGCTGGTAAGAGTCAGAACGAGCGCATCAGCCCGCGCACGATCCCGCGGATCTGTACGCGTTCGGCTTCGACCTCGATCGGCTCCATCGTCTGGTTCGCCGGGACGAGCTTCACCTTGCCGCCATCGCGGTAGAAGCGTTTGAGGGTCGCGTCGCTTCCGTCGACGAGCGCCACGACCGTCTGGCCGTTGCGCGCCTGCTCGCGCTTCTCGACGACGACGAGATCGCCGTTGCAGATCTGGTCCTCGATCATCGAATCGCCGCGCACCCGCAGCACGAAACTCTCGCCGGGACGCCCCGCCATCTCGCTCGGCACCGAAACGGTTTCGTTGTCTTCGATGGCTTCGATTGGCAGGCCCGCCGCCACCGTGCCGACCAACGGAAGCGAGGTGATGCCCGCATCGTCGGCGCCTTCCTGCGGCACCGGCTCGAGGGAGCGCGAGCGGTTCCACGCCTTCCGCAGCATCCCCTTCTCGACGAGGTGCTGGACGTGCCGGTGGACCGTCGCCACCGAAGAGAGGCCGAAGTGGGCCGCGATCTCCTCGAGGCTCGGCGAATAGCCTTCCTCTTCTACGAAGCTGCTGATGTAGTCGAAGATCTCGCGCTGTCGTCGGGTCAACGCCATCGCCACCCCCCTTTCGCTTCAGATTCGCGTGCGAGAGTTCACGAAAGGAAGGCGAAAGTCAAGCGTCGGGATCAGGCCGCCAGTTTCTGGGAGGGCGAGGCGCGGTAGAAGCGGCGCAGCTCGGCCGCGAGGCCCCGGGTGTCGCGGCGCGGCGCGAAACGCTCGACGAGCTCGTGGCAGTAGCGCCGGGCGCGCAGGCGGGCCGCCTCGTAGCGGCCCTCGAGTTCGCGCGGAAGCCACGTCGCCGGCGCCCCCGCCTCGAAGCACGCGAAGTCCAACTCCCCGGAATCGTGGCAGAAAAACAGGAAGCGATCGATCTCGCCCTGGAGTTCGAGCAGCAGCGGCGAGACGGGGCGATCGCAGCGGGCGTGCCAGGCCAGGCAGATCAGATGGCTCGCCTCCTCGGCCAGGGTGAAGGGGTCGGCGAGGTCCTCGGGGTGGAGGAAGACGCCGAGCTGGAGCTCACCTTCCTCTTCGATGGCGAGAACGCCACTACGCGGAGCCGGCTCGGGGAGCAGCGAGCGCGCGAGCTCGGCCGACACCAGAAAATCGCCGCCGTCGAGTTCGAGACCCAGGGCGTAGAGTTCGCTCAGGAATCGCATCACGCGGGTCAGCTCCCGGGCCGGATCGCATGTGCGCTGGGCCGGCCCAAGGGGTCGATCTTGCTGCACTTCTGCTGCTCCCGGTGCGTTCCCGGGGCTTATCGTCCGCCCGGCGATCGAGCTTGCGTCCGCGGCCGGCGCCTGCGCGACCCGGGTCAGCTGGACGACTTTTCTTCCTCCACGAGCCCCGGCCCCGCTTGACGCCCAGGGGCCCGGGAATAGGCTGGCGCGCCGGTTGGCACTCGGAGCTTTCGAGTGCCAATGTCCCGGCCCCGTCGCCCGACTGGACCCCGGCGGCCGGCGGCGAGACCCGGCCTTCAGGCCCAAGAAAAGACACATCTCCAAGACAGTCCAGACCCAATCCCAACCCAGGCGAAGCATTCGCAAAACCAGAGCAAAGGAAACACGAACTCATGAAGATTCGTCCGCTCCAAGATCGCATTCTCGTGAAGCGAATCGACGAGGAAGAGAAGACGAAGGGCGGGATCATCATTCCCGACTCCGCCAAAGAGAAGCCCCAGGAAGGCAAGGTGATTGCCGTGGGCAATGGCCGCATCGCCGAAGACGGCACGGTGCGCCCCCTCGACGTGAAGAAGGGTGACAAGGTGCTGTTCGGCAAGTACGGCGGCACGGAAGTCAACGTCGACGGTGAAGAACACCTCATCATTCGCGAGGACGACATCCTCGGGATCATCGAATAGGCAAGTAGGAGGCTCACGAATCATCATGGCCAAGGAAGTCAAGTACGATCAGGACGCGCGCGGCAAGATCCTTGCCGGCGTCGACGGACTCGCGAACGCCGTCAAGGTGACGCTCGGCCCGAAGGGTCGAAACGTCATCATCGACAAGAGCTTCGGCTCCCCCACCGTCACGAAGGACGGTGTGACGGTCGCGAAGGAAATCGAATTCGAAGACAAGTTCGAGAACATGGGCGCGCAGATGGTGAAGGAGGTTGCGAGCAAGACCTCCGACGTCGCCGGTGACGGCACCACCACGGCGACCGTTCTCGCCCAGGCGATCTACCGCGAGGGTGCCAAGCTCGTGGTCGCCGGTGTGAACCCGATGGACATCAAGCGCGGCATCGACGCTGCGGTCGAGGCCATCAGCGACTCGCTCAGCAAGCTGAGCAAGGCCACGCGCGACTCGAGCGAGATCGCCCAGGTCGGCACCATCTCGGCGAACAGCGACGAGACGATCGGCGCGATCCTCGCCGAGGCGATGGAAAAGGTCGGTCGCGAAGGCGTGATCACGGTCGAAGAGGGCAAGAGCCTCGAGACCGAACTCGACGTCGTCGAGGGCATGCAGTTCGATCGCGGTTACCTCTCGCCCTACTTCGTGACGGATCCGGAAGGCATGGAAGTCGTCCTCGAAGAGCCCCTCATCCTTCTGCACGAGAAGAAGATCTCGAACATGAAGGACCTCCTCCCGCTGCTCGAGCAGGTCGCCCGCCAGGGCAAGCCCCTGCTGATCGTGGCGGAGGACATCGACGGTGAAGCGCTCGCGACGCTCGTGGTCAACAAGATCCGCGGCACGCTGAACGTGGCCGCGGTGAAGGCCCCCGGCTTCGGCGACCGCCGCAAGGCGATGCTGCAGGACATGGCGATCCTCACGGGTGGCCAGGTGATCGCCGAAGAACTCGGCCTCAAGCTCGAGAACGTCACCGTCAAGGACCTCGGCAAGGCGAAGAGCGTCGTGATCGACAAGGACAACTCGACGATCATCGACGGCGCCGGCGCCAAGAAGGACATCGAAGGCCGCTGCCAGGAGATCCGAGCGCAGGTCGAAGAGACCAGCTCGGATTACGATCGCGAGAAGCTCAGCGAGCGCCTCGCGAAGCTCGTCGGCGGTGTCGCGGTCGTGAAGGTCGGTGCCGCAACCGAGTCGGAAATGAAGGAAAAGAAGGCCCGCGTCGAAGACGCCCTGCACGCAACCCGCGCCGCCGTCGAAGAGGGCATCGTCCCCGGTGGTGGTGTGGCGCTAATCCGCGCGCAGAAGGCCCTCGACGCCCTCGAACTCGAAGGCGAACAGGCCCACGGTGTCGACCTCGTGCGTCGCGCCATCGAAGCCCCGCTGCGATACATCGCAGAGAACGCGGGCGTCGAAGGCTCGATCGTCGTCGACAAGGTGAAGGGACTGAAGGGCGCCAACGGCTTCAACGCCCGCATCGAGGAGTACGAAGACCTCATCAAGGCCGGTGTCATCGACCCGACCAAGGTGGTGCGCACTTCGCTCCAGAATGCAGCCAGCGTCGCCGGCCTGCTCCTCACCACCGAGGCGATGATCGCCGACCTGCCGGAAGAGGCGGGTGCGGGTGGCATGGCGATGCCGCCCGGAGGCATGGGCGGCGGAATGCCCGGCATGATGTAGTCGTCTCGCGCGCTAGCGCGATGTGACTTCAGGAAAGACGGAAGGCCCCGGAGCGAGTGCTTCGGGGCCTTCTTCGTGTTCACGAAAGATCGCGCGATTCTCGGTAATTCCAAGCGCCGACGTGGCTCTAAGAGCCGATTCCGAACAGGGTCTTCGAGAGAGCACCGATCGTCATGACGATTCGATCTCGCGTCGAAGTGCATACGAATCGAAAACGGCTACTGAAGAAGGAGGAGTCCGATCTTTCGATGACGTCCCCGATATCACACCCACTGTCCGACGCGCTCGATTGCATATCCGCAACCAAAGCCCGACATGCCTCGGCATCCTCCTCCATCGTTCCCAGCGACGGCAGGCTCGTTTCAGGATCCAGGGTGCCGTTGAGAACCCCACTGGTCGAGGAGACCGTGAGTCCGACTCGCCGCCCCTCGTATTCATCCACGGAACACGAACCCGATCCGATCAACACTTCGAGAGAACGATCCTTGTAGGACGAGGGGCCTTTCCACTTCGGGTTCGCAGACGTCGCGCTTGCCAGCGCGAGCGCAATCACCGCAACCCCGAGACCGAGGCCAGCAAGATGGAACAGGTTTCGTTGCATGGTATTTCTCCCTGGTTGCATGTTTCGAACGACAAACACTGCCTGGTCTTTCGAGGCAAGATCATACAAAGCCCACTCTGCGCCCAACCATTCGAACGAACCAACGGAGACTCAACAAAAAGCAGTGCTTCCTGATCTTGCCGGCGTGCGACAGCAAGTCACACCATTCAGCGTCACTCGTCGGCCGCTGGGAATCGGCCACTGCGTTGGTTACGGGCCGGTCGCACAAATCAAGCATCCAAACGTTTGGCCGCTGCACGCAAACTGCACGCCTCGCAAGCCCCTGGCGCATTCGGGGCCCAGGCCGCTGTTGCGCGGCTGTCGCGCGGTGGTCTACACACGAATCGAAGTGGAGCCATCGTTCACGCTCCACTCTGGATTTCGTAGACACGGGGACGAGTTTGCATGGATTCTGTGCCGTAGCGCCGGTGGCTGGTTGGTCTTCTCTTGTTGGGACCCGTCTCCTGCGGTGGCAGTGGCGGTGGCAGCGGCGACGATGACGACGAAGCCGGCACCGGAATCGATCTCGGGAGCCTCGATCTCACGGGACTCGATACCGCCGGTGAAGTCGCCGACAGGTTCGAACCGACTCTGGTGGTGGACAGCGTTCTTCCCATGATTGTTGGCGTGACCTGGTCGTTCGGCGTCGGGAGCGTCTTCACACTCACGATCACCAACGGAGCCGTGTCGCAGGTCACCTTCATCACGGCCTCACCGTCGAACGTCAATAACGTGTACAGCTATCTGTTGAATTGCACGCTGACGCCGGCGCTCTGCACGGGCTTCACCCTCGACCTCGATGCCAAGTCCCTCGACCTGGACAACATGACGATTCCGATCGCCGCAGGAAGTGGACCGGGCCCGACGAACGTCGCCACGGGAGACCTCGGAGCGGACGGGACCCTCTTCTGGGAATGATCCACTCGCTCAGTTCGTCATTCGACCCTCGACCGGCCCGCTAGACGTCGACCCAACGACCCGCAGGTTGTGTCGCGGGTTCCACGTAGCCCTCTTCGGGCCAACGCCAGCGCCGCCAGACTTCGGGGTCGGGGAGCAGAACGCTTTCCGGCAGTTCGCTTTCGCGCACGAAGATCGCGTTCGGGTGGTAGGGCTCGGTGTAGACCAGCACGTAGCCCTTGTCGGCTGCGAGCTTTTCGAACGCACCGAGGCTGGCTCCGTGATACCGCGGGTAGTCGTCACGGTCCCAGACATGGTCGGGGTCGTAGGCCATCGTCTTCGCGGTTTCGGGCTGGAAGAAGGGGTTGTATTCGCCGATCACGACCCGCGGTGCGTAGCGTTCGAGCGCCTTCCAGACCCAGTAGTCGTTGCCGTCGATGTCGATCGAAAGCAGGTCGAAGTCGTGGGGAACGTCGTAGTGGTCGAACAGTGCTTCGACGTTGTCGGCCGTCACGAATTCGCGCCGCACAACGGTTCCGTCGGCACGATCGCTTCCCTCCATCAGCAGGCCCGTCCAGCCGTGGTGGAGCCGAAGGTTCGCGGTGTTGGAGAGGTGCACGCCGTCCCAGGCGCCGAACTCGACGAAACTGCGATGACGGACACCGATCCTTTCGAAGAGACGCAGCAACACGCCGTCTTCGCCGCCCTGGGAATAGACCTGCCGGGCGTGCGCTTCGAGGTCACGGCGCCATTCGCTCGCTTCGGGGACGCGATCGAAATCGCCAGCCGGTACGGGGGTATCGGGTTTCATCTTCTTCCTACGATGGACTTGCGAGCCCGGGAGTATAGGCGCACTCCGCGAGCGACAGCGATTCCGTGGACTGCGACGAACCGGTAACGTGCGCGCGTGAAGCGAATCGCATCGAACCTGCTTGGCGCCTTGTTGATCGCGCTCGTACTGGGCTGCGACGAGGGACCGCCGCCGGGCCCCGCAGTACTGCCAGCGCCCGAATGGAACGCCGAACTCGAGCGGGAGGCGCAGACCCTCGCAGGGTTGCTCGCCGATCGGAAACCGGACGAGTCGACCGGGCTGACCGTACGACTCGCATTCGGCGGAACTGCCGACCTCGATCTCTACGTAACGGGCCCGTTCGAGGAGAGCGTTTACTACGCCAACAGTCCGAGCGCGATCGGCGGTGCACTCCTGGAGGATCGCCGGTGCATCCACGACGCACCGCGAATCGAGACGACCCTCTTCGCCAGGCCCTTGCAGCCGGGCCGCTATCGAATCGGTGTCGACTACCCTCGCGCATGCGGCGAAGACAAAGCCCTGACTCCGTTTGCAATCGCAGTGGAGGCCCCTGGCGGCAAGACCGCATCGCGCGGGCTCGCACGTCACCAGGTATTCGAACCGATCGTGCTGGAGTTCGAGATCGCGGAGGGTGATACGTTCCGCACGACCCGGAGGTAGACCGATGAACCGCCAATTGGCCGGCGCGACCTGCGCTTCTCTGCTCCTCGCTCTGACACTGGCGACACCCGGTCTCGTCCGCGCAGCCGAGATCGCAGGTCGAGTCAGCGACTCCGACGGCACGCCCATCGTGGGCGCGCGAATCACCGCAGAGCGAGGGGATCCGGCTCGCAGCACGACGGTGTACAGCGACGAGGAGGGCCGATTCGCCGTACCGAACCTGGCTCCCGGTGACTGGCAGGTGCGAGTGCGTCGCATTGGCTGGCGCGATGGGATTCGCGACACCGCGGCTCCGAATCTCGAGCTGGCGATCGCACTCGAACGCGAGACCGACCCGACCGCCCTGGCCGAGCAACTTCCCGCGAATCGCTGGTTCGCCCTCTTCCTCGAGCAGATCGACGACTCGGCGCATCGCGAGCAGTTCGTGCGGCAATGCACCTACTGTCATCAGCAGGGAAACGAAGCCACGCGCGTACCGCGCGAAGACTGGCAGTGGGAGAAGGTGCTGGCGCTGATGGCGCGCATGGGAGGCGGGCTGTCGAGCGAGGTCGCGGCCCAGGTGCCGAGTTGGTTCGACGCTGCCTATGACCCGGCCCACGCCATACCCCGCCTCACCGCCGGCATGGGCACTTCGCAGTTCGCCCCCGCACCGCCGGCCGAAGTCCGCCGAGCGGTGATCGACGAGTGGGTGCTCGGCGGTCGCGCGTCGATGCAACACGACCTGATGGTCCACCCGAGTGGGCACATCTATTCGGTCGACATGATGCAGGATGAGCTCTACCGCCTGGATCCGGACACGGGTGAATCGAAGCGCTTCCCGATCCCTGCCGATGGACTTCCGTTGGGCGGGGTCTTCGCCACCAGCGGATCGCCCCTGGTTCCGAATGCGAACGCGCACGTCGGCCCCCACTCGCTGCAGGTCGCACCGGACGGCTCGGTGTGGGTCACCCTGGCCCTGGGCAACCGACTCGGTCGCTTCGATCCGGCGACCGAGGAGTGGACGCTGCACGCCATGAGCGAAGGCTTCTATCCCCACACCCTGCGACTCGACTCGAAGGGGCGTATCTGGTTCACCATCGCGGGGTCGAATCACGTCGCGCGCTTCGACCCTTCGAGTGGGCAGTTCGAAACGATCCGTCTCCCGGCGGAGAATCTGCAGCAGGCCATCGCGCTGCGGTTGATGCCCTTCGTCATCTGGCTATCGGAGTACGTCGATCTCGATCCGGTGGGGGCGGGCGAAGGCGCCGGAGCCATGCCGGTTCCCTACGGCATCGACATCGCGCCCGACGGCGGCGTCTGGTTCAGCCAATTGAACGCCCATCGGATCGGTCGCATCGACCCGGACACCCTCGAAGTCGAGATCGTCGAAACCCCTTTCACGGCGCCGCGCAGGCTTCGCTTCGATTCGGGCGGCCGCCTCTGGATCCCCGGCTTTTCCTCCGGAGTCGTCTCGCGCTTCGACCCGAGCACGCGCACCTTCGAGAGTTGGGAGATCCCGATCGAGCCGCGCGGAACGGAGACGCCCTATGCTCTGCACGTCGAGCGCTCGACAGACACGGTCTGGATCTGTGGGACCAACAGCGACACCTTGATCCGATTCGATCCCCCAAGCGAAGAGTTCTTCGTCTATCCACTCCCCACCCGCGTCACCTACACGCGCGAAATCGATTTCGACGAGCAGGGACGCGTGTGGACCTCGAACTCCAACACGCCCACGTGGCAGATCGAGCGCGGGCAGCCACGCATCATCCGTCTCGACCCGAACCCGGGCGCCACCGCTCTGGCCGGGACGCATTGAGATGGAGCGCAGGGCTGGAATCGCGATCGCCTGCCTCGCCTTCCTGGCGGTTGCAGCGGTGAGCAGCGCCGAAGGAGAGACCGCCTCGACTCACGGCAAGCTCGTGTACGAGCAGTACTGCGTAACGTGCCATGGGGTCGAGGGAAAAGGAGATGGACCGGCGGGGGTCGACCTGCTTCCCATGCCCCGCGACTTCAGTGTCGGACGGTTCAAGTTCGACGCGGACAGCGATGGCCATACCGGGACCGACGAAGATCTCTTCCTCGTCATTCGTGACGGCGGAGCCGCCGTCGGCGGCAACCCGTTGATGGCACCCTGGGGACACCTGGGTGACGACACGATCCGCGACTTGGTCGCCTACATCCGAAGTCTCGGACCCGCCACCACGAAATAGCGGCGTGCCCAGGCGCGCTCTGCGACTTGCCCATTACAAGAGCTTCATCAGCAGCGCCTCGAACCCCCGACCGAGCAAGGCCAGAAGGAACAATCCCGCGAACGACGCGACGATCCCGAGGAGACCGCCTTCTACGACGAGAGACGGTGCGCGCTCCGTCCTCGCTCGGACACTCGCAGTCGTTACGACCCGCTTGCGTCTGCGCCGCAGCGAGGCGGCGAGTGAAGGCTTTCTCCGGACCGGATAGTCGGAGCGAATCGCGGGAAGTTGGATCCAGACAAGAAGCTCGAGCCCATGGCCCGGCGGGGCCTGCAGTGCGGCGGACGCGTGGTGCATCAGCGACCTCCATCGTGCCTCTCAAGACGAGCGAGAGAAGCCGGTCGATGGCGTCGAGACCGAACGGTGTGCAGCGTGCGCAACAGCCGCGTGGGCGCCAGCGACAGCAGGGAGTTGGATCCACTCCGTGCGGTCCCGTTTTGAGCCTCTTATCGGCGTGATCGAGGTCGTGCTGTAGGGATCAGGATGCGACGAATCGTTGCAGGTAGAACTCTTCGAGGCCGACCGTTGGCTGACATCGGCCGCCTCCGAGAGCCAGAACTGCGCCCGGGTGTGGTAAAGTGAGTGGTAATACTTCGCGAGGTAATACCGCATGCGTGTTACATCCAAGGGACAGGTCACGATTCCGGTGGAGATCCGGGAGAAGCTCGGGCTACTGGAGGGGAGCGAGGTCGAGTTCGAGATCGTCGGCCGCACGGTGCGAATGCGTAAGGTTCGGCGTGCCCGAGGGAAGCAGGGTCGGGGCAAGTCCTTCGTGGCTCGACTTCGAGGTGCGGGAAACGTCCGGATGACGACCGACGAGATTCTTGCGTTGACCCGGGGTGAGCGCTGAGCACCGTTCTCGTCGACAGCAACGTCCTCCTCGACGTCATGACGCAGGATTCCGAATGGGGCGAATGGTCGTCGAGCGCACTTGCAGAGATCGCCGACGATTCGACCCTCGCGATCAACCCGATCATCTACGGTGAGGTCTCGATTCGATTCGATCGAATCGAGGATCTCGAAGAGGCCCTCCCTGAGGCCATGGTTCGCCGACTACCGCTTCCCTGGGAGGCCGCGTTCCTGGCCGGAAAGTGCTTCCTTCGATATCGGCGAAGGCGCGGGGTCCGGAGATCACCTCTTCCCGATTTCTACATCGGCGCACACGCAGCGGTGTCGGGGTTGGCCCTGTTGACGCGCGATGCGAAGCGATACCGCACCTACTTTCCGAGCGTCGACTTGATAGCGCCTTGAGGGTGCGCCCGAGCGCACCGCGAACTGGATTCAGATCCAGTTGCTGACACTACCGAGCAGCCCCGCTCAACCCGGCCCGCCGCTCGCGAAGAAGACGAGCAGTGTGATGTCCTCTTCGATCTCGATGAAGCTGTGCTCGCTGGTGGCGGCGACATAGAGGATCGAGCCGCGTTCGACCGGCCTTTCTTCGCCTTCGACACGGACGCGCGCGCGGCCCTCGACGACGAAGTAGACCTCGTCTTCGTCGTGGGGCCCCTGGAGATCCTTGGCGCCCGCCGGCAGGCGGTAGATGCCGCAGGAGAGGTTTGGAACGCGCAGGAACTCGCTGTAGGGCGCGGGGCTTCCCTGCATCTCCTCGAGCAGCTTGCGCAGTTCGAAGACGCGGTGGTCACTCATGGGTCGAAATACCTCGCATGCCATCTCGTCGGGAGCGTCCGATTATAGGCGAGCGCTGAGCCTGGACACGACGGCAAGTGACATGCACTGACCGTGGGTCGGCGCCCAGACGCGAGCCGCCGCGCGCCTCGCGCGCGGTCTCGCGGAGCCGGAACTCCGCTACGCTCGGGTTCCACACTGGTGGACCGCGCCGCGCCCGGTGCGGGCACCGCCACACCCACCATCCCACCCATGCATCCAAACCCGAGTACCCGCAACTGGCGACGCAGCCTGATCGTCGCCTGTTGCGCCCTTTTCGCCTGCGGCCAGGAAGCGCCCCCGGAGCCGTCGGCGCCCCTCGTCGAGCTCGTGCGCGTCGGAGCGTTCGACCTCGACGACCGCATCGAATCGACGGGCGAGCTGCGGGCCGTCGAGCGAGCGACCGTCGCCGCCGAGATCGGCGGCCGCATCACCGAAGTGCTGCGGGACGAAAGCGATGCGGTCGAGGCGGAAGAGATCCTACTGCGCATCGACCCCGAAAAGCGCGAACTCGAGCTCGCCAACGCCCGCGCGCAACTCGCCGAAGCCACCGCCGCGGTGAACGAGGCCCGGCGCGAGCAGCGACGAATCCAGCAACTGCATCAGGGCGGCGCGACCTCCGAGGCCCTCCTCGACGCCGCGAACACCACCCTCGAATCGGCCCGCTCGCGGCTTCGCGCCGTCGAAGCCCAACTGGGCGTGGCGGAACGCGCTCTGCGCGACGCCGAAGTGCGAGCGCCCTTCGCGGGATTGATCGCGCGCCGCAGCGTGAGCCGGGGCGAGTTCGTCGCCCCCGGGCACCCGCTCTACGAACTGGTCGCGATGGATCCGGTCGAAGTCGAGTTCCATCTCCCCGAGCGAGACTCGGGGCGCGTCTCCCTCGGACAACCGGTGGCCGTGCGCGTCGCGCCGCAACCCGAACGCGTCTTCGAAGCGCGAGTCAGCATGGTTTCTCCGACCATCGATGCGCGCACGCGCACGCTGCGGGTCGAAGCAAGGCTTCCGAATCCCGATGGCGAGCTGCGGCCCGGGCTCTTCGCCTTGATCGATCTCGGTTTGGCACGCCGGACCGAGGTGGTGATGGTCCCCGAAGAGTCGGTGCTGCAGCGCTCGCTCGGGCCGATCGTATTCGTGGTGGGCGAAGGCGATCGCGTCGAACAGCGCGAAGTGCAGACCGGCGTGCGCCGACCCGGAGCCGTGGAGATCCGCTCCGGGATCGAAGCCGGTAGCTGGGTGGTCGCGAGCGGCCAGGCCCGCCTGATCGACGGAATGGCGGTGCGTACACAGCGCCGGGACGAACCCTTCGCACCCGCCCACCTCGCCGCGACCGGAAAACCGGAAGCCGCGACCCCGTGACCCTCTCCGATCTCTCCATCCAACGGCCCGTCACCACCTGGATGATGACGGCGGCCGTGGTGTTGATCGGCGTGCTCGGCTACGCGCGCCTCGGCGTCGACCAGTTCCCCAACATGGAATTCCCGGTCGTCACGGTCACGGCACAGATGGAGGGCGCGAGCCCCGAGGTGATGGAAGAGGACGTCACCGACGTCCTCGAGGAGTATCTCAACACCGTACCCGGGCTGCGAAAGATCAGTTCGCTCACCCTGCACGGCGTGAGCCAGGTGCGCAGCGAGTTCGAACTCGGCGTCGACATCGACGTCGCCGCGCAGGACGTGCGGGACCAGCTCGCGCGGGCACGACTCGACCTGCCCGTTCAACTCGAACCACCTGTGGTCGCGAAGGTCGATACCTCGAACTTTCCGATCGTGTGGGTTCCGCTGATCACCGAGCGCAAGATCGTCGACACGAGCGAGTACACGCGCCTCGTCGTGAAACCCAACATGCAGACGATCCCCGGTGTCGGTGCGGTGGAGATGTTCGGTCGCCGCGATCGCAACATCCGCATCTGGATGAACGGCGATGCCCTGCGCGCCCGGGGATTGTCGCCCTCGGATGTCGTCGGGGCCCTGCGGCGCGAGCACGTGGAGATCCCCGGCGGGCGGGTCGAAGGCGAGCGCATCGAGTACTCGGTCACGACCGATGCGGAGTTCGACTCCCTCGACGAGATGCGACGCCTGGTGGTGGCCTATGTCGACGGGGCGGCCGTTCGATTGGAAGACGTCGCGCGCGTCGAAGACGGCGCCGAAGACGTGCGCGTCGTCGCCTACTTCAACAAGCAGCCGAGTGTCGGCGTGGGCGTGCTCAAGCAACCCGGTGGCAACACCGTCGCCATCGCGGACCAGGTCTACGAGCGCCTCGACGAGCTGAACGAGATGGCGCCGACCGGGATCGCCTTCGGCCGGACCGAGGGGCTGATCGACTTTTCGCTGCCGATTCGCGAAGCCGTCGCCGAGACCCAGTTTGCGCTGATCCTCGGTGCCATCCTCGCGACCCTCACGGTCTTCGTCTTCTTGCGGCGTTGGCGTCCCACGATGATCGTGGGGGCCGCGATTCCGCTCTCGTTGATCGGCGCATTCGGCGCGATGTGGGTGTTCGGCTTTACGCTGAACGTGATGACGCTGCTTGCGCTCGCCCTCGCGGTGGGCGTCGTGATCGACGATGCGATCGTCGTGCTCGAGAACATCGAACGCCACCGCGAACAGGGGAAGGAGGCATTCGCCGCGGCCGCCGACGGCACGCGCGAGATCACCTTCGCGGCCACGGCGGCGACGCTTTCGATCGCCGTGGTCTTCTTTCCCGTCATCTTCGCAACGGGCATCGTGGGAAATTTCCTGCGCGAGTTCGGCGGTACCGTGGCGGCCGCAGTCATGGTGTCGCTCTTCGTCGCGCTCACCCTCACACCGATGCTCGCTGCGCGCATGCCCCCGCCCCGCCAACGCGAACACGGCAGCGTCTACCATCGCCTCGAGGTGGGCTTCGAAGCCCTCGAACGCAACTACCGACGCGCCCTCGAATGGACCCTCGGCCACCGCGCGATCACGATGGGGCTCGCGACGCTCACCCTCGTCGGCACTTGCGGGTTGGGTTCCGAGCTCGGCGGCGAGATGTTCCCGCCGGAAGACCAGGGCCGCATGATCATCCGCTTCGAGCTGCCCCCGGGCAGCACCGTCGACGCGACCCGCGAATACATGCGCAAGGTGGAAGACTGGGTGCTCGCGCGAGACGACGTCGCCGCCGCCTTTGGTGGAATCGGGATCACCGGACCCGATGGACCGGGCACGCCCAACATGGGTCTGTTGTTCACCATCCTGAAGCCGCGCGAAGAGCGCGATACCACCGCACACGAGATCTTTGCCGAGACGCGCACCTACCTTGACACCCTGCCGGACAACAAGGCCGCGCTCTTCGGGCTCGAACAGCTGAGCGCAGGGAGCGATCACGCTTTCAACTTCGACATTCGCGGCAGCCTGCCGCTGACCGAACTCGAACGCCTGGCCGACGAAGTCATGGCGAAGCTCTCGGCCCGCGGCGGATACATGGACATGGACAAGAGCCTGAAGATGGGCCTGCCCGAAGTGCGCGTCGTGCCGAATCGCGAGAAGGCCGCAGCCCTCGGCGTGGACGCGACGGCGCTGGCCACCGTGATCCAGTCGGCCATCGGCGGTCTCGACGTCGGTACCTACAAGGAAGCGGGCCGCGGCTACGACATCCGCGTGCGCCTCGAAGCCGACGCGCGCAACGCCCCCGAGACGATCGGCCACCTCTACACCCGCAGCCGCGATGGGCGCCTGGTGGAATTGCGCAACCTGGTCGATCTCCACGAAGGCGCCGCACCCGCGATCATCACGCGAACCGGACGCCAGCGGTCGGTCGAAGTGCGATCGAATCTGCAGGGCAAGCAGCTCGGCGAAGCGATGGAAGACGCACGTGAGATCGCCGAGGAGCTGCCCGAGGGCGTGACCCTCGAGTTCGGCGGCAACGCGGAGTCGATGGTCGAGAGCGCGCAACAATTCGGCCTGATGCTCGGGCTCGCGATCATCGTCATCTACATGGTGCTCGCGGTGCAGTTCGAGAGCTTCGTGCATCCCCTGACCGTGATGCTCGCGCTGCCGCTCGCGATGGTCGGCGCGATGACGGGGCTCTACGTCATGAGCCTCACCGGGAAGGTCGGGATGACGCTCAACCTCTTCAGCTTGATCGGGATCATCCTGTTGTTCGGGCTGGTGACCAAGAATTCGATCCTGCTGGTCGACTACGCGAACCAGTTGCGCGCCCGCGGCATGAGCAAGGTGGAGGCCATGCGAACGGCTGCACCGGTGCGCATGCGCCCCGTGCTGATGACCGCGATCTCGATGATCTTCGGCGTGCTTCCGGCGGCGCTGGGCCTCGGACCGGGATCGGAGACGCGCGCACCCATGGGCGTGGCGACTGCGGCCGGCATGTTCTCCTCGACCGTCCTCACTCTGCTCGTCGTGCCCGTCTTCTACCTGGTGCTCGACGACGGCGTCGACTGGTTGCGGAAGCGCGTGGGTCGACGGAGCGAGGCGCCGAAACGCGAAGGAGCGACGGACCTTCCCTAGACTGAACGGCCTGCCCGGAGCCGAAGGCAGTCCATCGGGCAAGGAGGGCGGGATGAAGTCGATCGATCGAAGAACGTTCCTGCGCGGAAGCGCTGGCCTGGTCGCCACTGCGGGTCTGCCATGGCCTGCATACGCGGCTCCAACCGACGAGTTCGCGCGGCTCGACGCCACTGCCCAGGCCGAACTCGTTCGCACGGGACAGGTCCAACCGATCGAACTCGTCGATGCGGCGATCGCGCGGATCGAAGCCCTCAACCCGAAGGTCGGCGCCTTCGTCACGACCTTCTTCGATCGGGCGCGCGAAGCCGCACGCGGCCCGCTTCCGAACGGGCCCTTCACCGGAGTGCCCTATGCGATCAAGGATCTGTCCAATTACGCGGGCACCCGCACGACGATGGGTTCGCGGCTCTTCGCCGAGAACATCGCGGACGAAAACACGCCCATCGTGCAGCGGGCCGTCGACGCGGGCCTGGTGATCCTCGGCAAGACGAACACGCCGGAGTTCGGGCTCGTTTCGACGACCGAACCCGAACTCTTCGAGCCGGCGCGAAACCCGTGGAACCTCGCTCACTCGACGGCGGGTTCGAGCGGGGGGGCGGCTGCGGCCGTGGCTGCGGGCATGTTGCCCTTTGCCCAGGCGAGTGACGGGGGTGGCTCGATCCGCTTGCCCGCAAATGCATGTGGTGTGTTCGGTCTCAAACCCTCGCGCGGGCGCATACCGGCCGCTGCACCACTGCCCGGTGACATTGCCGTGCGATTTACAGTCAGTCGCACGGTGCGCGATAGCGCGAAGCTCCTGGCGGTGAGCGAGCGAAGTAGTGCGGATGCCGTGCTGCAGCCGGTCGGCGAGGTCACCGGCCCGTCGAGCCAGCGATTGAAGATCGCCTTCGCGCTGAACGACGTGAGCGGCCGCCGACCCCATCCCCATGTCGTCGCAGCCCTGGAAGAAACCGCCGCGCTGTGTCGCGAACTCGGCCACGAGGTGATCGAGGCGGGCCCGCCCATCGACGGCGAGGAGTTCCTCGAGCACTTCTTCACCCTCTGGTCCTCGATCCCCAGCGATCTCGAACGCAACGCCTGGTTGATCGGTCTGACGCAGTGGCGACTCGTGCGCGCGCGCGACGTCCTCGAACCCTGGACCCTCGGTCTCGCGGAGCTTTACGCCAGCCGACCGAGCGGTGCGATGGAGGCCGCCGTCGCATACACCGAACGCCTGACGAACGAATTCGACGCGTTCTTCCAGGAGTACGACGTGCTGCTCACCCCCGTTGCAGGCCTGCCTCCGACGCCCATCGGAGAACAGGCACCCACCCTTCCCTTCGACACCCTGATGGAACGCGTGGTCGAGTACGCGGGCTACACGCCGCAGCACAATGCGGCCGGAACCCCCTCGATGTCGGTACCGCTCACCATCAGCCCCGACGGTCTGCCGATCGGCAGCCAGTTCGCCTCCCGCGTCGGCCACGAGCGGCGGCTCCTCGAGTTGGCTTTCGAACTCGAACAGGCCCGCCCGTGGGCGGATCGCTGGGCGCCGAATTCGGCGGTCGGAGGCCCGGTTCGCGGCTAGTGGGAAGCCTGTAACCCGGGCGGAATCCTATGGATTCAAGCCTGCGCCCCAAGCGGCCGATGGGTATCAGGAATGCGCAACTGAGCGGCAACTCGGTTGTACCCACCCACGGCTACCAAGGGGTCATCTGTGTCCGAATCGAGCGGAACCTGGTCGAGATTTCGAATCCCGCGCGTGGCGAGCGCCGCTGCGTCGAAGGTCGGGAAAACACCTGCGGCGGGTCAAGCGCCCGCAGCGGGTCAAGCGTCTGCGGCAGGTCAAGCGCCTGCGGCGGGGCAACAGCCGGCTGCGACTCCGGAACCGCAGCGCCCCTTCTCGGGAACCTTCATCGAGGCAGGCGCCATCTTCGAGGGCAGCCTGAAGCTCAAGGGTGACTTCCGCATCGACAACGAGTTTCGCGGTGTGCTCTCGACTGATGGAACGGTGATCGTCGGTCCCAACGGCTCGATCGAGGGCGACATCATCGCTCGACAGGTCGAGATCGAGGGGGCTGTCGTGGGAAACATCAACGCGCGCCGGATGTTCATCCTCCGCGCCACGGGAAAGCTGCACGGCGACATCGAAACCTCGTGCATCCACATCGAGCCCCACGCCTTCTTCCAGGGCTCGACGCGAATGATCCAGCCGCTCGCGGAAGCAGCGGCGGCTCACCAGGGAACGACCGTCGCTTCACCCTGAGTCGTGCCGGAGCGAAAGGTCGTTCGCACTCACAAGAGAGGCAGTTGGCCAGTCGCGAGTTCCCCGCGCTCTCCAGGGAAGTCCGGAAGCCCCGCTACGTCGACGCGCTTCGCAATGCGACGATGAAGATCACGCGCAAGTTCGGGTGTATGCAGATTGCTTGGGGTGTGCACGAAGAAGTACGGCTGCAGACCTCGACCGATCCAATCCGCGATCCGCGTCGCCCACTCCTCGAGGTACGGCTCATTCACCGCTTTGTCGGGATGGGCGACGAAGCGAACGAGCGGGCTCAACCCAATCGGCTCCTCGCGCACGGGTAGGTCGGGCTTCTTGTGGAGCGCCGCGAGAACGTCGGGATGATTCGGATCGCCCGCGCGCAATGCGCGGGTGTCCATGATGCAGCGGTTGTGTCCACGCTCGACGAGCAGATCGTCGCCGCGTCGTGCAAGCTCCTCTTCGCTGTAGAACGAGGGGTGTCGGCATTCGAGCGCCCAGGAGAATTCCGTCGGCAACCGGTCGAGGAACGCAGTCAGGTCGGACAGTCGGTCGGGACCGAACGCCGGGGGAAGCTGGATCAGGAACGGTCCCAGTCGCTCACCGAGGGGTTCCACACGGCGCAGGAAGCCCGTCAACTCGGCTGCAGTCCCCACGAGCATGCGCTCGTGCGTGATTTCCCTGGGGAGCTTCAAGCAGAAACGAAAGCCGTCGGGGACTGCATCGCGCCATCGCGCCACGCTTTGCGCACTCGGCACGCTCCAGAAAGTCGTATTTCCTTCGACGGTGTTGAACACCCGGGCGTACTGCGCGAGGAAATCCGCCGGACGTGCGTCGCGGCTATAGAGGCTGCCCCTCCAATCCGCGAAGCTCCAGAAGGGGCAGCCCAGGGAGTACTGCATTCCCTCGGGCGATCGCTCGTCGGCCGGCACCTGCATCCGAACAGCTTATGTCATTGCGTCGAAGTGATCACAAGAAGAACGGGGCGCGGCGGGTCCGATGAAAGGCGCCGTATTCCATCGCTACGGCAACGCGGAAGTGCTCGAGCTGGTCGATCTCCCCGAGCCCACGCCGGGGGAGAACGACGTCCTCGTCGCCGTTCGCGCCGCATCCCTCAACCCCCTCGACTGGCACTTCATGACGGGGCTGCCCTATGTCGCGCGATTGCAGATGGGGTTGACTCGACCGCGCGCCCAGCGCGTGGGTGCCGATCTGGCCGGCGTGGTGGCCGCCGTCGGGAAGAACGTCTCGCGCTTCGCGCCGGGAGATGAGGTGTTCGGCGGCTACGCGGGGGAAACCGCCGAACATCCGTCGATCGAATTGGGGACCTGCGCAGAGCGGGTCTGTGTCCCCGAAAACGCGCTCGTGCCCAAGCCGGGGAATCTGACCTTCGAACAGGCGGCCGCGGTCTCGGTCGCTGGGCAGACTGCGCTGCAGGGCCTGCGCGATCTCGGTTGCATCCACTCGAATCAGCGGGTCCTGATCAACGGAGCGTCAGGGGGCGTGGGCACCTTCGCGGTGCAGCTCGCAAGGTGGTTCGGGGCGACGGTGACCGGCGTGTGCGGTCAGCGAAACGTCGAACGCGTGCGCTCGATCGGCGCGGACGTGGTCGTCGACTACACGCGGGAGGACTTCACCCTCGGAGAGTCGCGCTACGACCTGGTCTTCGATGGCGTGGGCAACCGGTCACTCGGCGACGTGCGCCGGATCCTCGCTCCCAACGCAACCTACGTCGCGTGCTTCGGTCAGCCAGAGAACCTCTGGTTCGGTCCGCTGCCAAGCCTCGCGAGCATGTGGTTGCGGAGTGTATCCGGAACGCGGCGTTGGGTGACCTGGGAGACGAAGCTCAACCTCCCCGATCACGAACTCCTGGCGAGGCTCCTCGAGGAAGGCGCGGTCATCCCGATCGTTGATCGCGTCTATCCCCTGCCGGACATCCGCGAAGCCATGGCCAAGCTCGCGACCGGACACGCGCGGGGGAAGATCGTCGTCTCCATGCCCGGGTCATGACGCCGTCGATTTCGCAATGACGCTCCGGGCTCAGGTTCCCGTCGCCTTGCGAACGCGCTTGACCACCTTCTCGACATCCTTGCGGGCGTTGCGCGAGAGCTTGCGCCATTCGCGCTCACCGCGCGCTTCGAGTGCGCCGAGCTGATGGCTGGCATCGCGCACGATGCGCGCGAGACTGCGCCGGGTGTCCTTGCCCGCGATCTCGATCTGCTTTTCGACGGCCAGCAGATCTCGTCGCAGCTGCCGACCGAAGGCCTTCAGCGACTTCGGGAGTTCCTTGCCCACGAGATCGATATTCGCGCTACCGCGGGCGGACCTGCGTGCCCTGGCCTTCTTGCGCGAGGACTTTCGCTTCGCGGCCGACTTCTTGCGTGCGACCTTTCGCGCACCCTTCTTCTTCGCCTTTGCTCTCGACTTCTTGCGTGCGGCCTTTCGAGCAGCCATTCGACTTCCCTCCTCGGGCTTCAGGTCGCCCGACCGATTGCAACGCAAGACGCGTGCCGACGTGCGCGCGCTTGTCGCGGGTCAGAGTGAGCGGATGAGCAATTCAAAGAGGCATCTCGCCCCTTTACGCGGGAGCGCGCCCCAGTTGTCGCGCGTTGAGCGTCATATAGAGCAGCGCAGCGAGGCCGATCAGCATCTCCAGCAACTCGACCTGCCGTGCAGCGATCCCGTGAATCGAATCGGCTGTGGGTTTTTCGTAGTAGTTCTGCACGTCGAGGGTGGCCAGCACCGCGATGCAGAGAAACCAGAAGACCAGCAGCGGCGGAGCGCTGATCGGCCGAAAACGATCGACGAAAGCGAGGGCGATCCCGACCAACCCACCCACGCCGAAGGCGACCCGCAGGATCTCGAACGGCGCATGGAAGAAGGGCAGATTGTGGAAGTTCATCTCTTCCTGCTTGTTGATCGCCTTGATCGACTCCGGTGTCTCGTAGTGAAAGAACCATTGCCCCCAGGAGATCTCTTCCATGGCGACGAAGACCAGTCCCACGCCGAACAGCGCGTAGAACCCGGCGAAGAGTCGCCCGTCAGGGAGCGCACCCATTCGGCTCGCCATCCGAATACCCAGGACGCCGGCGAGCAACAGGGAAGCGAACGTGGTCAGCTCTATCGGATGGTTCTCGAGCGAGAGCCGCCACATCAGCGCTTCGGTCGCCGGGTGCTCTCGAAGGGCCACGGCGGTCGTAACGATTGCAATCGGCAGGAGCGTGATGCACCAAGCGAGGCTCGGCCCGAGGTCGTATCGAGTCAGAACGCGTCTCAGATCAGCCATCGCGCGCAAACTACAATACCTCCAACCGTGGCGCTCCGTCTCACTTGCGCATGATCTTCACCCAAGGAGCGCTTGGCTTGCCGCGAGTCGATCGAACCGATCGACTCGAGAGGTTCATCGAACGACCGCGTAGTGCCGATGCTCGGTAGAGTTTGCGCTACGGGCTTCGAAGTCGACGTGCTGACAGTCGGTGGTGTTCGGCGGAAGCAAAGCTCGACTCTTTGGACAGTGCGATGAAGTACGCATTGCATGCCGTCTTGATCCTGCTCGCTTCGGCGTGCGGAGGCGACGCGAAGTGGCAGCAGGATTCCGTCGGCGCAACCCACTACGACATCCTCGCGGCCGATCGTGAGCTGCCTTCCGGATGCAAGAGCGTCGGGCTCGTCTCGGTGCCGAAGCGCGAAGTCCACCCGTCTGCTCGCTACGTCGGAACGGCCTATCGCGAATTCTCCCTGTCGCTCTCTCGCCAGGTCGAAGCGCTCGGCGGGAATCTCATCGTTCCCACCGGCGACGTCGGATTCGACACCGCGCTCGAATGGGGTGAGTCGTTCACCGCAGCGGCCTATCACTGCCCCGCGAGCTAGCAGCCCGTTGAAAAACCCTGACCGAGCCAGGTGCGGTCATTCGACCCGAGATCAAGGCGCGGAATCGTGGGCGTAGCCGTAGCTACGGCCGCGGTTTCGCAACGCGGAGATCGGGTCGAAGGGCCGTGCATGGCGACCGAAGGGTTGTTCAACGGGCTGCTAGCGCCCCCGCGCACGCGCCAACGCCACCACGGTGATCCAACCCACGAGCGACGCCAACCCGGAACCGGGTTCGGGTACGAGGATCGCACTGGGGTTCACCGCGCAGTTGTTGGCCTCGTCGTCTTCTTCGGCGAGGTCGAGTGCGTCGGAGCAGGCACCGAGATACCACGACGCCGTCTCTCCCGGCGCGAGGACAACGAGATCCACTGGAACCCGTGATTCGGCGTCTCGGCAATCGTCGGTTGCCGCGGGGTCGAGGGGATCGACGAAGCAGTCGCCGATCCAGGGATCGCTCCCGGGATCGTGGTTCGTGTCTTCGGACAGGAAGAAGCGCAGCTGCGTGTCGACGGCCGGACCTGCACCGGAGTTCGTCGCACGGCCGGTTGCACCGAGTACCCCGCCAAGGACGGCCGTGAACACATCGGGCGTCGGAACGTTCGCGACCAGATCGGGGCGTGTGTCCGAATCGCAGGCATCCCCGACGCCGTCCGAATCGTAATCGGCCTGACTCGGGTTGTGGGCAGACAGGCAGTTGTCGCTGGCATCGAGCACGCCGTCATGATCGTCGTCGGGTACGTTCACGATCGCGTCCTCGATCCAATCTTCTTGCAGCGTCACGGCCGGGACGTCGCGAATCCGCGTGAACGGGGCCATCCGGATCGCCTGGTCGAGGGAATATTGCCTGTGCCAGACCACGCTCTGCTGGGCATCGCCCGGGGCGATCAGGTCGGGATCTGCGAGTCCTGGAATCGCGTGGATCGGCGCGACGCCCACGAGGCCGGCCGCCGAAAGCGCCGTGCCATACCTCAGATCGATCGCCGCCTGCACGGGGTTGCCCGGGCGATGACAGTGAGCGCAGTTCGAGGCCAGATAGGAGCGAACTCGATGGTGGACGCTCGCAGTCTCGTCTTCCAGGGATGCAAACGACTTGTACTGCGTGGGCGTGCCGATGTCGCTGTCGAACACCTCCATGCAGTTGAGTTCGCGCAGTTGATTCTCTGAACCGGCCGAGAGGCGATTCAACTGTTCGGCGCGAAGTCCGAGCACCCGATCCGCAGCGCCGGTGTGGCAGGTGAGGCAGGCGGATGGTGATGGGAATGTCCATGTGACGCGCACGTCACACCCAAAGTCGAGGCAGACATCCTCGACGAGTTCGAGCTTCAGCAGGTTCGCATCGGTCTGCGCGCTGTTCCAGCGGTAGGTGAAACCAAGCCAATCCGAGTTCTGGCGAAGCATGACGCGGGTCTCGATGCGCTGGCTCCCGAGCTGCAGGTGTGCGACTTCGAAGTGCTTCAGCAAGACGGTGCCGACCGGGAAATCCCAGCCGCCTTGTGCGCGAAACTCGATGGTCTCGTCCCCCGGCAGCGCGAACCACCTTCTCTTGATCGATCCATCCGACCACAAGGGCGTCTCGATCGAGTACTCGATCACACCGACCTCGCCGACGAGTGGATCCGCTGCCGTGTCTTCGAAGAGGCCCGTCTCCGAGAGCAGCAGCGGGATCCCGGTGCCGGGGTTGGATGCGTTGTCGAAGCGTCGGATCTCCGAGGTGCCACTGACCTTGAACTGCGGAAGGATCAGCTCGCCGGCTTCGGTCTCGCCCAGGGTCGCGAGCTGGCCGAAGACACTCACCACCTCGATCTCGCCAAGCCCGGTTCCCGGATCGACCGTCGTGCGATCCCAGGCGTAGAGGTCGCGACTGGTGAGCTCCGCGAACACGTAGCGCCCGTACAACTCGGGTAGCGCGCTGCCGCGGTAGACGTAGCCGCCGGTGATGGCACCGCCACCCGACGGGCGGGGAATCTCGATCACCGGACGATCATGGACGAAGGCACAGGGGTTCGAGCTTCCAACCTCGTGGGTTCCTTCGCAGTGGGGCCACCCGTAGTTCTTCGGCGCGGCGTCAGCGTAGGCGTGATAGTCGATTTCTTCCCAATCGCCGTTGCCGACGTCACCGATCCAGAGATCCCCCGTTTCACGGTCGAACGAAATCTTGAAAGGGTTCCGCAACCCCTTGTGAAAGATCTCCTGGGCCTTGCTGCCATCGCCCGCGAAGGGGTTGCCGGGTGGGATGAGGTAGGTCGGCTGTCCGCGCGGGTCGATGCGGAGGATCTTGCCGAGCAGTGAGTCATCGTCCTGCGCCGTGTTCTGCCCGACGCTCAAGCCACCGTCGCCCGACGCGATGTAGAGCAGATCGTCCGGACCGAACGCGAGCGTACCGCCGTTGTGATTGAAGTAGGGCTGCTCGATTTCGAAGACGAACTCGCCGGGGACCGCGGGGTCGACCCAATCCGGATAGGTACTGGCGACCGGAGTCGCCCGAAAGCGCCAAACCTGTGAACAATGATGTTGGGGATTGGCGGTGTACTCGCAGGTCCCGCTGCTCGTGCACTCGCACTCGGCGGTGTCGACGCTCACGTACACATAGAACTCACCGAAACGCGGCGAAGCGACGTCTCCGAACTCGGGGTCGAAAGCCAACCCGAGCAAACCCTGCTCGCCCTCGGTCTCGATATCGGCGCTCACGTCCAGGAACAGATCGACCTGGGTCGCCTGTGGATCGTCCTGGAACGACCAGACCTGACCCAATTGCCCGACGACGAAGACGCGCTGGCTCCCATCGCCCGCGTTCAGCGCCGCGGTGGTTCGCAGAAAGGACTGCGACAAGTTCGGGTAGGCATCGACCGTCGTGAGGGGCGTCGTCTGGATCGTCGCCTCGAGGTCGAACGCGTGGCCGGCGAAAATCGGGCGAGTCGTCGGCGGGCATGGTGCATCGGCCTGGGCACCCGCCCTACCGGCGTAACCCGTGCTTCCCACAGCCGCGACGATGGCGACGAGAGCCGCGAATCTGCGTGGGGGCAGCGCCAGGCAAAGCTCGCACCAGAAGCGGAGCGTCAGCGTGGAGAACGGGTGGGGGCAGGAGTGTCGGCGCATGAAACAGCTCGCGGATGCGAATCAGTGAGTGCCTTCGACGCCCCGAATGAGCTCGTGGTTTTCTCACGATCGCTTCGATCTGCAGCTCGAGATCGGCTGCACCGCAACACCATTCCGTGACGATCCGCACGGTCTGCCCCCCCCAACCATCCCACCGCATCGCGTAGAAGAAAAAGCCTCGCCACAGCAGAAACGCGAAATGTGACGAATACACCGAAAGCTGTACCGAGCGGGCGGCTACTCGTTCGAATACCAGTACTCGCGGTCACCCTGCCGCGCAGATTCGATCTGCATGTCCTCACTCAACCTGACACAGATCGGAAGCGAACCTTCCGGTCTTCGCGCTGAATCGCCTCTGCACTGCGGCCAGGTGAGCCGCCCGATCGGCCCATCGGGAATCCTGGCGAGCTCGTCTTCGGCCAGGTGATGGCGAAACAGCGCGCGACGAGAGTGGCCTTCGAAGAAGTAGTAGGCGCGCTCGTTGCTCGGATGACCCGCAAAGTGCACGGCACCGAGCTGTTCGGCTTCGAATCGGGTCGCAATGAACTCGAGTGCCTGATCGAAGTTCTGCGAGTACGCCCCGGCCATCCGGCGTGGTTCGGCCGACGGAACGAGGTGGAATCGGAGGAGGAGTGCGAGCGCCAGGGTTCCAACGAGCGAAGCGGTTGCGAGAGGAGCTCTTCGCGGTGCCTCGAACGCTACGAACAGGAAACGGACCAGCCCCACGATCGAAAGGGCGAAGAAGGCCTCTGGCAGGTAGAGGTAGTAGAGCGCATGGAACTTGACACGCAGCGGGATCGCAAGCGAGACGGCGAGGGTCGCTGCACACCAGAGCAACGGGATCAGGCCGGCACTCGCATCGAACGCCGCCGCCCGAAGCTTCGACCGGGTTCGTCCGTGCAGGACGAGCGTCGAGACGAACACCAGCGTCACGAGGGCGATCCACGGGAACGACGGGTCGGGCAATCCAAACAGACCCGAGATCAAGAACGGCAGTGTGTCGGTGGCTGTTTCTCCGAGCACATGGGATCCCCAATACGCTTCGTTCGGCAGCCCCACGAGGAAGTAGCGGAAGTTGTTGAAGACCGCGTACCCGAGCGGCATCGCGAACAAGAGCAATCCCTCGAGCCGGCGGCGCAATCCGCCCGTTCGAAGGATCAGAACAGCGAGCACGATGCTCGGCCCGAGGAACCAGGCCGACTCCTTGCTGTTGTAAGCGAGGATCACCGGCAACAGCACGAGGACGTTTCCGATCGCGCAAGCGCGCAGGGACACGGGCGAGTCGATGATCCTGAAGGAGAGACACAACGAGGCGAGGACGAAGAGCAGCGCCATGCGATCGTTGATCGTCGCCTGCCAGGCGAACGCGTCGGCGACCGGCGCCGAGAACCACCAGATCAAGACGGCGGCGATCGCGTAGCTTCGAGCGAACCGCAGTTGCCGTGCGAGCACGTAGAGGAGCGCCGCCGCGGCGCTGGCCGGCAGCAACATCCAGAAGTTGAGGCAGCGCACGTCCGGGCCGCAGTGGTCGCCAACCGTGCGCACGTAGAGCATGGCGACGTTGCGCGCGAACCCGGGCTTCTCCCGCGTGACGAGATTGACGAGCAACTCCTGGGCGTAATCCCAGCTCACGGGCCACGTCACCCACTCGCGAAACTCCCAGAGCGGGAGAAGGTCGGAGAAGTACGCCCAGTAGTACGCCGTGCCGAGGGCCACACCGAGCGAGAGAGCGAGGACGTCCCTGACGTGTGACGAATTGTCGTCACCGTCTTGATCGGCAGATCGACGCCCGCGGCCCTCTTCGCTTTCCGTGGTGCTCGCCATCTCGATCGAGGATTATTCTCTCCGGCGAAGCCAAATGCCATGCGGAGGTCGCGATGACGACTCACGAAAACGGACTCGACGCCGAGCGATTGCAGCGACTCGTCGACACGATCCAGGCCGACGTCGAACGCGAGCGCTACGACGGCGCTGTCGTCGTTGTGGCTCGAGGCGGACGGATCGCCCTACACGAAGCGATCGGCTTCGCCGACCGTGCGCAAGGACGCGCCGCTCGTACCGACGATGTCTTCCTGCTCTACTCGGTCACGAAGACCCTCACGTCGGTCGCCGTCCTACAGAAGGTGGATCGCGGCGAGCTCTCGCTGACCACACCGGTGGCCGAGGTCCTTCCCGAGTTCGGCGTGCGCGGCAAGCAGCGAGTGACGGTCGCACAACTGCTCTGCCACATGGGCGGCCTACCGGCCGACCTGCCTCCCATCGCCCCCGACCAACTCACGAACCTCGAAGCGGTGGCCCGCGCCGTGAGCGACCAATCGCTCAGCGCGCGGCCGGGCAGTGTCGTGAGCTACAGCCCGATCGGTGCGCACGCGGTACTCGCCGAGGTCGTACGCCGCCTCGACGGTGGAGCGCGACCGTTTCGCGATGTCCTGGCCCAGGATGTCTTCGGCCCCCTCGGCATGAAGGAAACGTCACTCGGCCTGCGTGCCGACCTCGCCGCGCGCCGCGTTCCCATTGTGGTTCGCGATCGCAACCCGGGCCTCTTCCCCGCCCAGGTCCTCGAGGGCATGAGCTTGTTGATCGGTGAAGACTCGGAAATCCCGGCGGGCGGCGCCTTCTCGACCGCGCACGACCTCTATCGCTGGGCCGAGGCACTCCGCCGGGGCGGCGAACTCGACGGGGCCCGCATCCTGTCGCCCGGGTTGCTCGACTACGCCGCGCAGAACCACACGGGCGACCTTTCCAACGACATCTTCGACGGCATGCGCGAAGCGCGCGGCTGGGAACCCTTCCCGGGCTACATCGGCCTCGGCTTCTTCCTGCGCGGAGAGGGGTTGTTCCCGACCTACTTCGGACAGACCACGTCGCCGCGTACCTTCGGCGGCCTCGGTGCCGGCTCGACGATGTTCTGGATCGACCCCGATCGAGACCTCGTTTTCGTATGTTTGACGGCAGGCCTGCTCGAGGAGTCGCGCAACCTCGATCGCATGCAACAGCTGTCGGACCTGGTGGTGTCGTCGGTCGTCGACTGAGCGCCACAGCTCAGGGGCAAACCCTTCCGCCGGGGCTTGCCATGATGATCTCGACTGACACGGCTTCGTTCTCAGGGAATGGCGAAGCACCCCGCGTCGATGGCCGAGTTTCCCGTGAGTGCGTTGTTCGAGCCAGAATTGATCTCGATGCCATCCGGTTCTGCGTTCGGGTTGCCGCAGACCGTGTTCTGGCTCACCGTGGCGCCGTTTACAGAATTCAAGGTGATGCCTGAATCGAAGTACGGAGCCGTCCCGAACAGCTCGACCTTGTTGTCTTCGACGAGACCGCCATCGAGCGCCTGCACGAGAATTCCCTCGCCCGCCCATCGAACTTCGTTGTCTCTCACATCGGGGTCGGGCGCGTGCGCGATGCTGATTCCGACGCCATCGGTTTCGGTCGAATGCCGGTAGATGCGGTTGTGCCTGACGGTGACACCCGGCCACGCATTGCCGATTTCTAGCGCCCCACGGGCCCAACTCGGCTGTTCGTCTACCAGCACGGTGTTGCCGGTCACGACGAACCGGCTGCCAACGGCCGGATCGGGACCGCAGATCTCGCCGAATTGTGGTTTCGCAACGATGAAATGCGATTCATCCCGTTGCCCACCATCGCAGTCGAAGTCGTTGGCGCTGATCGAGAAATCAACGCTGTGGTACAGCCCTTCTGCGCAGCTCGACGCCGTGTTTGTCGCCATCGGGTGAACGACCACGCAGCTGTCCGCGAAGCCAGACACGGTGTTGTTCAGGAATTCGATCCGCCGTCCACGAAGATGTACGCCGTGCCCATCCTGCACGAGCCGGATCTCCATGTTGGGGCTCGCATCGCTCGGGAAATCGGACGCGTCGTCGATTTCGAACTCGATGTAGTTGGGCGTCGCGTTCGTCAGCTTGAACCGTCGATTGTTGTATCGAGGCATCTGCTCGAAGCCCGAGGTCTCGATCACATCGTCGACCTCGAGATCCTGCTTGACCAACATCCTCATCGTCGGTGGATCTGAGATGATGCGCGCAGCCAGGGTCACGGGAAACGCGCCCACTTCATATTGAATCGCGCCATAGAGGCCCGGGGTTCGCCCCTCGCCGTTTTCGCCCAGCAGCTCGAACGTCCCCCCGTAGCCCCCCGGCTGGGAGTTGGTCACGGTGAACGTCCTGCCATTGAGCTCCGTCATTCCCGACACGTTGATGAAGGTGACCTGCTGCCCATCCGCCAGCGAATGAATCGCAGTGACCCGCACGGGGTTGGTCGCCGTGGCCGAGATCACCCCGTGCTGCTTGGTGGTCGCTCGGATCGGCTTCACGCTGTTGCCCCGGACCTCGACGTCGAAGATGCCGTCGGTGTCGAATCGCATCGGGCCGCGGAGTTCGTTGTTCTGGATCAAGCCTCCGAGAATGTACGCATCGTTCTCACCGACTTTGTTCGGTCGCAGGCGAATCGCCGCGACCTGGGTATTCATGTCGCGCCGATCGGGAACGATCTCGATGTAGTTGTTCTCCAGCTCCAACCATTCGATCGGCTCGTCGTCGGCCCCCGTCAGAGCGACCTTTGCGCCGAACTTCCGGCCGCGACACCAGTTGTCGCGAATCTGGATGTTTCGGAGCCTTCGACCCGCGACGCTGTTGGGATTCAGGTCGAAACACGACCCGAATCGCGAGGATGTCCAATCGCCCCCCTGAGCGTCGATGATGCTGTTCTCGAGGAAGATGTCCCCGCCCGAATAGATCGCATACGCCGAACCCCCACCGATCGAGGGCACGCCGTAGATCTCGTTGTGGTGCAGGTGCGTACTCGAGTCTTCGTGCATGTTGAGGTCGAAGGCCTCGTCGCCGATATCCACCACCTCGATGTTGTAGACCTCGAGGGATCCCAGGGTCGGAAACACCTTGAGCCCATGGGACTCTTCGACGTAGAGCGAGCTGTTGTAGTAGGGATCGGGATCTCGCCAGGTCATGTCGTGCAGCACCAACCGGCTGGTCGGAACGTAGACGTTGTCTTCCTGGAAACAGTTGACGCCAGTGTGATTCGCGTTGCCCTCCGGGATGTCACCGCCCCAGTCGTAGCAGACCTGGAAGAGGAAGTTGCCGACGGGGGAATTCGGCATCAACACGGTTTCGGGACCGGCACCGAAGATCTCGACGGTCCCCGGACACAGGTAGGTCTCGTATCCGATCCCGCTATAACCCCAGGTGAGCTGGGGATGCCCGATGGCATAGGTGCCGGGCGGGATGTAGATGTTGGAAATCCCGTTCTGGCACGCGTATTGGATCGCGAGGCTGATGGCCACCGCATCATTGGTCACGCCGTCGGCCACCGCATCCGGACACCCGCTGCAATCGACAGGTAGATTCGTGACGTCGATGTACGGCCCCGGCGGAAAGACGGGGTCACCGACACCGAGGTCCGCGGGTTCCTGCCATTCGTAGGGGGTGTTGTTCAACTCGAGCGGGGGCGCATTGGCGATGCGACAGAGATCCTGTTCGCCGGTCGATGCACGAGCGATGACCTCGACGTCGCTCATGTCGAGCACATCGTCGGGATGCCCGATGGGAGACACGTCGGCCTGATTGAACTCGAAGGCCGTGGGCGTCTGGATACCCGCCACGAACGCGAACGCCATCTCGGAATCGTTCGCGGTCAGCATCCCATCGCCGTCGACGTCGCAGCCCCACTCGGGCCCACTGGGAATCGGCTCTCCCGGCTCCGGGCCGACCTGGCACGCGACGGCGAGCGACACGCACAAGAGTGTCGCGAGCAATAGAGCCCGTTTCTGGGAGATCCGCACCATGAATCCTCTACCCGGGAAAACACCGATCGGCTGCGCAGGAGGCGATCCGTAAGGGTGAGTGGCTGCCTCGGGGGCTTGCGTGTCACGCCTTTCGCCGCTGGGCGGAACTTTCTGCATCCATTTGATTTCAAAGAGAAAATTGGGCTCGACATCGCCGCATTCGACGCCCGGATGCGCACCCTGAGCCGGCTCCAGGAGGGGTTTCGCGCTGGGCCGGGGGGCCGCGGCCCGACCCGCCGACTCCCCCTCAGGCGTGCGCAATTTCAAGCTCGCGACGCTGATGACCGATCAGAAAAGTGTCGAGAACCGTGAGCGAGCGGAAAACGCGTGCGAGAAGCCAGTTCAGAGTCCGATGCGGGGCGCATGCTGCAGCGACTGCAGTCGATGGGCATCCGCGCCCGGCTGCTGCCCGGCGGGCGCAGTGTGTTGGCGTCGATGCACAGCACCGGCCGCCCCATCGAGACGCTGAACGGATCGCTCGCGATCTCCGAGATCGTCTTCGCAACGGCCGGCCGCGAACAGATCAAGTGTCTGCGACCCGCGGCGCTCTTCATGCTGCCGCTGATTCCGACCGCCGACTGCAAGAACGCCGCTTCCCTCGAAGCGCGCATCCGCAGCGCGTGGAACGGACATCTCAAACAACTGCGCGACGCCGAGACCTGGTTGCGAGACCTCGGCGCCGACGTCAACGCCGCGGCCAACGGAGCCATGCTGAGCGTTTCCCTCGCCGGCGAAGATCGCGCCGTGAAGGTGCAGGTGCGCGAGCCCCGCAAGGTCATCCTGCCGAGTCGCGGTCCGCTATCGAGTGTCGCCCTGCAACGTCCCGAAGATCGTGTCGTCGAGGTCTCGAGGGAAATCGAATCGGCCGTCGACCTCGAGATCATGATCACCAACCGGTTGCAGGAACTCGCGAACATCGATCGCCGCCTCCAGGAAGAAGAACGACGACGCGCCATGTCGATGTCGGCGACCATCGTCGACCTCTCGGACGCGCCGAAGGAACGATCGCTGCGCATCCTCCTCGTGGGGGAACAACTCGCGCGTGAACGCAGCGCGATCGACTCCCTGCGCTTGCGCAACTACGAGGTCGTGATCGCCCAGAGTCTCAACGAAGCGATCGACTGCTATGACCGGATCTCCCCCGAACTCGTGATGGCGGACGTGAACCTCGGGCGCTCCGAGGGCATCGAACTGATCCCGGCGCTGCGCGCCGTCGTGGGCGTCGAAGAGATCCCCGTCATCCTCGTCGACACCCACCGCCGTGCTTCACGTCGCAAGGCCGCCCAGCAGGCCGGGGCGATCGGCTATCTCGGCTACCCGATCGACGTCTCGAAGATCGCCGCCCACCTCGAACGCACGATCAAACAGCCGAAGCGCCGGCGCTTCACCCGCTATCCGCAACAGCTATCGATCCAGATCGACGGCGCCACGATGCCCTCGACGGCAACGCTGCTCGGCCGCGGCGGTGTGATGGTGCGAAGCGACGAGTACTTCGCCGAGGGCATGGTCAAGCGCTGCGATCTCACCATTCCGGCGATGGGAAGGCATCTGCACTTCGACGCCGAGGTGCTCTACCAGGTGCAGGAATCGGGTCACCGCGGCTTCGGCCTGCAGTTCCAGTCGATGCACTCGGGCGACGAAGCCGGGCTCATCGAGTACCTGCACCACTTGCGCTGAGCCAAAGCTCCGACCTCAGCTGCGGAGCGTCGCGTCGAAGAAGTCGCCCATGCGCTTCGCGCACTCTTCGCTGTCGTGATCGACCGAGATCACGTGCCCCGAACGGCGACCGAAGAAGAGTTCGCGCGGGCCGGCGTTGATCTCGCCGAAGATGCGATAGGCGTCGCGGGGATTGGCGGTCTGGTCGTGCTGGCCGTGGGCGATGAAACTCGGTGCCACGATCTTCGAAACCACTCTTCGCACGTGGGCCTGGAGCTTCAACACCTGATGCGTGGCGGCGAGGGGGATCGCGTCGAAGCCCGGATGACGCTCTCGCGCCTCGGGCTCGCGAATGTCGGGGCCATCGCTCTTCGGCGCGTAGGGCCTCACGTACTTCGCCCAGGGAATGCGCCAGCGCATCGAACGGGGTAGCCAGAGCGGGGCCCCCATGCTCGCGACCGCGTCGGGAGCGTGGCTGGCAGCGAGGGCCAGGGTCACGAGCCCGCCCATCGACATGCCTGCGACCACCACCTGCTCGCAATCGCCGCGAAGTCGCTCGAGGTTCCCCGCCGCGAGACCGATCCGTTCGCGCCAGTGAACGCGCCCGAGTTCGACGTGACTCTCCTCGTGCCCTGCCATGACGGGACCTACACAGCGGTATCCGCGCGCCACGAGTTCCTGCGCGATCGGACGCATTTCGTAGGGCGTGCCGGTGAAACCGTGCATGAGCAGGGCTCCGCGACGGCCGTCGAAGCCATCCGGGGCGAGATCGAAGGGGCTCGTGTCGACCATTGTGCCTAGGCGAGTTCTTCGCGCGCTGCGTCTTCGGCGGCACGCACGACGTCGCGCAGCGGGGCTTCGTGTTTGCGCGCCGCGTGCTTGCAGTCGTCGTACTCGGCCGACACCTCGATGCGCCCGTCGGGAGCCGTCACGAACTTGACTCCGATGCGGCCGAAGGGAGTCGAGATCTTTCGCGTCTCGCGCGGGACGATCACGCGATCCCAATCCGTCGCGCGAACTCCGAGGGTGGTCGATTCGGTGAGGAGAAGCTGCGTCAGCGTGAGTCGTCGATCGGGCCGGGCGAGCACGCGCACCAGGAAGCCCGGGCGATTCTTCTTCATCTGCACGTTCTGGAGCGAGACGTCGAGGGCGCCCGCTTCGAACAGACGCTCCATCAGGTAGTCGAAGTGCTCGGGATTGAAGTCGTCGAGATTGCACTCGAGGCAGACGATGCGATCCGACGAGAGGGGCGAGACCTCGCCGAGCACCGCACGCAGCACGTTGGGCATCGGGCCCGGGCGATCGTTGCCCGCACCGAGGCCGATGCGATCGATCGTCATCGCGGGCATCACGCCGAAGTCATCGACCTGGCTGCGCAGGATCGCTGCGCCGGTCGGCGTCACGGTTTCCCACTCGACGTTCGCGGGAACCGTCGGTACGCCGCGCAGGAGTTCGATCGTGGCCGGAGCCGGCAGGGGCAGCAGCCCGTGATCCGTATACACGGTGCCGTGACCGAGGGCGACTGGCGACGATGTCACCCGCTCGATCCCGAGGGCTTCGAGCCCGATCGCCATCCCCGTGATGTCGACGATCGCGTCGACAGCACCGACCTCGTGGAAGTGGACTTCTTCGGGCGAGACCCCGTGCACCCGACCCTCGGCGATCGCGAGGGCCTCGAAGCAGGCGAGCGTACGCGCCTTCACTCTTTCTGCGAGATCTGCGCGCTCGAGTTGACGTCGGATCTTCGGATACGCGCGACCGTGGCCGTGATGATGCCCGTGAACATGGATGTGGGGTTCGGCGATCTCGTGGGAATGCGAATGCGTGTGGCCGGGCTTCTTTTTCGCCTTCGCCGCCCTCTTCTTCTTCGCACCCGGAACCACCACCTCGAGATGCTTCGCTGCAAGCGCACCCCGCGACACCTTCTTCACGCGAAGCTTGAACTCGAGCCCGAGACCTGCGAGCCCCGCTTCGAGTTCCTTGCGCGAGAGCCCCAGGTCGAGCAGGGCCGCCAGCATCATGTTGCCCGCGATGCCCGAGAAGCAATCGAGGTGGAGCACGCGCCCGCTCTCGCTCCGCATCTTCCGGGAGGCGGAGCTAGAGCCGGTTGATGAGCGTCGCGACATACGCGGCCCCGAACCCATTGTCGATGTTCACCACGGTGACGTTCGACGAACAACTGGTGAGCATGCCAAGCAGCGCCGCGATGCCGCCGAGCGCCGCGCCATAGCCGACGCTCGTCGGAACGGCGATCACCGGCTTGTCGACCAGTCCGCCGACCACCGACGGCAGCGCCCCTTCCATTCCCGCTACACAGATCACCACGCGTGCGTTCGCGAGAACCTCCGTCGAAGCAAGCAGGCGGTGAATGCCCGCCACGCCCACATCCGAAAGCGTGTCCACCTTGTTGCCGAAGCAGCGCGCCACCGCCGCGGCCTCGGCGGCCACCGGCAGATCGCTCGTCCCGGCGGTCACGACGGCGACGGTGCCCTTGCCCACGATGGGCACCTCGACCGGGCCATACCAGAGCAGGCGCCCCACCTCGTCGTACTCGCCGCTACCGAGTTCGGCCTGCACCTGCGCTGCCGTCTCGGCTTCGATCCGCGTCACCAGAACGTTCTGCCCGGCCTCGCGCAACGCAGTCGCCACATCGACGATCTGCGCCGCCGTCTTCCCGGGCCCGTAGACCACTTCGGGGATGCCGATGCGCAGCGAGCGCTGGGTGTCGACGCGGGCGTGCTCGGTGTCGACGAAGGGGAAGTGCGCGAGGCGCTTTACCGCGGCGTCGAGCTCGACGTCACCGCGCTGCACACCCTCGAGAAGTTGTCGGAGCTCGTCGCGATCCACACTTTCCTTTCACACCCTTCGGGCGCGCGGAGGACGAAAGCCCTCCGGCAAGGGAAAAGCACGGTATCAAACCTGGGGGGCCGCGGAAGCGTTCCCGTCTTCCTCACGATCGGGGATCAACACCACCAATCCCCCGAGCTGCCCGTCCTGGTCGACCAGCTCGCACTCGATCCACAGCTCGCCGGTCGCGGGGCGCGAAGCCGCCAGGCCTTCGAGCTGTTCGAACGCCGAGTCGAGGGAGAGCATCGGGATCGAAGGCAGCAGGCGCGCGCCGAGGGTGTCGGCGATCGCGGTGGCCACGTGGGAGGCCAGCACGTTGCCCACCTCCATCAGCGCCGACTCGACGATCTCGGGCGGCAGGAAGCCCTTCTCCTGGCCCACCAGTTGTCGCACCACCGCATCGCACATCTCGCGGCGGAAGAGCACCGCCATCACGGCGTTGAGACAACCGTCGAATTCGAAGATCACACCCGACGACCACTCGAACTGCGCGAACTCGACATCGTCGGACTCGTCGAGGACGGGGGCGCCCTCGCCCGCCATCTGCACACCGGTGAGCCGCACGCGCGGCACGTCCATGCGAATCGTATGCCCCGTCATCTGCGAGAACGCACCCGCAGCGTGACCCGCGCCGATGTTCGCGAGTTCGCTCAGCCGATCGATCTTGGCTTCCTGTGCGGTCAACATGGATTCGAGAATGGCTCTGGGTTCGCCGTGGCTAGACGAGCTGATTCAGGTCGAGCAGGAAAACGGGACTTCCGTCGTCGAGGTTGGTCATGCCCGCAAGCGTCTTGATGCTCGAGAGCAGTTTCGGAACGGATTTGACGTAGACCTCCTGCTGGCTCGCGAAACGATCGACGCGCAAGGCGACGATCTCACCGCGCACTTGAGTCAGCGCAAGCGAGATCGGCTGCTCTCTACCCGCCGCGTCTGGACTTCTTATCGGTTGGAGGGCGAGACAACGTGCGAGATCCAGCACAAGAATCGGATCGTCGCCGATCATCGCGAACGCTTCGCCACCGCTTTCTTCGAGGCAATGCGATTCGATTTCGAGAATGCGCTCAACCTTGGTAATGGGGAGAGCCACACACTCGCCGGCCACTTCGACCAAGACGACGCGCTGCACCGCCGCCGTGATCGGCACCTGGAAGCGCGTCGTCGTGCCCTGTCCCGCCGTGGTGGAAAGTTCGATCGAGCCGCCGAGGGCTTCGATCGTGGCCTTCACCGCGTCCATCCCGACACCGCGGCCGGAGACTTCCGAAACCTGCGCCGCGGTCGAGAGCCCGGGGCGGAAGATCAGGCTCGCGATCTCTTCGGCGGGCAGATCTTCGGCGAGGCCTTCGTGGATCAAGCCGGCGTCGACGGCGCGACGTCGAACCGCATCGAGATCGATGCCCTGGCCGTCGTCGTTCAGCTCGATCACGATGGAGTTCTTCTCGCGGCGCGCCTCGATGACCACCTGCCCGACCTCGGTCTTGCCCGCGCGAATGCGGTCTTCGACGGTTTCGAGGCCGTGGTCGACGGCGTTGCGAATCATGTGGAGCAGGGGCTCGTTCAGGCGATCGAGGATCGAGCGATCGAGCTCGAGTTCGGTACCGAGCAACTGCACGTCCACGCGCTTGCCGAGGGACTCGGCGACCTGGCGCGCAACGCGGGGGAGGTTTTCGAGCACGCGCGAGAGCGGGGCCGTGCGCAGATCGAGCACCCGCCGCTGCAATTCGTTGACGCGCCGCTCGACGCGATCGAATTGTTCGGCCTGCTCGGCGCCGTGATCGCCCTTGAGGGTCACGCGGCGCAGCTGGCGCGAGGTGAGGATCACTTCGCCTACGGCACCGAGGAAGCGATCGAGGGATTGGGTGCGCACGCGCACCGTCGAGGCCGGTGCCGGGAGCTTGGGAAGTGCGCTTTCCGCGCGGGCGGGCGCCTCGCTTTCGGCGCCGCTCGCCTCCGCCTCGTCGCGCGGAACGACGGGGGTCAGTTCAAGAGTTTTTTTTTTGCTCCGGACTCGGCCTCGAGGGCGTTCATCACGGCGACGAGTTCGACGTCCAGCTCCGCGGCATCGGGAGGCTCGGGCTCACCGGTCGGCGCAGGAGACTCCACCGCCGGTGCAGAGAGCAACTCGACCAGCTCGGGGCGCAGTGGCGGCGGCTCACCGGTCTCGCGCACCACCTCGACCATCTGCTCGAGACCATCGAGCCCGCTGAACAGCACCGAGAGGGAGTCGCCCGGCGGCACCCGTCCGCTCGACCGGATTCCCTCCATGCGGTCTTCGAGGGCATGGGCGACCTGCTCGACCGCGTCATAACCCACCGACGCTGCCATCGACTTGATGGAATGCGCCATGCGGAAGATGACGTCGATGGACTCGACCGAAGCCGTGTCCTTCTCGAGCTCGAGCAGGGCGCGGCTGATCTCCGCGAGCTGCTCGGCGGCCTCTTCGAGGAAGAGCGCCCGGAATTTGCCCATGTCGAGCGCCACGACCTACGCCTCGTCGCCCTGCTTGTCGAGGATCTTGCCCAGCGTCGCGATCACCGCGTCGGGCTTGAAGGGCTTCACGATGAAGTCCTTGGCACCGGCCTGGATCGCCTCGGTGACGAGGGTCTCCTGACCGAGGGCGCTGCACATCACGACGCGCGCCTGGGCGTCTTCCGCGAGGATGCCCTTCACGGCGTCGATGCCGGAGCGCTTGGGCATCACGATGTCCATCGTCACGAGGTCGGGGCGCAGTTCCAGGAACTGGTCGACGGCCTCGATGCCGTTGGTCGCTTCACCCACGACTTCATATCCCTCGGGCTCGATGATCTCGCGGATCATCTGGCGCATGAAGGAAGCGTCATCTGCAATCAATACTCGAGCTTTCATGGGGTCTCCTAGGAGGGGTACGGTGCTGCTCCGGACATCTGCCCCGATGTCCGGCTTTCGATCACTTCTTCTGCCGTGGCGACGAGGCGCACGGGGTTCACGATGCTGACGACCCGCCCGTCGAGGGGGCGTCGCTCGACCACGATGTCATCGCCGTGGGGTCGACCGGCTTCGCCATCGACGAGGCCACAGACACTGTCGATCGGAAGGCCCAGTTGACGACCGCCATCGGGTCGATCGGTAACGACGAGAAAGGGCTGCACCTCGTCGTCTGCGCGCTGCGCCATCGGTTCTCCGCCGAGCAGTAGATGCGACGCGATCACCGGCAGGGCTTCTCCGTGCCAGTTCATCACGCCACCGGTCTCTCGCGGTAGAGTGGGTACGCAGCGCACGCCGCTTTGTTCCACCACTTCGAGGACCTCGGAGATCGGCAGGGCAAAGGGGTTGCCCGACACCTCGAAGATCATCAGGCGTTGGCTCAGCCGCGGCATCGACACCGGCGCACTCACGGCGTTTCCTCCGCACTCGGCGCGCTTTCCGAATCGCCCGAGCCCGCGGTGCGGTAGAGGCGCAGGTGCTCGCGCAATGCTTCGGCCACGGTCAGCAGTTCCTGCGAGCCGTCGACGATCTTGGAGACCGCGTCGAGCTGCCCCGAGGCCATGCGCGAGATCTCTTCCTGGGCGGCGTCGTTGTCTTCGGCGCTCGACTTGAGTTCGCTCATCGAGGTGACCATGCGCTCGGCGCTGATCGCGTGGTTGTCGGCGCCGTGGAAGATCTCTTCGCTACGCGCGGCCGCTTCGCCGACCGAGGTGCTGATCTGGCTGAGCGAATCCGCGATGGTGTTGACGTCTTCGCGCCCTTCGCTGATCACCTCGCTGCTCATGCGCATCTCGTCGGCGACTTCGCGCGTGTCGGACTGGATCTCGTGAACGAGCTTGGAGATCTCGTCGGCGCTCTTGCCCGCGCTCTCGGAGAGCTTGCGGATCTCGTCCGCCACGACCGAAAAGCCGCGCCCCGCCTCACCGGCGCGCGCCGCTTCGATCGACGCATTCAGCGAGAGCAGGTTCGTGCGATGGGCGACGCTGGTGATGATCTCGGTGATCTGGTGCACATGGCTCGTCTTCGCCTCGAGATCGAAGACCATGGCGCCCGTCTGCTCGACGCGTTCGAACACGGTGCGCATCTTTTCGATCGCGAGCTGTGAGACTTCGACGCCGTTGTTCGCCTTCTGATTCGCTTCGGCTGCGAACCCGAAGGCCTCACGCGCGCGCCCCGCGTTCAGTTCGACCTCGGAAGAGATCTCCCCGATGATCGCGTTCGTGCGCTGGAAGAGATGTCGTTGTCGCGAGTTGCCCTCGGCGGCGCGCGAAACGGTCGAGGAAATGCCCTCGTTGCCCTCGCGCACGTGCTCGATCTCGCGGGCGAGTTCCTGGGCCGCACCCTTCACCACCTCGGCGCTTTCCTGCACGCCACCCACGAACGCGTTCAAGCGTTCGAGCATGCCCTTGACGCTGGCTGCGAGGTCGTCGGTTTCGTCGGCCACGAGGCCGGGCGTGGCGTGTCGGAGTTCGACGCTGAGGTCGCCGTTGCGAATGCGTTCGGTGGCCTTGCGAAGGTCTTCGAACTTCTCACCCAGGCTTCGCGAGATCGCGAAGCCGAGACAACCCCCGACACCGAGCGCCACGAACACCGCTCCCCACTCCGGAAAGTCGAAGCCGAGAGCACGGATACCCCACGGCAGCACGGCAGCCGACGCCGCAACCAGAAGCGATCCGAGGACGAATTTGTGGGTCAGGGCAATTCGCACCCACGCCCTATCGGCCCTTCGAAAGCGCACCTTGATGGACTATGAGATGCAAGTGCGCGCACGCGAAGCGCATGTTCAGCGACGCGCAACTTCGCGCTCGACATGATCCGCGCGGTCATCGCGGCTGCACATCAGTTGCGCATGCGTGTCGCATAGCGAACGCGTTCGATTCAGAAGTGACGAAAGCCCGGGCCTTCGGGCAGGCCGCGAACGCCACGCCGCCGCGTGATTCGACCGACCTGGCTTACGGGAATCCCAAGCGCGCGTTCGAGCTGCTTCGTGGTCGGGCTTCCACGCGCGGCTCCGCGCAGAGTAAAGAGCAACTCGTAGTCTTCCCCCGCGCGCGTGGCGAGGGCGAGTGGATCGAGACGCTCTGTTCTACACGCCGCGGCGAAGCCACGCGGTAGCGGGAGCGCACCGGCATCGATCTCGGCGCCCACCCCCGAGGCTGCAAGCACGTGGCGGAGGTCCGACGCGAAGCCGTCCGAGAGATCGATGCACGCACCCACGTCGGGGCGAGCGGCGAGCGCGCGCCCGGCAGCGAGCCGCGGTTCGGGCAGCCTCCGCATGCGGCCGCCCTTTCGTTCGCTGCGTGCGAGCGCCAACCCCGCACCGCCGAGCGTACCCGTCACGCAGACACGATCCCCCGGCTTCGCCGCATCCCGAAGCAGGGCACACCCCTTCTCGACCGCGCCGAACGCCGTGACCGCGAGCTGCACTTCGCCGGCGCGCGCGATGTTGCCGCCGACGAGGGGGCAGCCGTAGCGCTTCGCATCTTCGAGCATGCCCTGCATCACGCCGTCGATGACGGCCAGTTCGAGGGAGGCCGGTGCCGAGAGCGCCAGGGTGAACCCGAGCGGCCGCGCCCCCATGGCGGCGAGATCCGAGAGGTTCACGCGCAGCGCACGGCGCCCGATCGTCGCCGCCGCCTGGTTGCCAAAGCGGAAGTGCACGCCTTCCACCAATGTGTCGGTCGTGACGACGAGGTCTTCGCCGCGTCGCGGGCGCAGCACTGCGGCGTCGTCCCCGATTCCGACCACCACGTGGGCATCGCGTGAACGCCCGGCACGTGTGCGAATGCGCGCGATCAGATCGAACTCGCCGAGGTCACCGAGGGTCTTCATCGCGAGCAGCGTAGCCCGCGCGGCCGCGCGTGGCGGATCAGCTTTCCTTGACGGAAGCCACCGGCCCCGAGGTGTGGGCCACGATCGGCGGGCCCGCTTCGGTGCTCTTCCAGCTGAGCGGGTGTTCGAAGCTCGCGTCGAGAACCTCGCGCATCGTCTTCACCGGGATGAAGGTCATCTTGCGCTTGAGTTCCTTCGGGATCTCCTCGACGTCGTGCATGCACGAGGCAGGCACGATCACCTTGGTGATCCCACTGCGAAGTGCGGCCAGCGCCTTCTCGCGAATGCCACCCACCGGCAGGACGTGTCCTCGCAGGGTGACCTCGCCCGTCATCGCGACGTCGGCGCGAATCGGGTTCTTGGTGGCCAGCGAAATCAACGCCGTCGCCATCGTGACACCCGCCGAGGGGCCGTCCTTGGGCGTCGCACCGGCGGGCACGTGGACGTGTACCTGGTTGCCCGTGAGGCTGCTCTCGTCGAGACCGATGTCGCACAGGATCGAGCGTGCGAACGAGAGCGCCGTCTGCACCGACTCCTTCATCACGTCGCCGAGCTGACCCGTGAGGGTGAGGCCCTCGCCTCTCGTGAGGGTCGCTTCGATGGTGAGCATCTCGCCGCCGGCCTCGGTCCACGCAAGCCCGTTCACGACACCCACCTCGCTCTGCTTCGAGCGGTCATCGCCCGTGAAGCGCTCGGCGCCGAGGTAGTTCTTGAGGTTGCGGGTCGTCACCTTGACGATGTCCGAATCCCCCTCCGCGGCCTTGCGGGCGATCTTGCGGCACACCTGGGCCACCTTGCGCTCGAGGTTGCGCACGCCGGCTTCCTGGGTGTAGCCGTTGCACATCTTCTCGACGGCGCCGTTCGACCAATCGACCTGGCTCGGCAGCAAACCGTGCTCGGCGATCTGCCGCGGGATCAGGAAGCGGCTCGCGATCGCGCGCTTCTCCTCCGGCGTGTAGCCAGAGAGGCGAATGATCTCCATGCGATCACGCAGGGGCCCGGGGATCGGATCGAGGGCGTTCGCGGTCGCGATGAAGAGCACCTTCGAGAGATCGAAGGGCACGCTCAGGAAGTGATCGCTGAACTTCGAATTCTGCTCGGGATCGAGCACTTCGAGCAGGGCGGAAGACGGGTCGCCGCGGTAGTCCGCGCCGAGCTTGTCGAGTTCGTCGAGCATGAAGACCGGATTGTTGGTGCCCGCGGTCTTGAGGCCCTGGATGATGCGACCCGGCAATGCGCCGACGTAGGTGCGGCGGTGCCCGCGCACCTCGGCTTCGTCGCGCACGCCGCCGAGGCTGATGCGCACGAACTCACGTCCCATCGAGCGCGCAATCGAGCGCCCGAGCGACGTCTTGCCGACGCCCGGCGGGCCCACGAAGCAGAGGATCGGGCCGCGCGAATCCTGGCGCAGCTTGCGCACGCCGAGGAATTCGAGGATGCGCTCCTTCACGCCGTCGAGATGGGCGTGATCGGCGTCGAGGATCGTGCGCGCGTTTTCGAGATCGAGGCGATCCGGGCTGGTCGTCGACCAGGGCAAGTCCACGATCCAGTCGAGGTAGTTGCGCACCACCTGGGCCTCGGGGCCGTCGGGGTGCATGCGCTCGAGGCGCCGCAGCTGGCGAAGCGACTCTTCGAGGGCCTCGGGCGGAAGCCCCGCCTCCTCGACCTTGAAGCGGTACTCGTCGCTCTCCTCACCGCGCGGGTCGACTTCACCGAGCTCGTTCTGGATCGCGCGCAGCTGCTCGCGTAGGAAGGCCTCGCGCTGGCCGCGAGACATCTCCTCTTTCGCTTGATACTGGATCTCCGCCTGCATCGTGGTGACTTCGAGCTCGCGGCGCACCAGCGCATCGACCTTGCGCAAGCGAGCGAGGGGATCGTTCACCTCGAGCACTTCCTGGGCCTCGGGCAGGCGCAACCGCAGGTTCGAAGCCACGATGTCGGCCAGGCGCCCGGGCTTGTCGATGTTCGTCGTGATCGACAACACCTCTGGCGGAAGATTCTTGAGAGGCAGGAGTTCTTCGACGCGCGTTCGCACCGCGCGCACCAGTGCTTCGCTCTCGACGCACCAGTCGTCGCCATCTTCGCTGGGCAGCGTGGTCACGCGCGCCCAGTGGCTCGACTCCTTGTCCACGAAGGCGTCGATACGGGCCTTGCTGAGCCCCTGGAGCATCACCTTCAAGCGCCCGTCGGGCATGCGCATGCTGCGCATCACCATCGCGACGGTTCCCACGCTGTAGAGGTCTTCGCTGCAGGGCTCTTCGGTCTCGGGGTCGCGTTGAGCGACGAGCAGGATCAGGCGATCGCCCGCCAACGCGTCCTGCACCGCGGCAATCGACGATTCGCGCGCGACGAAGAGCGGCAGCACCATGTAGGGGAAGAGAACGAATTCCCGCAGCGGGAGGATCGGAAGCTCTTCCTGGGAGAGGTTCTCGGGGGGAGTCTCAGTCATCAAGGCGCCTTTCGACCGTGCGCCAAAACGACTTGAGAGGGCAGTAGATCGACTCTCGACCCGATGTGCACCACGCTCGAACGTCGAAAACACTCGCGCGCGCGGGCGATTGGCAACTTATAGGCGAAAGGCCTTCACGCCCCCAACACAGGCCTTCGAGATGTATCGAAAAGGCTCCATGAGACAACGCTTCATAAGGTGAAGCCCTCAGTGGATCTCATACACGGATAGGCGAAACGAACCGGTTCCCATTGCGAGAACGCGATGCCTATCTCGCCGCGGGCCTACTCATCGAGTGAGATCAAGCGGCCGCCGCGCACCTTCAACAGGAAGGGGCGCTTTCGCGCGTTGCCATCCGGCGAGATGTTGATCACCCCGGAGGCGCCGGGGAAGGCCTGGGTGCGCAGGATGCCGTTGCGCACGCCCTCGCGCGTTTCCGCACCGGCGACCAGTTGCGCCATCACCAGGCGCGCCGCGTCGTAACCGTGGGCAGCGAAGACATCGGCGGCTTCGTCGAAAGTATCTTCGTAGCGATCGACGAAGTTCGACACGAACGAGAACTCGCTCTCCTGATGGAAGAGCGCCGACACTACGGCGCCGCGCACATGACCGCGGCCGATCGAGACCAACTCGGGATGGTTCCAGCCACTGGGTCCGAGCAGGCCCACACCCTCCACTTCGTGGAAGGTCAGCTGCGGCGCGATGAGGACGATCTTGTCGTGACCGTCGGGAATGAAGAGCACGTCGAAGTCGACCTGCGGCGGCAGGGGATCGCCTTCGGGCCCCGCGATCGAATAGGCGATCTCGCGCACCATACGGGCGTCTTCGGGTTCGAGGCGGCGGGCGCGGCGAATCAGTTTCTGGCGCTTCTCGATCGCGGCCTTCTCGGCGCGGGTGAGCAGCGCGAAGCCGATCATGTCGCGAATCGGTTCGGCGAAGTCGGTGGCGTCGACGTCGTAGCCCGAGGAAGCCACCACGGTGCCTCCCGCATGCGATACCGCCTCCCAGAAGTGATCGCGCATGCCGCGCCCGTAGTTGTCTCGCGGATAGAGGATCGCGTAGCGCTCGGCTCCGAGTTCGTTCGACGCGTGATCGATCAATGCGCGGATCTCGTCGCGAGGCGAGGTGCGTACGCGGAAGACGTAGGAGCGGTTCCGCGGAACCTCTTCGCGCGAGGTGAGCGCGATCAGCGGAATGCCGAGTTCGTCTGCGATGGGTGCCGCCGCTTCCGCGGTATCGCCGAGCAGCGGACCGATGATCGCCACGAGATCTTCTTCGGCAGCGAGCGATTCGATCGCGAGGGCTGCGGCTTCGGGGGTGCCTTCGCTGTCGCGGATCAGCAGACGAAGCCCCCCGGGTTCGTCGCGGGTTTCGTCGTCGCCGAAATCCTCGTCCCATTCACTCTGGAGGCCTTCGCCACCGGCATCGACTCCCGCGACTTCGATGGCACTCGCGGGATCGAAGATGCGCGCGGCGGCGAGGATCCCCTGCAGGCTCCTTTCTCCGTACGGCGCAAAGCGACCCGAGAGGGGAAGCACGACCCCCACCACCCCCGTCGCATGATCGAAGGCGGGTTGGATCGACTTCGCGACCTCGCGAAAGCTCGGCAGGCGTTCGCTGCCGTCGACGATGCGCTCGCGCAGCTCGACTGCGAGGGCGACTTCGTCGAACAACCCCTGGTCGTCGCGCAGGAACTCCAGGCCATCGGCCTTGCGGAACCAATCGTTGGCCTCGTCGAACTCGCCGCGTTGCAGGGCGCGACGCGCCAGCAGGAGCCACGCCCGCCCCGAAGGCACCTCGCCGCGCAGGAGCCTGCCCGTGCGCTCGAGGTCTTCGTCCGTCATCGCGTCGACCGAAGCGGCGATCTCGCGCTCGAGATCTTCGAGCCCGCCTCCGAGCACGGGCGATTCGTAGTCGGCGTCCTTCAGCTCTTCGATCACGGCCGCGCGTTCGCGCACCTGCCAGCTCAGGCGATCGACCGCATCGTCGGAGAGGTCGGCGAAGAGGCGATACGCCAGCCGGCGCTCCGCAGGGTTGAGGCGTGCGAAGCGAACCTTCGCGAGCAGGCGCCGTGCATCGCGCGGGCGATCGGCTCGCGCCTCCATGCCGGCGAGCAGCACACGCGCGCGGTCGGCGTTCTCTTCGTTCGGGTATTCGCGGACGATCAGGTAGAGCCAGTGCTTGGCGCGTTCTTCGTCGGCCCCCTGCAGTGCGAGCTCGGCGAGTTGCGCCGCCGCATCGTCGGCCAGTGCGCTCTTCGGATTCGCGTTCAGGAACTCGGTGAAGAGCCGCACCCCCTCTTCGGGCTGGGTGCGCGCGGCGCGCGCCGCGGCGTCGAAGGCGCGGTGCTCGGCGTCGGTCGCTTCGCGCCCGAGGCCCCCGGCACACGAAACGGCGAACGCCAGGGTGACGAACGCGCAGAGGACGCGTTGGTGTCCCGCCGCGCGAAGTTGGCGCTGCTTTCCGACTATCACCCGGCCCCCCCGGCTTGGCTCTCGCACGCCCGAGCGGCTCGCTCCGGCGCGGGAACCTTCGCATCGCACACGTAGCGCGGCAACGGTCTCGGGCCGGTGTGGCGACCTGCCCTCTCGGCCCTCTCGCGATCAGTCGAAGAAATCCTTCAAGCGATCGAGAAAGCCCGAAGTCGCCGGCGACACCTCGGTGCCCGTCTCCGCCGCAAACTGCTCGAGCAGCTCGCGCTGGCGCGCATTCAGCTTCGTGGGGACTTCGACGAAGATTCGCGCGTAGAAGTTCCCGCGCATCTTCTTCACCTGCTCGACGGGGAGCCGCGGTTCGAGGGGCGGAAGCCCCTTGCCGCGCAGGCGCAGCATCTTGCCCGATTGGGTGCCCTCGGGAATCGAGGTCTTCACCTTGCCTTCGAGGGTGGGGACCTCGATCTCTCCGCCGAGAGCCGCCGTCACGAAGGGCACGGGGATCTCGCAGTGCAGGTCGGTGCCGTCGCGCTCGAAGAGCGGGTGGCGGTGCACGCTGATCACCACGTAGAGGTCGCCGGGCGGTCCACCCGCGACCCCCGCCTCACCCTCGCCCGAAAGCCGCAGCCGCGAGCCGTCTTCGACGCCGGGCGGCACGGTGACCTGGATGGTCTGGAGCGTCTCGACGCGACCGGCGCCGCGGCAGTCGCGGCAGTGCTCCTCGATCACTTCTCCCTGGCCCTGACAGGCGTCGCAGGGGCGATTCACGCGGAAGAAGCCCTGCTGGAAGACGAGCTGGCCGCGGCCCTGACAGCGGTCGCAGGTGCGCTTCCTGGTGCCCGGCCGGGCCCCCGAGCCGTCGCAGGTTTCGCACGACTTCATCTTGGGGATGTCGAGGCTCGGCTTGGTGCCGTTCAGCACGTCGTTCAGGTCGATGTCGAGGTTGTATCGGAGATCGGCGCCCCGCTGGCCGCGGCCGCGCTGGCCTCGCCCTCCGCCGAAGATGTCGCCGAAGAGATCGCCGAAGATGTCCGCGAAGCCGCCGAGGTCGCCGAAATCCGGCGCGCCCCCGGCCCCCGCCACGCCCTGGTGGCCGAAGCGGTCGTAGGCGCTGCGCTTTTCGGGATCCGACAGCACGGCGTAGGCCTCGGAGAGTTCCTTGAACTTCTCCTCGGCCTCCGGGTTGTCGGGATTGCGGTCGGGGTGGTGCTCCATCGCGAGCTGGCGATAGGCCTTCTTGAGATCGCCATCGCTGACGCCGCGGTCGACCCCCAGCACCTCGTAGTAGTCACGCTTGCTCACAGCTTCCCGAAACCTCTGTCATTCCAGCGGGTTGCAACCGTCTGGTCCAGGCGGGGGTCGGGCGGGCCGCTGCCCCCACGCGCAATGGCGCGAGACCGTAGGCACGCGGCGGAAGGGCGCAAGGCGACGGAGCGAAATTCGTCGCCGGAGGGGAGGCTACTCGTCCTCTTCCTCTTCCTCTTCCTCGTAGGCTTCGCCGTCGTCGAGGGCGGCGTAGAGCTTCTCGGTCATCTCGTAGCTGGTGCCCGAGAGGGCCTCGACCGCTTCCTTGAGGGCGTCGTAGTCGTCGCCGTCGACCAGGGCCTGCGCGTCGTCGATCGCCTTGCGCACGTTCTCCTGGTCTTCCTGCTCGATGTCGCCGCCGAACTCCTCGTGGGTGCGCTCGATCGAGTAGATGAGGCCCGTGGCCTTGTTGCGCAGCTCGATCATGAGGCGGCGCTGGCGATCCTCGTCGGCGTTCTCTTCCGCTGCGTCGACGAGCTCCTGCACCTGCTCTTCGCTGAGCCCGCTCTGGCCCGTGACCCGGATGCCCTGGCTCTTGCCCGTACCGAGATCTTTGGCCGACACACTGGTGACGCCGTCGGTGTCGATCGCGAAGGTGACCTCGATCTGGGGAACGCCGCGGGGCGCCGGCGGAATGCCGACGAGTTCGAAGCGGCCGAGGGTGATGTTGTCGGCGGCCATCTCGCGCTCGCCCTGCAGGACGTGGATGCGCACGACATCCTGATTGTCTTCGGTGGTCGAGAACACCTGGCTCTTGGTGGTGGGCACGGTGGTGTTCTTCTCGATGATCTTGGTCGCCACGCCGCCCTGGGTCTCGACGCCCAGCGAGAGCGGGGTGACGTCGAGCAGCAGCACGTCTTCGACTTCGCCCGCGAGCACGGCACCCTGGATCGCAGCGCCGGTGGCCACCACCTCGTCGGGGTTCACGCTCTTGTTGGGCGCACGCCCGAAGATCTCTTCGACCTTGGCCTGCACGCGCGGCATGCGCGTCATACCGCCGACCAGGATGACGTCGTCGATGTCCGTCTTGCTGAGCCCGGCGTCTTCGAGGGCGGTCATGCAGGGCTCTTCGAGCTTGTCGATGAACTCGGCGACGAGCTCTTCGAGATCCGAGCGGTTCATCGTGACGACGAGGTGCTTGGGCCCATCGTCGGTGGCACTGATGAACGGGAGATTGATGTCGGTCTCTTCCGAAGAGGAGAGTTCGTGCTTCGCGCGCTCAGCGGCTTCCTTCAAGCGCTGCAGCGCCATCGCGTCCTCGGAGAGGTCGATGCCGTTCTCTTCCTCGAAGGTCTTGGCGAGGTGATTGACGATCGCGTTGTCGAAGTCCTCACCGCCGAGGAAGGTGTCGCCGTGGGTCGACTTCACTTCGAACACACCGTCGCCGATCTCGAGGACCGAGACATCGAAGGTGCCGCCACCGAGGTCGAAGACGATGATCTTCTTGTTCTCGTCTTCCGTGAGTCCGTAGGCGAGCGCTGCCGCGGTGGGCTCGTTGATGATGCGCTGGACGTTCAGGCCCGCGATGCTGCCGGCTTCCTTCGTCGCCTGGCGCTGGGCGTCGTTGAAGTAGGCGGGGACGGTAATCACGGCGTCGGTGACGGGCTCGCCGATGTACTCCGACGCCGTCTCCTTCATCTTGGCCAGGATCAGCGCCGAGATCTCCTGGGGAGAGCGGTGCTCGTCGGCGACGTCCACCCAGGCGTCCTGGTTCTCCTCGGCCGCAACGATCGGAAACGGCGCGATCTTCGCGAAGCTCTCGACCTCGGGGCAATCGATCTTGCGACCGATCAAGCGCTTGCAGGCGAAGATGGTGCGCTCGGGGTTGGTGACGGCCTGGCGCTTCGCGATCTGACCGACGAGCTTCTCACCCGCCGTCGTGTAGGCGACCATCGAGGGCGTGGTGCGGGAGCCTTCGGCGTTGGCAATGACCTCGGCGTTGCCCGCCGCCATCACGGCCACACACGAGTTCGTGGTGCCGAGATCGATCCCGATGACCTTCCCCATCGCCGCCTCCGAGATGGCCGGAGAGGCGACTTCGCGTCTCCGGGCCTACTGCTCCGTGCCTTCGCCCTGTGATTCTTCCGCGGCCTTCGAAACGACCACGCGTGCGGGACGCAACATGCGGTCGTTGATCAAGTAGCCGGTCTGGAGCACGTCGATCACGGTGTTGGGCGGAACGTCGGAACTCGGAACCTGCGCCATGGCTTCGTGCACTTCGGGATCGAAGAGAACGCCTTCCGCTTCGATCTTCTTCACGCCGTGCTTCGCCAGGGCCCCCAGAAGCTCACGCTGCACGAGTTCGACACCCTGCAACAAGCTCTGGAAATCCCCGTCCTTGTTCTCCTCGCCGTGTACGACCGCTCGCTCCAGATTATCGACGGTCGAAAGCAGATCCTTGACGAGATTCTGGTGGCCGTACTTGAAGTTATCCTGCTTCTCCTTGAGCGTGCGGCGGCGAAAGTTCTCGAATTCCGCCTGCAGGCGAAGGAACTTGTCGTCGTTCTCGGCGGCCTTCTCGAGGGCGCTCTCGTGCTCGGCCTTGAGATTCTGGAGCTCCTGCGAAAGGAGCTCGATCGTCATCTTGTCAGCGCTATCCGCACCGTCCGCGCCGCCGGCGACATGCGCAGCTTCAGCGGCACGCTGCTGCTCACGCGCGTCGGCCGATTCCTCGGCTTCGCGCAGGGCAGCTTCGAGCTCGTCGGAAAGCGGGAGGCTCTCCAGGCCTTCGTCTTCGGGATCGCTCATCTCACCTGTCTCATCGGTTTCTTCGGGCGGGTTCACGCAGGTTTCTCTTCATTTTTTCGACCGGATGCCGGATCGGGGGTCGTTTCGAGGAAGGCATTCTCGTTGAACTTTTCCGCCACCATGCGAGAGCACAGGCCGACCAGGGGAATCACCCGGGGATAGTCCATGCGGCTCGGGCCGATCACGCCCACGAGACCCTGGGCACCGGGCCCCGACTCGCAAGTCCCCGCCCCGAATCCGTAGGGAGAGGAAACCAGGGCGCAGTGTTGCAGCCCCGGTTCGGCGAGCTCGTCGCCGAGGGAGACGTGGACCCCCTGGGCCTCGAGCAGGCCCTCGAGCAGGGAGGCGAGCTTCTCGTTGTCTTCCATGGCGGCGAACAGGTCGCGCAGCCGTGAGGTGTCGTGGAACTCCGGCTGGTCGAGCAGGGCGAGCCGGGTGGCGACGACCAGATCACTCGGCTCGTCGAGTTCGGGGGCGGCTTCGAGGGAGCGCTGGCCGAGTACCACCGCGCGGGCCAGCAGGCTGCCCGCCTGGGCGCTCAGCTGGGTGGCTTCGACCGCCATGTTCTCGCGAACCTCGTTGAGCGTGCGCCCCACGATGCGATCGTTGAGCAGCGGTGCGATGCGATCGAGCTCGGGCTGCGGGCCGCACTCGTTGTCCTCGACCACGCGGTGGAAGGTGCGGCCGCTCTCGGTGACGAGCACCACCATCACGCGATCGACCGACATGCGGATCAGCGAGATGTGTCGCAGGCGAACCCGTTCGAGACGCGGCAGGAGCACGAAGCCGAGTTGCTGGGTGTTGTCCGAGAGGAATTGCGACACCACCTTCATCGCACCGTCGAGGTCGGCCTCCTCGAAATCGTGGCGCAGCCGGCGCTGTTGCTCGGGAGCGACACCGCGCGGCGTCAGCAGATGATCGACGAAGAGCCGAAGCCCCGCCTCGGTGGGAACGCGGCCCGCCGACGAGTGCGGTTTCTCGATCAGCCCGAGTTCGGCGAGCTCGCTCATGGTGTTGCGAATGCTCGCGCTCGAGAGCCGGGTCGAGAGCAGGTTCGCGATCGTCTTCGAACCGACCGGCGCCGCAGCGCCCACGTAGGCCCCGACCACCGCCCGCATGACGCGCGCCTGGCGATCGTTCAGCAGGTCGCGACCGAAGGGTTCGATCGTCTGCGTCTCGTTTCGCTTGGACATCGACTGGGGGTCTCCGCCTGCTCAGACCATTGAGATCGCGATGGGGGGCGAAAAATCATACAAAATCGGCAAACACGGTGTCGGAGAGAAGGAGGCCCCGCTCGCTCAGTCGCAGGTCTCCGCTGGCCGTTTCGGTCAGCAGTGATGCCGCCATGAGGCGGTCGATCGCCGCGCCGTGGAATTCTCGCGGCGGGCCACCGAACTCGCGTTCGAATGCGCGCGCGTCGAGCCCGCGGCTTCGCCGCAGTGCGAGGAAGACCGCCTCACCGCGCGCCTGTTCGAGGCTGAGGCTCTCGATTTCGACGCCCGCGTCATCCCCCGCTTCGACGCTCGCGAAATAGGCTTCGAGTTCGCGCGGGTTCATGCGCCTCGCGCCATAGGGGTGGCGATCGCCCGGCGCCTCGTACGACCAGGCTCCCATCCCCACTCCGAGCACGGGTTCGCGCGCCCAGTAGCGTTGGTTGTGCCGCGAAGCGAAACCGCGTCGCGCGTAGTTCGAGATCTCGTAGCGTTCGAACCCCGCAGCCCTACACCGTTCGGCGACATGCTCGAGCATCCCCGCCGCGGCGTCTTCGTCCGCGAGGGCGAGTTGGTCGCGTGCCGCGGCGAGGGCAAAGGGCGTGCCCTCCTCGATCGTCAGCTCGTAGATCGAGAGATGTTCGGGCTGCACCGCCAGGGCTTCCTCGAGATCGGCCGCGAAGTCATCGAAGGTTTGTCCCGGACAGGCGAGGATGAGATCGAGAGAGAGGTTCTCGATACCCGCTTCGCGCGCGGCGGCCAGCGTCTCGCGCGCGAGAGCCGCCTTGTGTGCGCGGCCGAGACGTTTCAGGACGCGATCGTCGAAGCTCTGCACGCCGAGGGAGAGCCGATCGATCCCGAGGGCGCGAAAGGCCGGCAGCCGCTCGAGCTCGACGGTGCTCGGGTTGGCTTCGAGGGTGATCTCGGCGGGGGGTTCCTTCGCGTCGAATGCCCCGATCGCGGCTTCGAGAATGCGACGCAGGGTATCGGCGCGGAAGAGCGCCGGCGTACCCCCACCGAAGTAGACGGTCTCGAGGGCCGCCCCCTCGAATGCGGCGGCACGCGCTTCGATTTCGCGGACGAGCGCGTCCGCGTAGCGCGCTTCGACGGCGGGCTCGAGGTGACCCGCGGCGACGACCGCGAAGTCGCAGTACGGGCAGATGCGTTCACAGAAGGGAACGTGGACGTAGAGCCCGACACCGTCCCGGGGCGCACGCGTCATCGCAGGGCACGCCGCGGGCTCGGCCCTTCTCGCAGGCAGCCGCACGCGAATCGTGCGTTTCCCGTAATAGAAAGAAGCAGCATCCCCAGGGTCCGTCGGTTAATGTCGCCCGCCATGTCGAAGCGCGGCGGGGTCAGCGACAAAGTACATCACGAGGTTCTTTCGAACGGGCTCACCCTGCTCTTCCGCGAAAGTCACGCCTCCCCGGTCGCCGACGTGCAGATCTGGGCGAACGTCGGCAGTGCCGACGAACGCAAGCACGAGGCCGGGCTCGCGCACTTCTTCGAGCACATGCTCTTCAAGGGCACCGAGCGCCGCGGCGTGGGCGAGGTCGCGGGGGAGATCGAGGGAGCAGGCGGGCGCATCAACGCCTACACCTCCTTCGACGTCACCGTCTACTACGCCACCGTGCCGAGCGACGCGACCTTCACCGCGATCGACGTGCTCGTCGACGCCATCCGTCACTCGATCTTCGATCCCGTCGAGATCGATCGCGAGATCGAAGTCGTGCTCGAAGAGATCCGGCGAAGCGAAGACTCACCCGCGCACGTGCTGAGCGACGCCGTGTTTCGCGAGCACTACCAGAAGCATCGCTACGGCCTGCCCATCCTCGGCCCGGCCGAGAGCGTGGCCTCCTTCGATCGCAAGAAGGTCACGAGATTCTGGAAGCGCTGGTATACGCCGAACAACATGGTGGTGGTGGCCGCCGGCGACTTCGACTCGAAGAAGCTCGCCAAGCAGGTGAAGGCGCAGTTCAAGGGTGCCAAGCGCGGCGACGCCGAACGCAAGCGCGTGCGCGAGCCGCGTCAGAAGGGCATGCGAAGCGTGGTGGTAAAGCGCCCCTTCGAACGCATGAAGCTCGATCTCACCTGGCCGAGCGCCGCCTTCCGCGACGAAGACGCCACCTACCTCGATCTGCTCTCGTTCCTCTTCGGCGAGGCCGAGTCGAGCCGGCTGGTTCGGCGCGTGCGCGAGCACGAGGGGCTGGTCGATCGGATCGACTCTTCTTCCTATACCCCGTACGACCCGGGCGTATTCTCGATCAACATCGACGTCGAAGACCGCCAATCCCTCGACGCGATTCGCGCCTGCGCGCGCGAAGTGGAACGCCTGCGCAGCGAACCGGTCGGCGCCGACGAACTCGAACGTGCGCGGGCGAACTTCCTGGCGAGCGAGCACTTCGAGCGCGAAACGGTTTCGGGCCTCGCGAGCAAGCTCGGCAACTTCCATCTGCTCGGTGGCGATTGGCGCAGCGAAGAGCGCTACTTCGAGACCCTGGCGAAAACCAGGGTGGAGGATCTGCAGAAGGTCGCGAAGAAGTACCTCGCCCCCGAGGCCCTGACGCTCGGAATGCTGCTCCCCGAGTCGTCGAGCGTGAAGGTGAACCGGCGCAGCCTCGAACGCGCCGTCCAGCAGGGGATCGACGACGCCCACGCGCGACCGTCGGTTCCACCTCGACTCGATGGGAAGACGGGCACGAAGCGCGCGAACGGCCGGGCGAAGAGTTCGAAGACCCGGAAGAAGCGCGACGCAATCCACAGTTACGCCCTCGATGGCGGCGCCGAGCTGCACGTGCAGCCGCGCAAGAACGCGCCTGTGGTGGCGGTGCGCGCGGCCTTCCTCGGAGGCCTGCTCGCGCAGACACCCGAAACGGCGGGTCTATGCCACTTCCTCTCGTCGACCTGGACGCGGGGCACCGAACGTCTGTCGTCGGGCGCGCTTGCGCGGGCGGTCGAAGACCTCGCCGCCGAAATCGACGGTTTCAGCGGGCGAAGCAGCCTCGGCCTGACCCTCGACGTCGCCACCGATCAGCTCGCCCCCTCCCTCGATCTCTTTGCCGAGGTGCTGCTCCACCCCGGCTTCGAAGCCGAAGAGATCGAGAAGCAACGGCGCGAAACCCTGGCGACGATCGAGCGCCTCGAAGACCAGCTCGCCCAACAGGCCTTCGCGCTCTTCGCGCGCACCCACTTCGAGAGCCACCCCTACCGCCTGCCGATGATCGGAACGCGCGAGAGCGTGGCCTCGTTCGACGAAGCCGCGTTGCGCAGCCATCAGGCGCGGCTGATCGGCCGGCGCAACCTCGCGATCGGCGTCGCGGGAGATGTCGATCCGGATGAGATCGCGGCCAAACTCTCCGAGCGCCTGGTGGGGTTGCCCGAGGGCGCGGGGCTGCGAGACGCCCTGCCCGCCCTCGAAGCGCCGCCCGATAGCATCCGCAAGGGCCTGCTCCACAAGGATCGCGCGCAGGCGCATCTCGTGATGGGCTTCCGCGGGCTCAGCGTCGACGATGACGATCGTCCTTCACTCGATGTGATCAGCCAGCTGCTCGCCGGCCAGAGCGGTCGCCTCTTCCTCGAGCTGCGCGACAAGCAGAGCCTCGCCTACAGCGTGAACGCGATGAGCGTCGAGGGTTTCGCACCGGGCTACTTCGTGGTCTACATCGCGACCGCCCCCGAAAAGCTCGAAGCCGCGCGCAGCGGAATGCTCGCGGAGCTCACGCGCCTGCTCGACGGTCCGCCCGATGCTCGCGAGTTCGAGGAAGCTCGGCGCAACCTGATCGGCAATCACGCGATCGGCCAGCAACGCAACGCCGGACACGCGGCGCACCTGGCACTCGATGCACTGTATGGCCTCGGCGCCGGTTCACACCTGCACTATGGCGAGCGGGTCGGGGCCGTGACCCGCGAGGACATCATGCGCGTGGCACGACGCATCGTGCGCCTGGACGCCTACACGGAAGCGGTCGTCGCGCCCTAGCCTGCGCGCTGCGCTACCAGGCCGAGGCTTCGCCGTCGGCGCGCGGATCGCTCCCGCCCATGATCCAGCCCGACTCGTGATCGACCACGATGCTCTGCGCCGACGACCAGCGTCGTCCAGAGACGTCCACCGTATGACCGCGCCGCCGCAGCGCATCGATCACATCGCGCGGAAACTCGGGCTCGAGGAAGAGCTTGTTGGGAATCCACTGGTGGTGGAAGCGCGGGGCCGCCACCGCCTCTTGCGCGTTCATCCCGTAGTCGACGACGTTCAGGATGGTGAGCAGGGTCGTCGTGATGATGCGCGGCCCGCCCGGGCTCCCCGTCACCATCAGGGGCTTGCCATCCCGGAGCAGGATGCTTGGCGTCATGCTGGACAGCGGACGCTTGAAGGGCGCGATCGCGTTCGCACCCCTCGTGTCGACGAGGCCATAGGCGTTGGGCGTGTCGGGGGCAACGGCGAAGTCGTCCATCTCGTTGTTCATCACCACGCCCGTGCCCGGCACCGTGATCCCGGAACCGAAGGGCGTATTGATCGTCTTGGTGATCGCCACCGCGTTGCCCGCCGCGTCGAGCACCGAGAGATGGGCCGTGCCCGAATCGTTCGCCGGGAGCCCCGGCCCTTCGACGCGAAGCGTGCTCTCGCGTTGCCCCCAGGTCCACGGCGGGCGCTTGAACCACGGCGGGTTCAGGCGCGCGCGTTGCTGCGCGGCGTACTCCTTCGAGATGAGTCGCTCGACGGGAACGGCGACGAAGTCGCTATCTCCCATGTAGGCCGCGCGATCCGCGAAGGCGAGCTTCATCGCTTCGGCAATCAGGTGAAGGCTCGCTGAACTCCCGGCGCCCTGCGCGGCGAGGTCGAAACCCTCGAGGATGTTCAGAGCCTCGATCAATACAACTCCGCCCGAGGAAGGCGGCGGATAGCTGATCACTTCGACATCGCGGTAGCTCCCGCGCACGGCTTCGCGAACCACCGGGCGATAGCCCGCGAGGTCGTCCTTGCTCAGGATGCCGCCCATCGCTTCGAGATGCGCGACCATCTTCTCCGCGATCCAGCCGGTATAGAAGACCTCGGGCCCGTCTTCGGCGATGGCGCGCATCGTGCGACCGAGATCTTCCTGCACGAGCCGCCAACCGACGTCGATGTCCTCGTTCGTATTCCATTGGATGCGCGCCGTTTCGGGAAAGCGCTCGGCGGGCAGGAAGTTGCGAACACGGCCGACCATCCGCGCGTGATAGGGCCCGATCTCGAAGCCCTGCTCCGCGAGTTCGATCGCGGGTGCGATGACGGTCGCGAGGGGGAGGGTCCCCCAACGTTCGAGTGCGAGCGCGAGGCCGCGCACGAGCCCCGGAGTCGCGATCGCAAGCGGGCCGTGCACCGAAGCGCGCTCGGGGACGCCTTCTTCTACATACATGTCGCGATGGGCCCTGGCGGGGGCGGTCTCGCGGGCGTCGAGGGCGATCGTCTCGCCCTCGGCGGTGCGGATCAGCACGAAGGCGCCACCGCCGAGCCCCGACGAGAACGGCTGGGTGACCGAAAGCGCGAACGCGGTGGCCACGGCGGCGTCGACCGCGTTGCCCCCCTGTTCGAGCATCGCCCGTCCGGCGCGGGCCGCGTCGACCTGCGAGGTCACGACCATGCCGCGCTTGCCGTGCGCCGGGGCCCGGCTGGCGGCATTGCCGTGGGCTGCGGGCAACAGCATGAGGGCGACGAGCACGGCGGACGCGAAATCGAGCCGGCTCACGGCGCTTCGGATTGAAAATTTCCGGCGCTTCGGCCGATGAGTGCTGCATCGCGAAGCGGCAACCGGGTGTCGCAACCGCAACGAGAACCCACGGGATTCGAATCGGGAGGAAGACATCATGCGCCCGACCGTATCACAGGCCCGCGCGCGAACTTCCGCGCTCCTCATCGCCTTCGTGTGGGTTGCGGCCTGCCAACCCGCGGAACCGAGGAAGCCACTGCGTCCGCAGATCGAAGCCAGCCCGAACTTCGCGGCGGAAGCCGCCGCCTTCAGCTGGCCCGACGAACCCAGTCATGTCATCGCCCTGGAGATCGCAGGGCACGGCACCATTCGCATCGGCTTGTACGACCAGGTCGCCCCGAAGACCGTCGCCCACGTCGTCGATTGCGCCGTGCGCGGCGTCTACGACGACACCCTATTCCACCGCGTGATCGCCGACTTCATGATCCAGGGCGGCGACCCCGCCACCCGCAAGCGCGGCCCCGACACCACCCGGGGCAACTGGGGCGACCTTCGGGTGGAAGACGAGATCGCCTCGATCCACCACGACCGCGGGGTGGTCTCGCTCGCGAACCGCGGCCGCCCGAACACCGGGGAGAGCCAGTTCTTCATCATCCAGCGCGACAGCCGGCACCTCGACGGCAAGCACGCGATCTTCGGCCGGGTGCTCGAGGGCATGGAGATCGTCGACGCCATGGCGAGCGTCAAGACCGACCTCCACGGCCGCTGGGGCGACAAGGACAAGCCGATCGAAAACCTCGTCCTCACCCGCGCCGTGCTCGAAAGCGGAAGCCTCGCCAAGTCCTAGCAGGCTGCGGGAGACCCCTTCGGTCGCCATGCACAGCCCTTCGATCCGATCTCTGCGTTGCGGAACCGTGGCCGTAGCTACGGCTACGCCCACGAACCCGCGCCTTGATCTCGGCCCGAATGGCTGTACCTGGCTCGGTCAGGGATCTTCCGCAGCCTGCTAGACGCCCGATCGGGGAATGGTTAGAGTCCCGCGCCTCGGTGGCCTGGTAGCTCAGTTGGTAGAGCACGCGACTGAAAATCGCGGTGTCACTGGTTCAATTCCAGTCCGGGCCACCACCGACTTCACCTGCGCTTCGCTCCGTCGGGGTCGGCGTCGAGCCGAAACCCCGCGCGCTCGCTCCTCGTGCCGGTTCACGCTGGCCCGAACCAGCGATGTGACGCTCAGCGAGGCGCGTCAGCGCGGATCCACCGCGAGCGAATCCAGGCCTGCACGGGTCGTTCGAAGCGGTGGAGGCTGAGGGCCGAGAGCGCGACCACGAGTAGCGAGTAGCGAGTAGCGAGTAGAACAGAAAGAACTCCACCGAAAACCGAACGAACACGATCTCGAACTTCTCGTCGAGGGTCACGAGTAGGAGCTGAACGGGGAAGTGGATCATGTAGACCGAATACGAGATCTCTCCCAGGTAGGCGAGCGGCCTTGCGCTGAAAGCGCGATCGAGTGGCGCACAGTTGAGCACCAACAGGACGAGAGCCGGAAAGATCACGAGCGAGTGGGCCAGCAGTGTCGCCGTGGTTCGGGGATATCCGGCCATCACGAAGTAGCCGATCGTGATTGCAGCCAGGCCTCCCGCCACCCACGCCAGGGTTCCCGAACGCCCCCTCTCCTGCGCCCGACGATGCACCTGGAACGCGAGTGCTCCGCCGAAGAAACCCGCCAGCCCGCGCGAAATGTGTCGGTTGAACACATGGGTGTCGACGTCGCCGAGATGGATCGTGATCGCGACTGCAACGAGTACCGCGAAGCCCAGCTTGAACCACCGAGCAAAGAAGTACATGCACACGAAGAACGCGATGTAGGAGACCTCTTCGACGGTCAGAGACCACGATGGGCCATTGAACGAGTACTGCGTACGCACGACACCCTGCTGCAAGAACAATACGTTCAGGGCGAAGTGCATCAGGTCGTTCGCGTGGTAGACGAAGCTTCCGAGCCCCTCGCGCGCGCGCCACGTCTGCAGTAGCGCCACGCAACAGAGCGTGGCGAAGTGCAGCGGGTAGAGGCGCGAGAAGCGCAACACGAAGAAGGTGAGCGGGCGCACCTCTCTGCGGGCCAGCGCTTCGAGGTAGACGTGGCTGAGCACGAACCCCGAGAGCACGAAGAACAGATCCACCAGCATGATGCCCCATCGGTGGAGCCAATAGGTCACGAAGCCGTCGAAAACCGGCGTCGAAGTGAAGTGCGAGTAGTGGTAGAAGAGCGCCACTCCGAGGGCAGCGATACCCCGCAGCGAGTCGAGGGCGAAGATCCGCTCGCGGTTCACCATCTACAGCCTCTGTATCCGCGTCTCATGGTGCTGCATTCGCGCGCATACCTTCCCGCCTTGCCTTCCGGACCATTTCGAGATCCCCGAGGATCTCATCGCGATACGGCCCGCCATCCCGAAGCGCTTGTTCGAGATCAGCGATCGCAGTGTCGTAGTCGCCGAGATAGAAGCGCGCGCTCGCAAGCGCCCTCTTCTGGTGCTGGGTTCGCGTGCCGGCCCGCTCGTAGTCTTCGATGATCAACCCGGCCACCTGACGGCGCTTGCTCACGACCCTCGGATCGTTCAGGTGCGGCGCGATCCCGGGGGTCGCAAAGAGATCCAACACCCGATACCAACCGCCATGAAGAAGTGCCTCCAGTTCGTGGAGCGCCGCGTCCACATTTCCGCGTTCGAACTCGATCGAGGCGCGCACATAGTGACCGATACTGCCAGCCGGATATTTGTTGGCAGATTCGACGGTCAGCCTCCGACCGTCGTTCTCCCAGAGCCATGCCCGCTGGCTCGAGTGGTACGCGAAGAACACGATGAGCAGTGCACTCGCGATCCGCAGCCCCTGGTCGAGCCGCGCCACCGTGTCGTTCGAAACCCGGACTCGATCCACGAGCGCCCCTTCGAGTTCCGACTTCCAGAGCAGCACGGCGATCAGCGCGCCGGGAAGCATGAAGTAGAGGTAGCGATCGGCCAGCGGATAGTAGAAGGGGAAGACCTGCGAAACCATGACGAAGGCCGTTCCCGCCCCCAGCCACCACGCCGCTTCCGGATGACCCCGCACCAGACCTCGGGCGATACGCCAGCCGATCAGCACGACGACGGGAATCGAGGCGAGCCACCAGGTGTTCCACCAGGAACGAACCGGAGGCGGTAGATGGTATCCGGACAGGCCGGCCGATGTCCCTGCCATCAGGACGTAGCGCGACGCGTTCGCGATCGCGTTGCGAAACAGATCGAGCGAGCCTTCGAACTCCGGGCCGCGGCTGAGCGAAGTCGAATCGAACGCGGGGTAGGCGCAGATGCAGAACGTCACGGCCCACACGACGAACCACGATATGGAAAGTCGTGGAGTCTCTCGCTTTCTCCACTGACACCAATACAGGCCCAGTGCGATCGGCAACACCATCACCGCGGAGATCTTGAACAGAAGCGCGGAAGCAAAGAAGACCGTCGCCACCAGAGGGCGGGTGCGAACCAGAAGCAATGCCGCCAGCCCGCACGCGAGGGCCAGGATCGAACGAAGTTGAGAGATCCATGCGACGGCCTCGACATTTGCGGGGTGCACGAGAAAGAATGCACCCCCCACGTAGGCCCAATTTCGCGCGATGCCCTGCTGATGAATCAGCGCCGCAATCAGTGTCGCGTTGGCGGCGTGGACGAGAACGTTTACGACGTGATAAGCAAGCGTGTCCTCACCAAACAGCGCCCACTCGATGCGACTCGTCAGCAGGTAGAGTGGCGCGTAGACCATCATTTCGTGTTGCAGCGCTCCGAAGAGATCGAAGGCCTGCAGCAGGAAGTCGGCGCTCAAGTCGTAGCTGTGGCCCAGGCCGACGACGAGGAAGCGGTCGTCCGAGAAGAAGGTTCCTTCGAGCGCCTTGCGGTAGATGATCAGGCCGACGACGCATGCGGCGGCGTAGAAGATCGCCAGCGACCGACGAAACTCGCTCCGCGTCGACATGATTCACCAGCCTCACCGTTTCCGTTCGAGAACCAGGAGATACGGCGTAGCACAGGTCGATCAGCGATCCGCCGCGTTTCAGGAAGGCCTGGAGCCCGCGCGCGAGGCCAGTTCGGCGCGAGATCGCACTCCCAGTTTCTGAAAGATCGAAGCGGTCTGGTTGGCGATCGTGTTGGGACGAACGCCGCGGCGTTGCGCGATGTCGGCGGTCGTGCTCCCGGCCAGCAACGCCACGAGGACTTCCCTTTCCGTCGCGGAAAGCGGGGCGATCATCTCTTCGTCGAGCAGGGGAACACTACCGACGAGCATGTCCTCACCTTCGATCAACACCTCTTCGAGCCGAGCGCGCAGGCCTCGTGGCGCGAAGAGGTGGGCCAACTCCGTGCGTGACGAAAGCCCGAGCTTGCTGCACACGGCCTTCACCGCCATCCCGATGGCGGAGTTCGAAAGACCCAGCTCGTAGGCGATCTCCTTCGTCGATCGGCCCATCCCCACCAACTCCGCGATCTGTTTCTCGCGCACCGACAAACCGCGTGGGTCGCGCACGGAGGGATCGTTCTTGTGCGCCACAACGAAGCGCTTGCCGTCGCGGTCGAAGTGATCGACCAGACTCCAACGCCCATCCACGAGCCCCTGCCAGCGCTCGACGGCGTCCACGCCTTCCGAGCGTCCTCGCGCCGAACGCGCCCGATCGATTTCGGCTACCGCCTGCCGCAACGCTTCGCGAGCCGACTGCTCCTTCGCCGGACCGTCGGCGTGTAGCATCCGCCCGCTGGCGTCGAAGACGGCCTCCCCCTCGTCGGGGTGTACTCCACCGCGAGCCAGCGCCGTGCGAATGCGAAGACCGGCGCCGAGATGCGACATGGCCAGATGGAATTGATGGCGCTGGGTCGCGGTCGTGGTCGAGACCTCGTCCAGGGCTCCGACCAACAGCGCCATCCTCCCCGCATCTGCGCGACCGATGGCCGCGACGAGGTCACGAGCCAGACCTTCGGCCAGGGACTCGAACGCTTCCCCGGCTTCTGGATATTGCGGAACGACCAGCTCACTCAGCGTCGCAACGGCGGGACCACTTCGATAGACGAGATCACGTGCACCGGGCGGCAGCGCCCGATTGATTGCGATCGCACGCTCCCGATTTTCGTCCCCGCCCGGGACTTCGAGGTGCTCGAGCTCGACACGGCTGGGTGTGAGCCCCACGATGAAGAGAACGACGTGGTCGCACTCCTCGAACATCGGGGTCGCGTGCTCCAGCATCGCCGCGCGCCACTCGTCATCGCTTTGATCGAGTTCGTAGCTGGCTTCGAGGAGGCGTATCCAATCTTGCGAACGCATCGACCTTCATTCCGATGGGCGCGATCGACCCGATTGACAAATTGACCATGCGGGCCTGAAAAAATAGCCATTCCGCGTTACGGAACCCCCTCATAGGCTGCTCCCGATCGTCACATCGAACCCGACGACGAAGCGGGAGCCCCCTATGCGAGCCACTACACGAAACTGTGCAGTCGTTGTCCTCCTCCTCCTTTCAATGGCGACTCGCGGTGCCTCGGCGCAGACGCCCTTCCAGGTGCGCGACGTCAATCCGGGTGCGGGAAACGGCGTCGGCACCTTCCACCTGAATGGCTTCGGCTTTGCCCATGACGGCCTCTTCTACTTCCGCGGAACCGACCTGGCCGGTGATCGCGAGCTGTGGGTCTCGGATGGAACCGAGGCCGAAACCGAACGCGTGGCCGACCTGAACCCGACGGCGAGTTCGTCTCCGAGCGACTTCATCGCCCTCGACCCGACGCGCGTCCTGTTTCGGGCGCGGCACGAAACCGATGGAGTCGAGCTGTGGGTGAGCGACGGGACGGCCGCCGGGACGAGCTACGTCCGTGACATCAATCCCGGTTCGGGTGGATCGTTCGCCGGTTTCGGTGTCGAACTGGGCGGCGAGGTGTTCTTTCGTGCCACGGGACCGGACGGCATCGAGGTCTGGAAGTCCGACGGCACGTTCGCGGGGACGACGCAGGTCCTCGACATCTTTCCCGGCCCAACGGGTTCGTCGCCGATCGGCTTCGTCGTCGCGGGAGGACGACTCTTCTTCGCAGCCAACGACACGACCGCGAACCAGGAGTTGTGGACGAGCGATGGGACGGCCCTCGGAACCCAGATGGTGATCGACTTGAATCCCACCGGGAGCGGGGGAGTCTCGCAGCTCGCGGAGTTCAACGGCGAGGTCTTCTTCCGCGGTGACGATGGGATGACAGGTGATGAACTCTGGAAGAGCGACGGAGTCACGACGGTGCAGATCGCGGACATCAATCCCGGCGCGGCGAGCGGCGATGTAACGAGCCTCTACGCGTACGACGGCTTTCTGTATTTCGTCGCCAACGACGGTATCCACGGACGCGAAATCTGGCGCACCAACGGCACCCCCGGAAACGCAACACGCGTGACCGACGTCTCGCCGGGCAGCGGAGACGGCGTCTTCCCGAGTCAGTTCTGCGGCGTCGGGGGCGTGCTCGTCTTCTCGGGACAAGACGGCGTGAACGGGCGCGAACTCTGGGGAACCGACGGCACGACCGACGGCGAGTTCCTGCTCGCCGAGGTGCAGGCCGGCGCACCGAACGGCGTCGAGTTTCAATCGCTGCGCTGCGTCGCCGGGATCGTGATGTTCATGGGCGACGACGGCGTGAACGGTGACGAAGCATGGATGAGTAACGGCACGATTGCAGGCACGATGCCGATCGCCGACATCGGCCCGGGCGCAGCCAACGGAGTGGGGTTCGCGCCGGGGTTCACCGAGCTCGACGGACTCGTCTTCTTTCCGGCGAACAACGGGATGAACGGTTACGAATTGTGGGCAGTGGCGCCGAACGCGATGGCCGTCCCCACGGTCTCGCCTCTCGGCACGTTGTTTCTCGTCGTGGCGCTGGCGCTCGTCGCAGCCTCTCGACTACGACGACGTGCATTGGGTGTGACCACCCTCGCAGCAATCTTCACCGCGATCGCATCCGACGCGAGCGCCACCATCCTCACCTTCGACCAGGGAAGCGTCTCGGATCGCGATCCGGTCGACGCAGGCTACGGCGACGACGTCGAAGCTCTCGTCGAGGGCGATTTCAGCTACGCCGTCGGTCCGGAGGGCTTCACGCCGAACGTAACGGTGAGCTACGGCACCGCCCAACCGCATCTATGGACCACGGGCTACGGCGACCTCGAGAACGTGTTCTTCGAAGACCTCGACCAGACGAACTTCCTCGAGATCATCCTCACCGCGAACCTGGGACTGGCGGTTGCGCTTCACGGCTTCGATCTCGTGGCGTATACCAACGTATTCTCGAACGATCCCGTGATCGATCGCGTCACGGTCGCGAGCCTGGGCGCGATCCTCTTCGAAGAACGAGACTTCGCGGTCTCCCGCACGAGCCACACATCGATCGACTTCGGTCTCGAACCCCTGGTCGCTCCGACGCTGGTCATCCAGGTCGACGCGCGCAACCTCCAGGGGCTGAGCGACGACATCGCGATCGACAACGTTCGCTTTGGCCAGACGGTGCCCGAGCCCGGCACGGGGCCATTGCTCGCGCTCGGCCTACTGGCCCTGGGCGCGAGTACTCGAAAGCGATGAGCTCCTCAGGGATGCTTCAACTCGGCTTCTCACCCTCCACCTGGCAGACGTCTTTGAGCAGATTCCACAGGCGTTCCCGATCCTCACTGCTCTCGCGCGTTCCGGGGAGCCAGTATGGGTTGCGTGGCTCGCGATCGAACACGAAGCGACCGCTGAGTTCGCCTGCGGCCGGACTGGCCGCGAGCCATACCGCGGTATCCGCTCCCTCAGCCGGTGTGCGCAGGATGCGCTTCGTGATCGAGTGGAAGCGCGGAAGCGACGTCGTGACCCCCGGCGTATCCGCCCAACCGGGATGCATGGCGTTGACCTTGACGTCGGTCCCTTCGAACTCCTGCGCCCACATCCTCGCGAGGATGACCTGGGCCCGCTTGGCCTCCGCGTAGGCGACGACGCCGTCGAACGGGCGGTCGTCCCAGCGGATGTCTTCGAGTTGGAGTCGCTGCGTGTACATGCCGCCGGACGACACCCAGACCACGCGTCCGTCGCCCGCGCGTTCGAGGCTCTGACGCAGGAGAGCCGTCAACAGGAACGGACCGGCGACATGGCAGGCGAACGTCGACTCGATCCCTTCGTCGGTGATGACGCGTTCATCGACGAGTGCGCCCGCGTTGTGAATCAACACATGGGTCTCGTACTTCGCCAATCGAGCCGCCAACTCGCGCACCGCGGCGAGACTCGACAGATCACAGACTTCGAGCTCGACGTTTCGATTGCCCGTGGTGTCGACGATCTTCTGCACCGCGGCTTCGCCACGCTCGCGGTTGCGACAGACCGCGACCACCCCGGCTCCGAGGTCGGCGAGGGCTTGCGCGACCTCGAAACCGATCCCCGAGTTGGCGCCCGTCACCACGCAGCGGCGCCCCGCGAGGTCGACTTCGAGATCCGCGGGATCGAAGTTCAGGCTGTGAATGCGGAAGCCCGTGCGATCGAAGGAGTTCACCACGAGGGGGTCGACCACGGCGCTGAGCGCTCGCCCGAGCCGTCGCTGTGTCTTCGACGGCGCCGGAAGCGAAGCGTCGATCACCGGTGCGTTGGCTTCGAGTGCGCGCAGGATGTCGGATAGCGGTGCGTGATCCCCCGCTTCCCGACTCGCCTGGCGATAGGTGAGCTCACCGCCGGGCCGGATGACGAAGACGCCACCGAGCTGCCAGGGATCGCCTTCGACTCCGGTCTGTCGGTGGCCCCCGCGCAGCGATCGCAGCGCGTTCAACGGCATGCGTGGAGACAACAACTCTACACGCCCACGACGCAGGCCCGCTGCGCGATAGGCGCGAAGCTCGGGGTCGACGAACAAGGGACCGTCGAGCTCCATGTCGCTACGGAACTGTTCGGCGAAGCCGCGGTTCCCATTGCCAACGATCACCAGCTCGGCGCAATGTTCCCGGATGGATTCGATTTCGTCACGCAACTGCGCGACCTGCTCACGGCAGAACAGTCAGCCAAAGTGTCGGATGAAGACCAGAACGACGGGCTGCTCCTGCCACGTCTCTTCCAGGCGGCAGAAGTCTCCGCGATCCGTTTCGAGTTCGATACGACCGAGGCGTTGGATCAAGCCCTGGGGTGAAGTCATGGTTGTTTCCTCGAAGCCACGGGCGCGTTCGGTTGAGGTGTGGGCACGAGGCGAGCGAGGTCGAACCCCGCGGCCTCGATTCGATCGAGCAGAGCGTCGTGGGTGTCCCGCGGAAGCGTTCGCTCACGCGCGAGGATCCAGAGATAGTCACGCGACGGGTGTCCGACGACGGCGTGGCGGTACTCGGGATCGAGCGCGATCACCCAGTACTTTCCGCGGAACGGCCAGAAGAACTCCACCAGGAGTTTCCCCTCGCTCTCGGCCGGATTCGGCGCCCAGGCACGCCCTTCGATGCGGCGAAGTTCGCCGTCGAAGGTTTCGTCCCGGCATTGATTGACGACGCGGACCGTCCCGTCATCGCGCAGGGTGTACTCGGCCTGGGTAGCGACGCAGCCCTCTTGGAAGCGCTGCGGAAAGCTCGCGATCTCGTACCAGACCCCGGCGTAGCGATCGAGGTCGAGGTTCGGAACGACCTCGAGGCGGGGCGCCGGAGACTGGCAGGCCAGCAACATCGCGCCCGCAAGAACCGGAGCGACGACTCTCGAGAAGCGCAGGTGGGCGGTGGCCCGGTTCGGCCGACTCATGACGCCGCTCCCATTCGCTCGCGAAAATCCCACGAGACGCAGACCCGGGGCGTGATCTCGATCGCGACCTCCCGATCTGCGCGGCGCAGGAGCGACGCAGCGAAATCCGACGAGGGATCGTCGAGATAGCGCCCGATGAGTTCGCGAAGCAGCGTCTCACCGCCCTCTTCGTGAACGCTGGCGATCGCCTGACCGCGAACGCCGCAATAGGGCGCTCGTTCGACGGACACCTCGAAGGCACAGCGGGGGTCACGCGAAATGTGGGAGACCACGTCGGCGCCCCGCTGGGTCGCGCACCAGAGGCTTCCTTCTCGTTCCACGAACCACAGGGAAGCCAGCACCGGAAAGCCCGAGCTGCCATAGCAAGCGAGGCGCACGGGGATCTTCGCGCTGCGAAGGAATTCGCCCACCTGTTGTGTCGACCAGGGCCCACTGCACGAGCTTTTCGCTTGGGTGTCGTCTCTGTTCGGCGAGCTCATGGACCCAACCTAGACGAATTGATCATTCTGTCAAGATTTTTTATATAAATATCTTGACATTCTCCCATTCTGTCCCATTTTCGGTGCTCAGCAAAGCAACAGGAGGCAACCCCATGGCGCGATTCGTCGACGCAATCGACCTACCCATCCCGATCGAAGAGGCCTTCGACTACCTGTCCGACTTCAGCCGCACCGCCGAATGGGACCCGAGCGTCACGAAAGCCCGCCGCATCACTCGGGGCGAGATCGGCCTGGGCAGCCGCTTCGAGGTGACGGTCTCGATCCTCGGTCGCGCGCTTCCGCTCGAATACGAGATCACCGAGTTCACGCCGCCTCATCGGCTCGTGATCGCCGGTGGTGACGACTCCGTCGAATCCATCGACGAGATCACTTTCGCAGCCCGGCACGGCGGCACGCGCATCACCTATGAGGCGTGCGTCGAACTCGTCGGCCTGCGCCGCATCGTCGACCCCCTCCTCGACGTCTTGTTCCAGCGCGTGGGCAGCGTCGCGGCGCGCGGTCTGCGAGAGCGGATCGCCGAGATGCAGACGCAATCGGATCGACTTCGCCCCTACCACGACCCCACTCACAGGGACGAGTCCCCACGAAAGCCAGGCGCCCGAAGAACCCGCATGGAAGCGGAAGGAGCCGCATGATGGAATCGAAAACCAACTCAATCGCGATCTACGACGCCTCGAACCGGGAGCAGGCCCTCCTGTCCGGTATCTGGGCGACATCGATCCTCGCCGCCGGCGCGTCCATGAACGAAGGAACGTGGATGAGCGCAGCGAGCCAGCTGGCCATCGGCTGCACCGTTGGGCTCTTCACGGCCGCCGGAATCTACGTGTTTCTGAGAGACTGTTGGGCGCGATGGCGCACACGACAGACAGTCGAAGTGCCGGTTCCGGGTCTGGAAGGTGGAAGATCACGTCTCTCGAGAGGCAACGTGATTCGGCCGACGCGATTCCCCGGAAACAGGGCGCTGCCGCTTCAAGGCGCCAACGCTTCGAGCCTGTTACCCGGATGCGCGGGATCCAGCTGATACCCACACTCTGCAGGGGCGAGAACGCGTGTGCGATCGACCCAGCCCGAAATGAAGGGGACGCGTGCATCCGACTCCATGTCGGTCACTCCTCAGTAGGCACGAGCCCCAGGGATTTCGCCAGGCGCTCTGACGTATCAAGAAGGTCAGGGAGTCCTTCCGCAATCTCTCGCAGGGGAGCAGGAGGAGGGTTCCACGCCGAAGCAATCCCCCCGTCTGCCAGTCGTTCCCACCACGAGGAGGACGATGCTACAGCGTCACCTCTCTGACCAATGTTGAGGACACTGATTCGGTCGGCCAACTGTATGATCGCACTCGTTCGGAGTTCATCCGACGCATCAGCTGCGAACCCTTTCGTGTCGAATCGATGATGATCGCGAACCAGGTCGACGATTTGCGACGGAATCCCCCAGCTGTCGCATGCCGCCGCGCCTAGTTGCGCGTGATCGAACCCGCAGATCCCTCTCTCGACCTCGACCAGCTCATCCGGTGTGGTCCACCCGGCTTCATCGACAGCGCCCAGCTGGTCCGGAGACTCGTCGAACATGATGAATCGACCAATGTCGTGCAGCAGTCCGGCCAAATAGAGACGATCGGGAGCGAGGGCCTCATCGTCGAAGAGGATCGCAACCTCCCTCGCGACGATCGCGACTTCCAACGCATGGATCCACAGCTGCCGCTGATCATCCGTGTGCGGCACGAAGACCTCGGTGATTGCCATGGCCGTAACCAGTTCGCCTATTCTGCGCGCGCCGAGCCGGGTTACTGCCTCGTTCAGACCTTCGATCGGCGATGCGGGTGCCGAGTCCGCCGCGTTCGCCGACTGAATCACCCGCGCAGCGAATGGCGGATCCGTCTCAGCGAGTGCAAGCACGGTCTCAAAGTAATGGTCTGCGGCGGGAGACACACTCATCAATCGCACGATCACGGCAGGAAGCACGGGGAGTGTTTCCAACCTGTCGGTTAGCGAAGCAATCGTGTTCCGTTTCTGCTCAGCCTCGGCCATGGCGGAGTCCCCAAGAAGAATCTTCACCACTATCTCGGTTGATCGAGAGTTCCGGATGAGTCGACATCGGCCGATCGGGAGCATTCACAGTATTGTGTCTGAGAATCGCGCCACTGCCGTGACTGGACCGTCTAGGAGGATCGTCTTGCGCCGTGACTCGAACCGCACATCTCCATCACCATGACTCCGTTCTCGCCTGTCCAAGTGCTGGCAAAGCGGCTCGATCGTTCTTGCGTGACTGATGAGCTGCCGCAGGAACTCACGAAGCAAGTTGGATTGAAAGCCCGGGCAATGAGGCCAGTCGTCACAAGCCTTGCCGGTATCCGGGTCAAATCGATCCTCACCGCCAGCGTGTCGCTGAGTGAGGGAACCTGGATGAGCGCAGCGAGCCAACTGGTCTTCGGGGCCACCGTCGGCCTCGTCGAGGAGGCTGCCGCTTCAAGGCTCCAACGCTTCGAGCCTGGCGATCGCCTCGCGCTGAATGGCCGCGTCTTCGGCGCGATAGCGCTCTCTCGGCGCGGCCTCGCGAATGCGTTCGAGGAGCCTTCGGGCATCTTCTTCGCGCTCGGGTTCGCGTTCGAGCAGAGCGAGCGCCAGGACGAGCCCGTTGCCCGGATGCGCGGGGTCCAACTCATAGGCACGCTCCGCGAGGGGAAGTGCACGCGCGCGATCGACCCAGCTCGAAACGAAGGGGACGCGCGGCAAGGTCGCGTGAAGACGCGAAAGCAGACGCAGGGAACCACCCCGATCGACCATGGGGTCGAGATCGAGTGCGCGCCGAGCGTTCTCGAACATCTTCGACGCCGTTCCCTCGCGCACGAGTCGCAGCAGACCAACGCGTTGTGCCTGCATGCCTCTCGCGATGGCGTGCCAGAACGAGAGTCGAGCCCGCGCAGCCGGCTCGATCTCCCCATCGTCGAGCAGGCCTCGGCCCGAATCGCACAACGCGACCGCTTCGGCCACGTACGAGGCTTTCGTCCCCTCGTCGAGATCGGTGAAGTCGACGGCGAAATGGAGGGCGCGCAGGAGTTTCCATCGCAAGGCCACGTCGCCCGGCTGCTCCTGGCGAAGCGTCCGATAGCCCTCGATCGCGGCGACGATCCGCTCCGGAGTCGCGAAGCCGTTTCGCATCGACTCGCCACGCGCGTCCCACGCACGGTCGATCTCGGCTTCCGGCACATTCGCGTTCGCGACGGCTGCAGCCAGCAACCAGCCGAGCGCCAATGCACCGGCCCGCAGCCTCCAGTCGATCTCCATCCACCGAACCTACCGCTTCGCGGCGCCATCTTCTCTTTCTATACCCGCGCGCGTTCCCGCAGCAGAATCAGGCTCGAAGCGATCCCGAGCGCGATCACGATCAACCCCAGCACCGGGGCCGACGCACTCGGTACCGGCGGCACGGGAGGATCGATCAGGAGATCCATCGCGTTCAGGTCATCGGGGCCCCAGGGTCCCGCGGTGGTCATCCGCGCGGTGGCAAGGCCCAGGGCTTCGGCCGGCAGGAAGATCGCCGGCGCCAAGCCCGCGCCGGTGGGCAGCGTGAGCACATCGCCCTCTTCGATCGGCGCTCCGTAGAAGCTGTCCATCGCGCCGATCACCGCCGAGCCGCGACGCACCGAGAAGTAGAGGGTGTCGCCGGGCGTGTAGCCCATGCTGCCGTCGGCGTCGTTGAAGATGAGGGCGTCGAGATCGTCTGTGCCGGCGCCGCCGAGGTCGAGCCCCATCAACGCTGCGGGGATCGCCAGTGCGGGCGCGCCCCCCGCGGTGCTGACCAACACATCCGCACCGGAAAAGCCGTTCGCCAACGCGCTGCCGGTGTTCGCGATCGTGAGTGGTTCGTTGGGGTCGGGGAAGCCACCGTCGAGTGAGAAGTAGATCGGTCCGGCCAGATCGGCGGCCGTCGTGTTGAGATCGACGGCGTCGAGGATGTCACCCAACTCGGGGATCACGCCGACCGTGGGTGCCCCCGGCTCGATCAACGCGACACCCGGAAGACCACTCGGCCCGATGCCATTGCCGTCGAACACGGCGACGTTTCCCACGACACCGCCCGGCGGGAAGGTTCCGAACGGAGCGAGGAACATGAAGATGTCGGCGGACGCCCCGGTCAAGCCGAGCGCGCCTTCGCTCGCGACGTCGGGCGCGGTCCCCGCGACACCCACCGCGAACTCATCGACCGAGAACATGAACTGGAACGCGCCCGTGTCACGACCGTACGAGAGAGCATCCATCTCGATCACCCCGCCGGCACCACCCACGAGACCGAGGCCGCCGGGGTAGGCGCCGGGGGCAGCGGCGACTGCACCGACTTCGATTCCGGGAGCGGCCGCAAAGGGCCCGACGACCGGCGCATTCGGGCCCGGGGCACCGGGCACCGGAACGGTGAGGATGTCGCCCGCGGTGATGACACCGACTGCGAAGCCATCGGCAAGCCCCGCGGTCGGCCCCTGGAAGTCGGTCGAGAAGGTGACCTGTGCGTTCGATGGACTTGCGATCAACGAAGCCAGGCAGATGAAGAGAAACGGCTTCGCAAGTGCGTGGGGGCGTGTCTGCAGCATGGTGCTCTCCGGGGGGTGTCGTCCAACCCTACGGTTATACACCCCAAACACAGAGAGGTGTCGGATTTCTCGCGAGGCGGGTGTGACTCTACTCGAGCGCTTCGAGGATCCGTTCGGCGTCGTCGAGATCGAGATCTTCGTAGAAGTCGTTCCCGACCCACATCAGCGGGGCCGCGACGCAGGTTCCGAAGCAGACCTCCTCGCCGAGCTCGATCCGACCGTCGTCGCCAATGCCGCCGACGGGAATCCCGATCCGCCGGGAAAGCGCCTCGAGAAACTCGCCAGCTCCATCGCGTAGACAACTGCCCCCGACACACACCTTGACCTGATGGCGGCCGCGCCTCGGTGATCCGAGGATGTTCGAGAGTTCGAGGACCGACCGGATCTCATCGGGGCTCATCTCGAAGATCTCGGAAAGCTCGTCGACCGCGCCCGAGCAGATCTCGCCGCGCGCTTGATACACGCGGTACAAGGCGGGCACGAGGCCGCTGCGCAGCCGCGGGAAGGTCTCGTTCTGGGCGGTGATCTCCCGGCGAAGCTTCTCGGAGATTTCCATCGGCGCGCTTCCTACAGCCTACGTCTCAACCAGAGCCTTCTCGCCCTTGCTGCGTTTCGACGCGCCCGGCCTGCCCCTGCACCCTGCGTACCTTCGGGTGCACGAACTCCTTGTCGTGCATGTAGAGGAACATCACGGCCATCGAGTCCTGCACCTGGTCGGTGGTGTTCTCGTAGACGCTGATCAGTTCGTACTCGTGATCCTTGTAGATCGGAACGCCTTCGGGAAACGAGAGCGACTCGACCTTCTCGAGGCCGATGGTGTCCTCGAAGTTCGTCGCGTGGGCGATGAAGACCCGCTTCCCCGCCGTCAGGTCCTTCAATTCCAGGGACTGTGCGTAGGGGTGCAGGTGGATCGCGACGAAGTGGACCGTGGTATCGAACTGGAGGTCCAGGAACTGGGTCACGAGGGTGTGGTTGACCTCGCGCCCGGGCTTCACCTGCCAATGCGCCGAGAAGACACGACCGTGGGGATCGGTGATGTCGTCACCCCCGGCCGCCATACCCACCGAGCACCCTTCGCCGTGCTCCTCCTTGCTGCTCTCGCTGAGTCCGAAGTAGCCGTCCTTCCCTTCGACGAGCACCATGCCCTGTGCCGCCTTCTGGAAGAGAGGCTTCATCGGCGTGGTGAGCTCGGCGTTGCGCACGAAGTCGATCGTCGTGCGGATCTTCACCTTCACGTCGAGATCCGGATTGGTGAGATTCAACGCCTGGGTGTCGAGGTGCAGCGGCTCGTTCGAGAGGATCGGGAGGCCGAAGCCCGGGGGAAGCTGGAGCTCGGTCTGGCCTTGAGACAGGGTGAACAGGCGCGGCTGGTAGCGCGCTTCCGTGAGATTCGGCTGCAGGATGCGCCGATGCAGCCGGAAGTCGGCGAGGCCGAGATTGGTATGGCACATCAGGCCGTCGCCGATCTCACTCTGGTCGTCGGCCCGGATGACCTCCGCGTGGATCCCCGTCACCCAATAGAGCTCTCTCGATCGGGGGCCGCCGAGGGAGACCTTGACGCGTCCGATCGGGCCCTGCATCGAGCGGTAGATCTGGTCGACGTGGTAGTCGGGCGATTCGAAGACCCGTTGGTAGACCTTCGGCCCCTCGCTCCATGCGGGGGCCGCGAAGGCGAACGCCAGCAGGAGCGCCGTCGCAGATTCGAAGGCCGCGCGCAGGAGCGAACGTCGAAACGACATCTCGAAAAGGTCCTGAATGCCTACGTGGAATGCAATCCCGCAAGACCCGGTGCAGACTGTCCTGAAGCCACGACGGCCCACAGCTCACGCCAGGAGACCCCACGCCATGTTCATCGCCATGAATCGCTTCCGCATCGCCCTCGGGCGCGAGCCCGAGTTCGAAGAGATCTGGCGCACGCGCGAATCGCACCTCGACGACGTGCCGGGCTTTCGCGAGTTCCATCTGCTCAAGGGGCCAAGCGATGAGGATTGCACGCTCTACGCGTCGCACACGCTCTGGGAAGACCGCGAAGCATTCGAAGCATGGACGAAGAGCGAGAACTTCCGCAAAGCGCACGCGGGGGCGCGGGCACCGGCCGGCGTCTATCTCGGTCACCCGCAGTTCGAGGGTTTCGAAGCCGTACTCTGACGAGAACGCGCGGCGTGACAGCGCGCGTGTTCGCTAGGCGCTTCGTGTCGCAGGGGCGATCACGCCGTGCAGCAACGTCTCGATGATGGTTTCGACGCGCCGCGCACCGACCCGCCCATCTTCCCCCGAGAGCGCTCGCAGGGTGTAGGCGACGAAGACCTCGGCGATCACATGCGCCACATCGCCGAGTTCGAGATCCGAACGCACATCCCCTTGTTCGACGCCCTGGGCGAGGATCTGCTCGACGAGTCGCGGCAACATCGCCTGGCCACGCTCGAGGGTGTCACCGGCGATCGAACGAACCAGCCGTGCGTCGCGCAACAACAGACCGCGAAGCACGGTGCGACCCCGCGCGAAGTCGAGACACGCCAGCAACACGATGCGAAGCCGATGCCCCGTACCCGGCGTGGTGCGCGAGGCCTCCGCTACCAGGACTTCGTTCCACTCGGTCAGCACCCGGTCGACGACGACGCGAAACAGCGCCTGCTTGTCGCCGAAGTAGCGATAGACGAGAGGTCGGGAGACGCCGGCCGCCGAAGCGACGTCCTCGAGGGTCGTCTTGCGGAACCCCCGCTCCCCGAACAGCTCCTCGGCGGCCTGGAGAATGGTCTCGCGCGTGTCGGAGCGGTCAGGCGCCATATCCGCATGGTGACGAACTAGACAGATTTTGTAAACTCCGTATCTCAAAATTGACTTCAGATCGTTTTTGGTCGAGCGAAAACTCGGATCTTGTAACGATCCTCGGGAGAATCTCATGGCGAAGGATGCGTACGACGTCATCGTGGTCGGCGGTGGAATGGGGGGCCTCAATCTCGCCGCCCTGCTGAGCAAGGAGGGCAAGCGCGTCCTCGTACTCGAGAAGGCCGGGCCCGATCAACTCGGCGGTCGTGCGGCGAGCGGCCAGGCTGGTCGATCCGCCGTCGACAACGGCATCAAGGGTTTGATCCTCGCCGGCACCCAGGACGAGATCTTCGAACGCATCGGCAAGAAGATGCCCGAGAACGTCTGCCGCTGGACCAACCAGGGGCAGCTCTACATGAACGGCGAGTGGCGCAAGGTCGACGAGCTCGTACGCGGCACCATCAAGGAGTTCGCCCGCGTCTACATGAACACCGCCACCGAGTGGAGCTTCGATCAGATCGAAGAGATCAACGACATCTCGATCGAAGAGTTCGCCCAACAGCGCACCGACGATCCCGATGTGATCGACTTCTTCCGCTATCTCGGTTGGCTCTTCGGCGGGACCATGCCCGAGCCCCACGACTACTCGGCCGGCTCGCTCTTCTACAGCGTGAAGAAGCAGATGGATTGGCTCGGGCGCTTCCCCTCGCAGTCGTATTGGGTGAAGGGAGGCAGTGGTGCCATCGCGGGGCCGCTGGTCGAGGCCATTCAGGAGAACGGCGGCGAGATTCGCACGAATTGCTCGGTTTCCCGCATCGTGATCGAAGATCGCAAGGTGAAGGGCGTCGCGATCGACCAGGGGCAGCGCCGTGTACCGACAGAACTCCTCGACACCACCGTGATCGAAGCGCCGGTGGTGGTCAGCGCCGTTGCGATCTGGGACATCTTCAACATCCTGAACGAAGACGATCTCACGCCGTGGTATGCCGATCGCTTGAAGCACGTTCATCGCAAGACGTTGAACCTGCTCACCCTCACCTATGGTCACGACAACCACGAGCTGTGGGATCACAGCGGCATCCGTTGGGTGCAGAAGGGGCCCGTCACCGGACGCCCGTGGTGCGCGAGCTCCCTCGAGTACTCCGACACCGACGAGTACGAGGCCACCTTCTGGATCCAGATGGGTTGGTGGGAGAAGCCGAACATCTTCAACATCCGCGAGGCCAGCCACCGCGCGGCCCTCGAGAAGTTGTTCGACGACTGGGCGATCGAGATCGAGCAGCTCTTCCCCGGCATCGTCGAGCAGGCGAAGTGGCAGCTGAAGTCGTTCGGCCCGGCCACGATCATGGAAACCCCCGGCTACGTGGGACCGAGCCTCCCCGACGTCGAAGCCGAGGGCATCGACGGCCTCTATCTGATCGGTGAGCGCACGGCGAGCGCCAAGGTGATGGGCGTATACGGTGCGGCGCAGGTCGCCCTCGATGCGTGCGATCGCATCATGAAGCGGGGCTGACTCCGATCCGGGAGTTCGTTTCGCTCACGATGTGACCGCCGGGGTGATCGGCGGCACGTAGCCGTTCGGCCGGGTACCCGAATGTCTCCGCGGCCCGTCCGCGGTGGAGACCGGGCCTCGCAACCCCGATTCCTTCCTGAGGAGGAATCTGCGGCGCTCCCCTTGGGGATTCTGCTGTTTCCAAAATAAATGGGATCTTTTCCCATTCTAGGAGTGTCGCAAGAAGTCGAACCGCGAGCGCACGGAATCCCCGAGGCGACGCGGTCGATCAAGGAGGAGAACACAATGCTGAGTTGGAGTTGGAATCAGAGCTGGAAAGCACGGTCGGCCTGGCTGGCCATCCTTTCATTCGCGTTGGCCACCCATGCGGGGGCGCAGTCGCCGCCGCACGACGGTCGAACGGACGTCTCGCCCGTCCGCGGAATCGAGCGTGATGAACGCGCACGACCGAAACCGGGGCCGCGACCTTCGCGCGAAGGTGTGCGAACCATCGACGGCAGCGAGAACAATCCGAACGACCCCGAGATGGGTGCCGCCGAGACGCCACTGCTGCGCATCATGGCGCCCGACTACGGTGACGGAATCTCGACGATGGCCGGCGCGGATCGCGAGGGGGCACGCGCGATCAGCAACGCGGTGGCCGCGCAGGACGAGTCGATCCCCAATCCCCTCGGTGCGAGCAGCTACTTGTGGCAGTGGGGTCAGTTTCTCGATCACGACATCGACCTGACGGATGGTGTCGATCCGCCGGAGCTCGAGCCCATTGCGGTTCCGACGGGCGACGCGTGGTTCGATCCCGACGGGGATGGCGACGCGGAGATCACGTTCAACCGTTCGATCTACGACGAAGCCACCGGCACCGATCTCGACAACCCGCGCGAGCAGATCAACGAGATCACGGCGTGGATCGATGCGTCGAACGTCTACGGTTCGGATGCCGAGCGTGCGGAAGCCCTTCGCACGATGGACGGCACCGGTCGCCTCGCAACGAGCGATGGGGACTACCTGCCGTACAACGTCGATGGCCATGCCAATGCGGGCGGACCCGATCCATCGCTCTACCTGGCGGGCGACGTGCGCGCCAACGAACAGATCGGCTTGACTGCGATGCACACCCTGTTCGTACGCGAACACAATCGCCTCGCCGCGCGTATCGCCGAGCGACACCCCGAGTGGTCGGGGGACGAGATCTACGAGAAGGCCCGCCAACTCGTCGGTGCGGAAATGCAGGTCATCACGTACCGCGAGTTTCTGCCTGCGCTCCTCGGGCCGGGTGCAATGCCGCCCTACCGCGGCTACGACCCGCAGGTCGACGGGCGAATCGCCAACCTGTTCTCATCGGCGGCGTATCGCTTCGGGCACAGTGCGTTGCCCGACACGCTCCTGCGATTGGATGCAGAAGGAAACGAGATCGCGGAGGGACACCTGCCGCTTCGCAATGCCTTCTTCGCACCGTATCGCATGGCCGAAGGCGGCATGGCGCCCCTGCTGCGCGGGCTGGCGGCCCAACCGGCGCAGCGGGTCGATAGCCAGATCATCGACGACGTGCGCAACTTCCTGTTCGGAGAACCCGGCGCGGGGGGCTTCGATCTCGCCGCACTCAACATCCAGCGAGGTCGGGATCACGGCTTGCCGAGCTACAACGACGTCCGCGCGGCGTTCGGCTTCGATCGAACCGAAGACTTTGCACAGGTGACGCAGGATCCGGAAACGCAGGCGCGCCTGGCTGCCGTCTACAGCTCACCCGACGAGATCGATCTCTGGGTGGGCGGGCTCGCCGAGGATCCGGTCCCGGGTTCCCATGTGGGCCCGCTGTTCCAGGCGATCCTGGTCGAACAATTCGACTCACTCCGCGCGGCGGATCGCTTCTGGTACACGCGCGTGTTGACGCGCAAGGAACGAGAGCGCGTGGAGTCGTTGCGCCTTGCAGACGTGATCCGGCTCAACACGGAGATCAGGGACGAAATCCCGAACGACGTGTTCCGGGTCGAGGCCGCGGGCCGGCTTGTGGGACCGCCGCGGCGGTAGACCCGGGTGGCTCCCGGGCACAGGGTCGCCCGGGAGTCACGAGTTCCCGAGCCTACGAAAGCGTACTCATCACCGTCGCGAAGGAGTCTCGCGCCAGGATCCACTTCTGGTACGCGGCGATCTTCGGCCACCTCGCAGCATCGACCTCGACCTCGGCGAGCACGAGGCTGCTGAGCTGTGCACCGAAGGCGATGTCGGCCAGCGTGAGGTCGTCGCTCACGAGGGGACCGGCCTCGTCGGGCAACAGCCCTTCGATCTGGTCGAGTACGGGCTCGAGCCCTTCCTCGATCGCGGTCGCGACCGCGGCTTCGTCGCATTCACCCTGAAAGAGCACGCGCTGAACGAACCGCTGGAAGAAGATCGGCCCGATCGTCTCGGCGAGCTTCGTATCACAGTACTCCTCGATGAAGAGTGCCCGCGCACACGCGACCGGGTCGGTCGGGAGGAGCGGCTTCTCGGGATACGCCCGCTCGAGGTAGGCGCAGATCACCGACGAATCGGGAAGGTAGGTGCCGTCCGGGAGTTCGAGCACCGGGATCTTGCCCAGCGGGTTCATCGCCAGGAACTCCGGCGTCTTGGGGAAGGGAACCAGGGGCTTGTTCTCGTACGAGAGGCCCTTCTCTTCACAGGCCACCATCACCTTGCGGGCGAATGGGGAGGGGGAACCGCCGTGAACGATCATCGGGTCTTCCTTTCGCTGGCAGGCGCCCGAAGAGCGGAGATCAGCGAGGGCGGCCTGGGGGTTCGTGGATGCAGCCGCCGAGTGTGACACATGAAAGAAGGTCCACGGGTCAGGCCGCGCAATCAGGCGCCGTTGCTACCGTCCCTGCCGCCAGCGTGCTGTCAGCATGCCCTCCTCTGCACACAGGACCCGCCATGGAACCGAACCATCGCAAGTGGATCGCCGAGCTGATCGGCACTTTCGCCCTCGTCTTCGTCGGCACCGGCGCGATCGTCGTCAACGATCTCTCGGGTGGCGTCATCACCCATACCGGTGTCGCCCTCGCCTTCGGGCTGATCATCATGGTGATGATCTACGCCGTCGGCGATACGTCGGGTGCGCACTTCAATCCCGCCGTCACGATCGGCTTCTATCTCGCGAGGGCCCTGCCCGCGCGGGAGATCGCCCCCTACATCGGCGCCCAGGTCGGAGGCGCGCTCCTCGCGAGCGCCCTGCTTCGCTTCCTCTTCGCTGATCACGCAACGCTCGGCGCCACGCTGCCGAATGGCGGCATCGGACCCTCCTTCGTACTGGAAGTAATCCTCACCTTCTTCCTGATGTTCGTGATCCTCGCCGTTGCGATCGCGACGAAGGACAAGGCCCAGGTCGCCGCACTCGCGATCGGTGCAACCGTCTGCCTCGCCGCGATCTTCGGCGGACCGATCTCGGGCGCGTCGATGAACCCCGCGCGCACGCTTGGACCCGCGATCGCGTCGGGCACCTTCACCGCGCTCTGGATCTATCTCGCGGCACCGGTGGTCGGCGCTGGGCTCGCGGTGGGCGCGTGCCGCAGCGTGCGCGGTCCGGGATGTTGCGACGCCGGAGCCTCGCAATAGCGGCGGCAATCAGCCGAAGCGACCCGTGATGTAGTCCTGGGTCTTCGTCTCTTGCGGGTCGGTGAATATCTTCTCCGTGTCCCCGGCTTCGATCAGCGTGCCGAGATGGAAGAAGGCCGTCTTTTGCGAGACGCGCGCCGCCTGCTGCATCGAGTGCGTCACCATGATGATGGTGTAGTTCTGGCGGAGTTCTTCGATGAGCTCCTCGATGCGCGCCGTCGCGATCGGATCGAGGGCGGAACACGGCTCGTCCATCAGGATCACCTGGGGCTTCACCGCGATCGCGCGCGCGATACAGAGACGCTGCTGCTGACCTCCAGAAAGGCTCGTGCCGGGATCGCCGAGGCGATCTTCCACTTCTTCGAGCAGCCCCGCCTTGCGCAGGCTCTCGACCACGATCTCGTCCATCTTCGTCTTGTCTTCGGCGAGGCCGTGGATGCGCGGGCCGTAGGCGACGTTCTCGTAGATGGATTTCGGAAACGGGTTCGGCTTCTGGAACACCATGCCGACCTGGGCGCGCAGGCTCACGACGTCGAGGGATTCGCGCAGCACGTCGTCGCCATCGAGTTCGAGGGTGCCGGTGGTGCGGCAGCCTTCGATCACGTCGTTCATGCGATTCACGCCGCGCAGGAAGGTCGTCTTGCCGCAGCCCGAGGGGCCGATGAGCGCAGTGACCTGATTGGGCGGAATGTCGAGATCGATATCGAAGAGCGCCTGCTTCTCGCCGTAGAAGACGCAGAGATCTCGTGTTCGGACCTTGGGTTCCACCGCTTCGACTTCCGCCTTTTCGTCATCTTCGACGAGATCGTCCACCGGACGAACCCGTGCCCCGCGCGTCGAAGCGGGCGCCGAGAATGTACCCATGTCGCTCGTTGCCGACATCTGAAACCCACCTTTGATGGCGCACGAGGCGCGCCGTCTACATTTTCTTTTCGAACCGGCCGCGCAGCCAGACAGCCGTCGCGTTCATGCTGACCAGGAAGCCCAGTAGGATGATGATCGCCCCGGAGGTCTTCTCGACGAAGGCGCGCTCGGGCGCATCGGCCCACAGAAAGACCTGCACCGGCAAGACGGTCGCGGGATCGTTGAAGCCCCCCGGTATGTCGACCACGAAGGCCACCATGCCGATCATCAACAGCGGCGCCGTTTCGCCCAGGGCCTGGGCCATGCCGATGATCGTGCCGGTCAGGATCCCGGGCATCGCCACGGGGAGGACGTGATGCCCCACCACCTGGACCGGTGACGCGCCGACCCCCATCGCGGCCTCGCGAATGGAGGGCGGCACAGCGGCGATCGCCGCGCGCGCCGCGATGATGATGATCGGCAGGGTGCGGATCGCGAGCACGAGCCCGCCCACCACCGGGGCCGATCGCGTGAGCCCCCAGAGGCTCAGGAAGATGGCGAGCCCCAGCAGGCCGAAGATCACGGAGGGTACTGCCGCGAGATTGTTGATGTTCACCTCGACGAGATCCGTCCAGCGGCTCTTCGGCGCGAACTCTTCGAGGTAGACCGCGGTCGCCACCCCGAGCGGAAAACAGAGCACCAGCGTCACGAGCAAAGTGAGAGCCGAACCGACCAGCGCACCTCCGATACCGGCGAGTTCGGGTTCGCGACTGTCTCCACTGGTGAAGAAGTGGGTGTTGAACTCGTTTCGCAGCGCACCCTTCGCGTCGAGTGCCTCGAGCCAGGTGAGCTGGTTGTCGTTGAGCTTCCGCTCCGACTCATCGAGCGCGCGCGTCACGTGTCCCTTGACGTAGCGATCCGCTTCGTCGGAGAGCGGCACCTCGATGGTCACCGTGCGGCCGATCAACGAGGGATCTTCGATCACGCGATCGCGAACGTCGAACTGCGCGCCACTGCTCACGAGCTTGTAGAGATCGCGCTTGTCGCGGCGCCCGGAAACGTCGGGGAAGGTCGCGCGCAGCGTCGACTTGACCAGGCCGCCAAAGTCACCGGCGCGAATCGACTCGAAGGTGCGTTCACCGCTCGGGTCGACGACATGGGCTGCGAGTTCGAAGTCGAGCGCCACCACGCCCCGGCTGAAGGCCGGGAGCCCGCCCACCACGATGCTCACGAACAACAGGGCGAGGATCGCCAGCGCCGTCGCGATCGCAGCGACGCCGTACGTGCGAAAGCGAGCTTCCGCGCGATGACGCTTCTTCAAACGCTGCTCGTACGCCGAATCACTCATACTGCTCTCGATACTTCCGCACGGTGCGCAGCGCGATCAGATTGATGCCGAGGGTCACGAAGAAGAGCGTGAGGCCGAGCGCAAATGCCGCGAGGGTCTTGGCGCTGTCGAACTCCTGATCACCGACCAGGAGCGTCACGATCTGCGCGGTGACGGTCGTGACCGCAGCGAGGGGATTCGCGGTGAGATTCGCCGCAAGCCCGGCGGCCATCACGACGATCATCGTCTCGCCGATGGCCCGCGAGACCGCCATCAAGACGGCGCCCACGATGCCGGGCAACGCCGCGGGCAGGATCACGCGCTTGACGGTTTCCGATCGCGTCGCACCGAGAGCCAGTGACCCTTCGTGCATCGCTCGCGGCACGGCATTGATGGCGTCGTCGGTCAGCGAAGAGATGAAGGGAATGATCATCACCCCCATGATCAGCCCGGCCGCAAGCGCGCTCTCCGACGCAACGTCGAGCCCGATCGACTCACCGAAACTGCGAATCATCGGCGCCACCGAGAGCGCGGCGAAGAAGCCGTAGACCACGGTGGGTACGCCCGCGAGGATCTCGAGCAGGGGCTTCACCACGGAGCGAAACCTCTCGCTCGCATACTCGCCGAGGTAGATCGCCGAGAGCAGCCCGATCGGCACCGCGACGAACATCGCGATCACCGTGATCAGCATCGTGCCCGCGAAGACCGGCACGGCACCGAAGGCCCCGCTCGCCCCCACCTGATCGGCGCGCAGCGCCGTCTGCGGGCTCCACTTGAGGCCGAAGAAGAACTCGATCGGGCTCACCAGCTGGAAGAAGCGCATGGCCTCGAAGAGCAGCGAGAGCACGATGCCGATGGTCGTGAGGATGGCGATCCCACTGCTCAGGAAGAGCAGCGCTCGGACCAGCCGTTCGACGGAGTCACGCGCAGAGAAGCTCGCTGCGACGCGACTGTTCGACCAGGTCAGCCCGGCCACGGCAATCGCGAGCGCGACCCCGATCGCCGCGATGGACCGGTCGGAACTCCCCGCCGCTTCACCCTCGAGGAGCGCAGCATCTGCGTAGAGCAGGAGCGCTCCGAATGCGAAGGCGGGGAGCCCGGTCCACAGGGCCACGTAGTAGCCGTAGTGCCCTGGGAGCGATCGCAGGTTCGACCAACGCCCTTCGGCTACAGCGACCGCCTTCCGGCGTCCCGTATAGAAGGCGGCAATGCTCAACACGAGCGTTGCAGTCAAGAGCAGCGTGAGCATCGGGAAAGGAGGAACTCCCTGCGATCGGAATCGTCTGCTTCGAAGTCACTTCGAAGTCGGACGGCCGAGCGAAGAAGATCGGTGCGGATCCGGCGCGCCGAGCGCGCCGGATCGTGCACCAATCGCATTACATGTTCAACAGCTCGAGGTTCTTCCCGGCGTTCTGCACGACCTTTCGATCCGAGTCGGAAAGCGGGATCAACCCCTTGTCACCCAGGTACCCATCCTCACCCACCGCGCGTTCACTGGTGAACTCGGCGATGTACTCCTGCAAGCCGGGGACCTTCCCCACGTGCTGCTTCTTCACATAGAAGTAGAGCGAGCGGGAGATCGGGTAGCTGCCGTCGGCAATCGCCTCGAAGGTCGGTTCGACGCCGTCGATCAGCGAGCCCTGGACCCGATCGCTGTTCTGATCGAGGAAGGAGAAGCCGAAGATGCCCAGGGCATCCGGGTTGGCGTCGAGCTTCTGGACGATGAGGTTGTCGTTCTCACCGGCCTCGACGTACGCGCCATCTTCGCGGATCGCGTGGGCGATCGCCTTGAAGGCCTTCTTGTCCTTGCCACGCAGCTCCTTCAGCATGGGGATCTGCTTGGCGCCACCCTCCATGGCGAGTTCCACGAAGGCGTCACGGGTGCCCGAGGTCGGCGGCGGCCCGAGGACTTCGATCTTCGTATCCGGCAGGGAGGCGTCGACGTCCTTCCAGGTGCGGTTGGGGTTCTCGACCAGCTTTCCCGCCACCGGGATCTCGCGCGCCAGGGCCAGGAAGACCTGCTTGGCGGTGAGCTGCATCGCCTCGGTTTTCTTCGAGTTGGCCAGCACGATGCCGTCGAAACCCACGCGGATCTCGACGATCTCGGTCACGCCGTTCGTGCCACAGAGTTCGACCTCGGAGGCCTTGATCCGCCGCGAGGCGTTGGTGATGTCCGGCGTGTCGTCGCCGAGGCCCGCGCAGAAGAGCTTGAGCCCGCCGCCGGAGCCCGTGCTCTCGACGATCGGCGTCTTGAAGGAAGTGGTCTTCCCGAACTGCTCGGCCACCGCTGTCGAGAAGGGGAACACCGTCGAGGAGCCGACGATGCGGATCTGTTCTCGGGCGATTGCGGGGCCGGCGACCAGCAGGGCCACCAGCCCGGCCAACACGACGATTCGGGTGCGCGCGCTCGCGCTCGGATTCAGTGCAGACTTCACGTTCAAACTCTCCAATTCGGTCGCCCATTCGGGCTCGTGTCCGGGCTCATTCCCGGCTGTGCAACGAATTCGACGCGAACCTTAAGAACCGTTGATGTGATCGCGTTGACACCAATGTGACATTCGTGTGACGAAGCTAAGCTGTGGATTTACAAGCGGATCACGGCTTCTCCACCCTTACGTCACCGTTTCGTAACGAGACGTCGTTATTTCTACCGGCCATGAAAGGCCCTCTGGAGGCAGGACTGTTGACTCACCAACCGCACCCCAAGGTCGAGCGGAAACTGGAATCCCTTCGCGAGCAGGTGCTGCGGATGGGGCACCTCGCCGAGGCGATCCTGGACAAGTCCCTTCGCGCGGTCTGGGAGCGCGACCCCGTCCTCGCGGGGGAGGTCAAGCAGGACGACCTGCCGATCGACATGCTCGACCTCGAGATCGACCAGGCCGTGCTCGAGGTGCTCGCCCTCCAGGCCCCGGTGGCCCAGGACCTTCGCCAGGTGATCGCGATCAAGACGGCGGCCACCGACCTCGAGCGTGTTGGCGACCTCGCGCGCAACATCGCCAAGTCGGCCGCGCGTCTCGCCGAGCGCGAGGCGATCCCGGTCCCGAGTCTGCTGAAGACCCTCGCGAGCGAAAGCCAGGCCGTACTCAAGAACTCGATCTCGGCCCTGGCGGACCTCGACCCCGAGAGCGCCCGCGCGGTACTCGCCGCCGACGACAAGATCGACGAGGACGAAGACGAGGCCATTCGCGCCTCGATCGCCTCGATCCACGAACACCCGGAACACACGGAACAAGAAGTCGACTTCATCCTCATCGCCAAGAGCCTCGAACGGGTCGGCGATCACGCCACGAACATTGCGGAGGACGTGATCCTCGTGGCCGAGTCGAAGAATCTGAAGCACGCCGGGAAGTTGGAGACCTGAGAAGTTGAGCAAGCGCATCCTGGTCGTCGATGACGAACCCGACATTCTGGAGTTGATTCGACTCGCGCTCACCCAAGAAGGCTTTTCGGTCGAAACCGCCGCGACGGCCGGCGCAGGCCTCGACGCCATTGCGAAGAACGCCCCGGACCTCGTCGTCCTCGACCTGATGTTGCCCGACATGTCGGGCACCGAGGTTTGCCGGACGCTCCGCAGCAACCCGGATACCGCACACCTTCCGGTTCTGATGTTGACCGCACGCTCCGAGGAAACCGATCGCGTCGTCGGTTTCGAACTCGGCGCCGACGACTACGTCACCAAGCCGTTCAGCCCTCGCGAACTCGTGCTGCGAATTCGCGCCGTGCTGCGGCGCGGCGAACCGGTGCCCTCGGAGAGCCAGGCCCTCAAACACGAAGAGCTGCTCCTCGACCTCGACCGCCATCGCTGCCGCGTCGGCGAAGAGGAGGTCGAACTCACCGCCAAGGAATTCGGCCTGCTCGAATCGCTGATGCGTCGGCCGGGCCGCGTGCTCACGCGCGAGCAGTTGCTCGACGGGCTCTGGGGAACGGACATCACCGTCACCCATCGCACCGTCGATACGCACATCAAGCGCCTTCGCGAGAAGCTCGGAGACGCAGGGAAGTACATCAACACCGTCCGCGGCGTGGGGTATCGCTTCACCGACTGAACGAGGTCGGTGGGAGCTGCGCCCAAAACCAGGCATTCCGTCATGTCGAAGATCCAACTCAAGATCATGTTGGCGTTGACGGGGCTGGTGTTCATCGTCGTGGGTACGGTCGGCGTGATGGGCGAACGCGGTCTTCGCGAGCAGACGATCGCGGGGATTCGCAGCAACCTCGAACAGCAGGCGAGCCTGGTACGCCAGCTCGTCGCCAACACTGAATTCGATCGCGATCACGCCGTCGCACTGCAGCAGCTGGCGAAGACGAGCGCGAAATCGACGGACGCGCGCATCACGCTGATCGATCCCGAGGGCGTCGTTCTCGCCGACTCGGAGATCCCCGACCAGGCCGTGTCCCAACTGGCCAACCACGCCGACCGCCCGGAGATCATCCAGGCGGTACGGGAGGGAGTCGGGCACGGCATGCGCCGCAGCAACACCCTGAAGCGCACGCTGCTCTACGTGGCGGTTCGGGTGCCGGAACACGCGGCCAACGGTCGCTACGGCGTGGTGCGGCTCGCGGTCTTCCTCGACCGCCTCGATGCCGCAATGGCGGAGTTGCGACGCGAACTCCTCGTCGCGAGTGCGCTCGGGCTGCTCGCGGCCGTCGGTCTCTCGTACGCCCTCTCGTTTCTCAGCCTGCGCCCGATTCGCGAATTGCGGGAAGTGGTCGGCGACATCGCCGGAGGCCAGCTCGACCGCCGGCTCGGCTGGGAAACGCGAGACGAGCGGGGAGAGATCGCGGTCGCGATCAATCGCCTGGCACGCCAGATGCGCGAGTCGATCGACACCGCCAACCGCCAACAGCTTCGTCTCGAAGCGGTGCTGTCGAGCATGGTCGAGGGCGTGATCGTGATCGATAGCGGTGGCAAGGTGTTGCTCGTGAACCCGCGCGGTCGCGAGATGCTCGCGATCTGGAGCGAGTACGAAGGGCGGTCGGTACCCGAGATCATCCGGT
>JANQEL010000224.1 GCA_028278345.1 Myxococcota bacterium
CGGAAAAACATTAAGCCGGAACCAGAGATCTTCACGAAAATGCCCTTTCTTGACAGCTTCCCTGAGATCGTCATTGATCGCCGCGTCGGTCTGGATGAAGTCGTCGTAGTTGCCGCGGGCGAGGTAGCGATGCTTGGCGCTCACGATGCCCGCGGTCACCGAGTGGGCGAGGCTCATCGCGTTGCCGATCGCGACGACCCACTCGCCGGGGCGCACGCGGTCGGAGTCGCCGAGCGGAATCGCCTGCAGCGGCGTTTCCGATTCGACCTTGATCAGCGCGATGTCGGTCTTCGCGTCCTCGCCGATCACCTCGGCCGTGAGTTGGCGGCCGTCGAGGAAGCTCACGGTGATCTCCTCGGCCCCCTTGATCACGTGGGCGTTGGTCACCACGTAGCCACTCGGCGAGATCACGAAGCCGCTGCCCTCGCCGTTGGCGGGGCCATGCGGTCCGAACTCGAAGGGAAAGTCGTGATACTCGCGCCAACGGTGCGGAATGTGGTGTGAATCGTCGTCGACCGTGACCTGGATGTTCACCACCGCGGGGCTCACCCGCTCGGCGAGATCCGCGAAGGTGTTGGGTACGCCGACGGGCTCGACGAAGCGCTTCGTCTCGAGTTCGGTCCAGAAGGCGCCGGTGCTGCGCTCCATGTCGGCCCGCTCGCCGGTGGCCTGTACGGCGGGCGCGAAGAGCACCACGGCGATCAGCGCGAGTGCACATCCGGCTCGCCGTATCTGTCGATCGATTGGAGCCATCGATCTCAATCCCTCTCGTGCCCCTGCGGCATGCCAAGAGGCTAGCGCGAACGCAGTTGCTGCAGCGCCGTATACGCCTCGAAGCTCGGCAATGAGAAATGTCGCCGCGCACCGTCTCGGCGAACGTCGAGCAGCACGCGATTGCGCGCCTGGGTGGCCGCGTAGTCGCGCCGCAGGTCGACCATCGCGCGCCGCAGGTCGTCGATGCCGCGCAGCTCGCGGCCGTTGATGCCGAGGATGGTGTCCCCGACGGCGATCCCGAACTCGCGAGCGGGATAGTCGTCGCGCAACTCGCGAATCACGTAGCCGGGGCCGACACCGCGGGCGAGCTTCATTCCGAGGAACTGCCCTGCCAGATTGTGGACGACGTAGTCGGGCAGGTCGCTGCCGACGACGCGGGTCTCGAAAGCTCCGCCGTTTCGCCAGATCTCGAGTGCGATCTCCTGGCCCACCAGCGAGGTCTTGAGGGCATCGAAGAACGAGCGGTCGCGCTCGATGCGGTGACCGTCGATGCCGATCACGACATCACCCCGCTCGAGACCCGCGCGCGCGGCCGGGCTCTTCGGTTCGACGCGGGTGACCAGGGCACCGGTCACCCGATCGGGCAGCTCCATCACCAGGCGCAGCTCGGGGTCGAGGTTCTTGAACTCGACGCCGATCCAGGGCGGTGGGATCTCGCCGTGTTCGAGCAACTCGGCGACCACGCGCTTCGCGGTGTCGATCGGGATCGCGAGGCCGATGCCCTGGCCGCCGCGATAGATCGCGGTGTTGATGCCGATCAGCGTGCCCTCGGCGTTCAGCAGGGGCCCGCCCGAGTTGCCCGGGTTGATCGAAGCATCGGTCTGCAGGAAGCCGTAGTAGTAGTCGCCCTCGACACTCACCGAGCGATCGACGGCGGAGAGCACCCCGGTCGTCACCGTATTCGAGAAGAGGCCGAAGGGATTGCCGATCGCGATCACGGGCTCGCCCACCATCAGGTCGTCCGAGCGTCCCGGGGCCACCCAGGGAAGGGCCTCGTCGGTTTCGATCTGCAGCACGGCGAGATCGTTGTTCGGCGCCGCACCCACCAGGCGCGCGGGGTACTCGCGACCGTCGGCGAGGCTCACGAAGATGCGCGCCGAGTCGGCGATCACGTGGGCGTTGGTGAGCACGTGGCGCTTTCGGTCGATGATCACCCCCGAGCCGAGCACCCGGACGTTCTTCTTCGGGCGACGCGGGCGTTCGAAATCGCGGAAGAAGGGGTCGCCACGGCGCGGCGAGGGAAACGAGCGGTCTTCGAGGATGGTCGTGATGTTCACCACGGCCGGGCCCACGCGCTCGACGACCTCGACCGCGGCGGTGCGGCGCAGGAAGGGGTCGGCGGAGGTGGCGATGCGAGGTGCGACCGCAACCAGCGCGAGCAGGCCGATGAGCGTGATCGAGGTTCGGATCCTTTCTGCTCGCACTCAGCAACCCCCCTCGCGCGACGGTAGCGTCTGCTCTCGATGACCCCGCAGCCGAACGATCCGCACACCGCCCCCGGCGGCGCACACCATCGCGTCTTGGACGCGTTCGCTGGCGTCTTTGTTCGCGAACCGTCGATCCTGGTTCGGGCGCCCGGACGCGTGAACCTGATCGGCGAGCACACGGACTACACCGGGGGGCTGGTGCTGCCCTTCGCGATCGATCGAGCGCTCTATTTCGCGGCGGCGCCGCGAGACGATGGGCGGGTGCGCGGGTTCGGGTGCGATCTGGGCCCCGTTGGTGAGTCGGTCGATTTCGAGGTCGAGACGGGGAAGTCGCTCGAAGGGTTCGCTTCGTATCTGGCGGCCGTGGCGCAGGCGAGTCGCGAAGCCGGTGCGAAGGTGGGCGGGATGGACATCGCCGTGGCGAGCGACATTCCCATCGGTTCGGGCCTGTCGAGTTCGGCCGCGCTGTGTGTGGCGGCTGCGCTCGCGATCGACGCCATCGGGAAGGGCGCGGCACCGCGCGAGGAGATCGCGCGGCGTGCCCACCGAGCGGAGAGTCATTTCGTGGGGACGGGATGCGGGATCCTCGATCCCTTCGCGATCGCGCTGTGCGAAGCGGGGGCGGCCTTGCGGATCGACTGCGCGACCCAGCAGACGCGTTCGGTCTCGTTGCCCACGTCGGAGTTGGCCTTCGTGATCTCCCACTCGGGCGTCTCCCGCGAACTCGCCGGAGAAGAGGCGGGGCGCGGCTATCGCACGCGAGTCGAGGAATGCGCGCGGGCGCTCGAGGCCATGCGTGCAGCGATGCCCGACGATCCTCCCGAGTCGTTTCGCTCGATCGGGCAGGGCGATGTCGCGGTGAATGCCGCGAAGCTCGACCCCGTGCTCGCTCGACGACTGCGTCACGTGGTGTCGGAAAACGCGCGTGTCGATCAGGTTTACGCGCTGCTCGGCGCCGAAGGACCCGTCGACCTCGCCGCGCTCGGCGAAGTGATTCGCGCGTCCCACGCGAGCCTGCGCGACGACTACGAAGTCTCGATCCCCGAACTCGACTGCCTGTGCGAGACAGCCGATGCGCTGTCTGGCGTGCTCGGTTCCCGCATGGTCGGAGCCGGCTTCGGCGGTTGCGCGCTGCATCTGGTCGAAGCGTCGGCCGCCGACCGGATCGGTGATGCCCTGCGCGCCGACATTCGCGAACGCACCGGGCGCGAGCCCGAAGTCTTCAGCGTCCGAGCGGACGAAGGGGCGCACGTCGAGGTTCTCGACTAGAGCCCGAGCGCCGTAACTGGATTCGAATCCAGTTCGGCTAGATCCCCTCATCGAGGGCCGCGCGAAGCCGAGCTGTCTGCTCGCCGGGATCGTCGGACATCAGGATCGCACCGGTGACGGCGACGCCCGCGGCGCCGGCCTGCAGCACGGCCTGCGTGTTCGACTCATCGATTCCGCCCTGGGCGATCACCGGGATGCCGTGTCTGGAAGCGTCGCGCAACGCGTCGAGGCCGAGGGCGTCGCGGGTGGCCGCCTTGGATTTTGGCGCGAAGATGGGGGCGAGATGAACGTAGTCAGCACCTTCGAGGGCGGCCTGGTCGACTTCGTCGGGGGCGTGGGTCGAGACGCCGATCAGGGGTTCGTCGCCAAGCAGGCTTCGCGCCACGGTGGGGGAGAGGGCATCGAAGCCGAGGTG
>JANQEL010000235.1 GCA_028278345.1 Myxococcota bacterium
AAAGGCCGTTCGCGCAAATCGCAATCTAGGAATCAACGAGATTTCGAACCACTTGCTGGACGAAATAGTGCTCGCCCTCCGTGGAGTTTCCCCAGCCAAAGTTGAGGCGCACGCCGTTCGTGTTGTACACGAAGAAGTCGGTGATTTCGAAGTCGGTGGTGTCGAAGACTACGACATCCGCCCCCTCCGGATCCTCCGGAGGTAGCCCCGTAAGGTCCGTGTCGAAGGCGATGTCGATCATTGGGGCCGGCGAGTGGCATTTGCCTGTGGCCAGGTTCACGCAAGTGCTGTTGGTGTGGGAGAACGGCTGTACTCCGCCTGGGATGATCAGAGAAATCTTCACGCTGGTCGTGCCTGAGCCTTCGTCCACCTCATCCCCGACCAACACCAGACCGCCGGTCGCGGCCCCACCCGCGAACGCCTCGGGGTTGCTGAGCCGCGAGTTCGTGTATCTCAGCGTGAACTCGATTGCGCCGATATTCCAGTTGGGATCCATCCCGGTATTGGAACCGATCAAGTTCGCATTGTGAGTGGGAGCAAGCCGATACATGGGGCGAGTCTCGAATTGCTCGGGTAGGGAGAGTGCCCCGAACACGATGGGGGATCCCGAACCCTCACGGATCGTCAGTCGCCTGCTGTACTCGTTGTCGCCGTTGCTATCGAGCGCGAATGGTTGGTCATCGACTAGAACCTCGACGCTCAAATCGTATGCTGGGTTTATTGGATCCGCCCAGGTCCATGTGTCCGGAAGATTGAAGAGCACAACCTTCATGGTCTGACCGATGCGTCCTTCGTTTAACGTTGCAAACGCGGTGCCTGGCCACATCGGAACTTCCATGACTTCGACAAAGTAGTCGTCGACTCCGTCGTCGTCTGCGTCCAAATCGGGAATGAGCGTTAGTTGGCTCTCTACGATGTTCTGATTGACCGGATCATCCCATTCAGTGAGCCGAACCGTGACGTTGTCTCGCGAGACCGAGAACATCTCCAAGTTCGCTTTGTCTTCGCTGAGCACGATCACCATTGCGACCGTGTCACCCAGCCGAGCGGCTGGCGGAAAGAGCATCGGCTTCCCCCAGGACGATGTGCCGGGCCCTTCGGTGCATCCGATTCCCCCGCCGATCAGCGCTGCAGCGGAAAGCGCAATCGCCAGCGTCCAATCCCCTCGAGTGTGAATCCAACCTGAAATCATCTTACGCCTCCAATCGCGGGTACGGCTGCCTCTTTAGAGTGTCAGCTGTACTCGGAGCGACGTCAAGGAGAGAGGATTGGTTGTCGGTATCCCGCAGCGTACCCATTCTCCGCGAATGAGGTCGTCTGGTGCACGGTCGTGCCCGCTCTGCGATTCGCGCTCGGCCATTCGTTGCACTTGGATCAAAGCACGCCGGGCGAGCCAGGCGATCAGGAACTCGACTCCGACCGCTCGGGGATTGCATCGCGCGAGTGTGGGTTCGAGCGAATCTACGCGGGTTCGGTTCTCGGAAAGCGAACGTCGCGTGCGACGGTTGCTGTCGACAATCAACGATTAAGTAGGCGATTGGGCGCTATTTCGGCTCAAGAATCGTCTGATTTTGGAGGAAGTGGTGCCCTGTGTGCTTTCGGAGCGTCCAGGAACAGCGTTTCTCGGTCGGTGCGGCGACAAGATTCGGCTTATCAGCATGTTCGTCACTGGTCTCGCACGTGCAGACCTCGCCGTTTGACGCGAATCGACTCTGAGCTACCGACTGTTCGCCCATGCCCCATCGTCTGCTACGACCATTAAGTTGCGCTGTACTCCTTGTGGCTCTAGGCGCGGGAACTCCGGCGGCCTTTCGTCACTACGACGAACAGGCGCATGTGTTCAGCAGGTACGTCGGGTCACGCGCTTGCGACCGGTGCCATGACGGTGTCTACGATGGGTGGCGGTCGAGTCTGCACGCGCAAATGATCCAGCCAATTGAAACTGAAGTTTCGGTGGTTGCGGATCTCTCCCCGGATCACCCTGACCTTCCTTTCGACCCATCGAAAGCCGTTTGGACGCTTGGTAGTAAGTGGGAGCAGCAGTTCATGGGGGAGGAAGGGGGTAAACACACTCTCCTCCCTGGTGTGTGGCGGGTGAATAGCCAGGAGTGGGTCACAAAGTCCTGGGACGGATGGAGAACGCCGGATCCCTCGGTTCGATGCAACGGGTGTCACACCGTTGGACTCGACGTGGACACTGGAAAGTACGAAGAACTCGGAATTGGTTGCGAGTCGTGCCACGGCGCGTCGAGTTGGCACGTTCAAACGCGGTTCGGGTGGGTTTCCAGTTCACTCGATTCGGAAGTCTGTGGTCAGTGCCATACCCGGGGGATGACCCCCGATCAGCGATTCTTCTTTCCGGTGGGCTACCAGCCTGACCGAGGTGCTCGACTCGAGGAACATTTCGATCAGCTGGAGCCCGACTACATACAGAATTCGTCGTTCTGGTGGGCGAACGGGCGTGAGCGAAAGCGCCATCAGCAGTACTACGCTTGGCAACAGGGGGGCCATAGCGAGAGCCTAGATTCCCTAACTAACGGATATGACGGGAGGTTTGGAGAGGTCGACGGCGACTGCCTGACATGTCACTCAGGCGAAGCAGCCCTACTGGGCGCTGACCATGGATTGACGATCGAAGACGTTCGCTACGGCGTCGAGTGCGCCGTTTGCCACAACGTTCACGGAGACTTGGACCGTCCACGCGTAGGCTGCGCGGACTGTCACCCGACTGGAGCCTTCTACCATGCCGCCGAGGCGAACGACGAGCACGTGCCATGCCCAGTGGCAGCTAATGTGGGATGTGTTGACTGTCATATGCCCAAAACGATCAAGAATTCGGGCCAATATCAACTGCGTAGCCACCGCGCGGGAGTGATCGAGCCGCTAGAAACCGCACAGATCGGTGTTCCAAGCACGTGTATGAACGCGGGGTGCCACTCAGGGGCATCACCGTCAGAAATGCAAGCCGAATTCGACCGACACTATCGAGGCGGGGCATTGCGCGACACTGACGAGCCGCAACCGACGAAGACCGCACAAGGCCCGAGAACATCTGTCCAACGAACCGATTCGACGCATCCGTGAGAATCTCGGAATTACCGCTGGACACATCCTGGTGTTCACTTCATAGTGGCGCAGGTTGTGCGGATCTTGATTGGGCAGTGCAGTTCTGCGGTTCCTTCGGAGCGTCGCTGCGAACGCGGGCGAAAGCGCGCTGCCCGTCACCTATCCGCGACGCTTGACACTGAATGCTCGCAGTTTCGGTCGTATGGTGGCACCAGTGGTGCGCTGTGGTCGGGATGTCGCCGGGCTCGAATCCCTCCCAAACGGGTGCTTGGATTGCGGCGATTTCCCAAGGCCCGCAGTGGGTGAGTTCATAACGCGAGTTTTGAGTTCCCGAGGTACATGTCGGAGGCTTTGCGACGAGTCGTCTCGGCAACCTCGTGAGGTGAAACGATTCATGCAACCTTCTAGATCACGCCTTCTTGTCGGTTTCTTCGCTGCACTCGTTTCGATTGCGAACGGATGTGCTTCGATGCACTGGAGTGCGAGTCGAGGCGAAAGCGGCATGTTTGCGGACGAGCGCTATTGGGGTGTGGGCAACGACACATCGGCCCACTTCGTCAACGCCGACCACAAGCTCTGCGCCGAGATCAGTTCGGACCGCGTCCGTGTAGGGGAGCTGCGCGACGAACAGTGCGAGCCGTCGTTCTCGATGACCTTGACTGCTTGGGGTCGCGGGGGGTCAGGAACTCGGGTTGCGGACGCCCGGCCTGAGTTCGACCGCAACTGGGCCTTCCTCCACCGTGCGGATTTTCTCGAGTGGTACTCGAATACCAAGGAGGGTCTCGAGCAGGGATTTACTTTCCTCCAACGTCCCGCAGGCGAGGGAGCGGTGGAGCTTCGGGTGCACATCGACGGTGCCTCGGCGCACACTGAAAGCGACGCATCAGCCCTCAGTATTCGTACCCGATATGGGCGGGAGATGGATTACGGGAGGCTGTTCGCGATCGACAGCGTCGGAGCGAGCCTGCCCATCGAGTTGGCGCTCGACGGCAGCTCGACGATTCGAATTCGCGTTGACGACACGGGGGCCAAGTATCCAATCTTCGTCGATCCGACATTGGGAGGAACACCCGGACTTCAGGGCGATCTCGACGACAACGACATCGTGAGCGTGGCCGATGCACCGTTGTTGTTCCAGATGCTTCAAGATCAGATCGCGGACGAAATCGATGCGGATGTCGCTCCCCTCGGCTCGCCTGACGACACGGTGAACGCCGCCGATGCGATCTTGCTCTTGCGCGTTCTGCGAGGTGAGGACGTCGATGGGGATGGCTTGTTCTTGGCTGAAGAGAACTCGCTCGGGACCAGTTCATTCTCAAGCGATAGCGACGGTGACGGAATCGATGATGACGAAGAACTCGTTCACGGTACCGATCCTGCGAATTCGGATACAGACGACGACGGTCTTTCGGATTGGCATGAGCTGTTCTCTTTCCTGGACGGCGCAACCCCGCGCTACAGCGCCACCAATCCCGACTCCGACGGCAACGGGACCAACGATGGCGACGAAGATTTCGACGGAGACACGATCCCAAACGCGATTGAAGTTGCACTGGGTCTCAACGCAATCGACAACGATGACGGTGCAGACGACTACGACGGGGATGGACTGACAAACGCGACAGAGGTCGCCTTTGGCACAGGCCTCGACTCGGATGACACCGACGCTGACGGCCTCTCGGACTATGCCGAGGTGGTGGTATTGGTTGACTCCATGGGTCAGCCGCTCTTCGAGGGGTTCTCGAGCGATACGAATCTCAATGGCGTTTCTGACGGCGCGGAGGACCTCGACGGAGATGGGCTCACGAATGCCCAAGAGGCCCAGATCGGATTTTCGCTTACCCACCCGCTCCTATATGACACGGACAATGACAGTCAGATGGACGGCAACGAGGATTCCGATGGAGACGGGCTTTCAAATCTGGGTGAATTCCAATGCTCACCGAATGCAAGCGATCCGACAAACCCGGACACGGATGGAGATGGGCTCAACGACTATCACGAGTGCGTTGTGCTGCTGGACGGTGGTGCGCCGATCTATACGGCCACCGCCGCTGACACGGACGGCGACGGAACCATAGACTCGGTCGAAAACTGGGATGGGGATCTGCTGAACAATCTCGAAGAGCTCACGATCGGAAGCGACCCGCTCGTTGCCAACAGCGGTGATCAAGATAGTGACGGCTTCAATGACTACGACGAGTTGCAGGCGGGATACAACCCGAATCTCCATCGAGATTTGGAAGACCTGGACATGGACGGCCTTACCTATCCGCAGGAGAACCTCATTCCGGGGTATTCAGATTCGGATGCGTATTCGAACGGAGGAGCGAACAATGACGGAAACGCGGATGCAGACGGAGACGGATTAACCAACGCACTCGAGTTTCAGATCGGCACCTCACCCACTGACCTCGACGGTGACCACGATAACGACGGATTGCCGGATCTCTGGGAGTATCTGAACGGGACCGAACCGACTGTTGTGGACGCGGGCGACGATCCGGATGATGACAATTTCACCAACCTGAACGAGATGTTATCGGCAACGAATCCGCTCCTGGACGACTCTGACTTCGATGGCCTACTCGACCCCGAAGATGATAGTGATAATGACGGGGCCACTAACGCTGAGGAGATCCTTGCGGGTACCAACCCGCTGAATGCCCACTCTGATGGCGATCCGTATCCCGACGGCGACGAGATCTATCTGGGCTCGAATCCCTTAGACGACAACGACCCGTCTCCAACGGACGACGGTGATTTCGACGGAATGCCGGACTGGTGGGAGGCCGAGCATCGGCTGGACTTGGCGGCAATGGACAACCTCGATGATCCAGACGGCGACGGGATTTCGAACGAGGATGAGTACTGCTCTGGGGGGACAGGAGTTTGCGAACACCAGACCAACCCGAGGATGGCGGACACCGATGGCGACGGTGTTTTCGACCTGCAGGAGATCACGCTTGGAACGAGCCCCCTGGCTCCGGATGCTTTGTCGAGTCGCGATCAGACGAACCTGGACGACGACGACTATCTTGCCTGGCAGGAGCAGCTGATTCCGGGTGGCGACGATACCAACGAGAACCTCCCAGTTATCAAACGAGCCCCACTCCCAATTACCTGCACACCGTCTTCCAGTAATTTCGTAGCGCAGGTCAAGACCTATGAGGCACCCCCTCTGGGCTCATGTACCGGAAACATGGTTGGTGTCGCTCCAAACACAACGCTGCACCTCCCGCCGGGCGTCGAAATCGAATTCGCTAACGGAACTGGACTCAGTGTTCCCGCTCTCGCCGGTCTTTCGATCGAGGGAACTTCGGTGGATCAGGTCCTTCTTCGCGGGCCAGGTGGGGTCAACTGGGAGGGAATCATCTTTACGAAAGAGCAGTTTGATTCTCCGGGGACGCTTCGCATCCAGCACACCGAGATTCGCGATGCGCTTACTGGCGTCGAACTGAACGTTGCCAATCCGGGCTCTCGCATGAGCCAGAACGACGCGACCATCGAAAACACGGTTATCACGGGCTTACAGAGCAACTCGATGCCGGACTATTTCGGAGTGCACCTCACTCGAGACGCCAATGCATCGATTCGCAACGTCGAGATCGGTGACGTTTATCAGGGAATCCGAGTAGAGCAGACGAGCGCCTACATCTCGGGATTGTCGATTGGCGCAGGAATGCAGGGATGTGACCCGTCGGATCCCACACAGCGAGTTATCGGACGATCTGAGATCTCGGAGTCTAACGACATGCCTGCGGGCGTGTTCGCCACCAACAGCCTTGGGCTTGCTGGAGCGCGCCTGACGATTTCAACCGCAGATGCCCCCACCGAAATTCGCTGCGTGTATGGGCAGAATGCTCGAGGCGTTTTCGCTGATCGCTTGAAGCACGTTCGGCTCGGCGACGTAGGCGAGATCGACGGATTGAGTATCTCGGAGATTCACGGTGGCAAGCGTGTGCCGAATCAGGGGGTCGACGCGATTGATGGCGTGGATCCGGTCGGAATCGACATTGTGGGCATTGGCCATTCCTTCGGTGAGCGAACCGAGATTCGAGGCGTCGACATCAACGGAATTCGAGGGTGGAATGCTCGGGGTGTGTCGCTAGACGGTCTCGAGATGGCGACTGCAGACACGCTCACGATTCAAGATGTTCGGTGGTGGGGCGGAGTCCCGGCCTTTACTTCAGGCGCGGCCGGCCGGAACGTTGGGCTTGTCGTGGACACCATTGGCAGCCTCGCTGGCAATGACGTGAAAGTGGTTGGTATTGGCGACGTCCCGGATGAAGACGCAGGGAACAACCACGCGGTTCTTATCGGTGGATTCGACGGCGGGGCGCCGGAAAGCGGAACGATTCAATTCACCGGAACGTTCGACGAAGTCGGGGCCCACAAGTGTGAATTTGCCAGCGTTAGTGGTGACGGAAGCGAGGAGAACGAAGGAATTTCAATCATTCAGAGCAACTCTCCGGTCATAGTGTCGATCGAGAACTGCAAGATCCGAAACGTAGAGGGGAGCGGCATCCGGATAACGGAATTGGAGGGGGGCGAGCTTCATCTGTTCGATACGGTGATCGAGGACATCGAGTTGGGAACGGATGGGAGCATTGGGGTCTTTTACGACGGAGAAAGCACGGTAACCGGAAAGGTCGATATCAAAGGTGGGTCATTCGAAGGTATGGCCGTCGGTGTTGCGCTGGGAGATCCGTCCACCCAGGGAACCTCCATGATCGATCTTCGGATCGACGGCACTCGATTCCCGCTTCGTCGAAACTATCCTGGAAATCCGAATAGCGGCACTGTGATCGGTATATATGCGGACGCGAGGACGACTGGGGGGTGGATTGGGCCGAACTGTCAAGAAGACGAGGAAACGGACACGCTGACCAGCGGCTACTGCTTCAGAAACCTGCAAATCGGTGTAGACGAGAACGGCGCCTGTCATTCGTGGGAAGATGCAGGCCCCCCGAATCGAACCGGAATGCGCCTGTGGAATGCCGCTGGGGCGTTGATCGAGGGAAGTGAGTTCTGCGGTGTCAACTTCGGATTGGTGCTGTACGAGAACGCCGATGGCATGCAGATTGGGGGCGGTCCCACGATTCCCGACGATCTTCCCCGGTGGAACATCTTTCACGACAACGAGTACGGCATCTACTACGGAAATAGCGCTGGCGCATCTTCTGGGCCTACGGTCTCCGGAAACTGGTTTTACGACAACACCCAAACCAGTCTGCATGTAGTCCAGACCGACACGGTTTCCAGTTTTCAATCTCTCGACGCTACCGGGAACTACTGGGGAGTGGACACTCTCCCGGCGATTGAAGAGACGATATCAATCACAAGCAACAACCCGAACGGAGCGCTGCTCGTCGATATTCAGAACTACGTGACGGGCGACCTATTCGATCCTCAGACCGTTAATACTCGGGTGTACCTCGGAGTCATGCGCCCACCGTGGTCGCAGCAACCACAACCGTACCAAGAGTTCGAGTTGTGTTCCGGCTGTGGAGGCCTGCAACTGGATTTCGAAGTCCTCTACGCCTCTGCTGCTGATCCACTTCACGTCTCGTTTCGGATATGTCACGAGCCGGACTTCGTCGAAGATTCCGAGAACGGCAATTCGTGTGCGGGTGGTTGGGTGGCGACGTTCGATGCGGCGAACAGCCCTTTCACATCGATCGGGGTCAATTCCGATACCCAATGGGACGGGACGGATGATATCGGGAACTACGTTGCTGCCGGCCCCTATGTTCTTGAGACGACTGCGGTGTACGGCGGCGCCAGCCCGAACTACGGCGGGCATCCGTCCGGCCCCAAGAGTGTCGTGTTCTCGGGTGAGCCCGCAAATGGAACCGCGATTGCCTACCCCGTCTACGCTGCGCAAACCGCGATTCACCAATCGAACATCTTTGAGGGCGAGTACCTCAATGTCCAGATGAGAATCTGCGATTCGAACTGGGATTCGGAAACGGATTGTTTGTTCGGAAATCTCATCCCACCGAACGACAGCACGGGTTGGGCTTGGGTTCGGGTGTATGTGGTACCGGAGTACGGTTTTCCGCCGCCCCAAGGTACCTGCGAGAACTGCGTCCCGGGTATCGGCTCTGACCTATTCGCTCACGACCGGCGCTTCGTGATTGTGCCGACGTCAACTCTGCCTCCTGGACAGTCGACGCTGACGTGGGACGGTCGACTGCCATCCGATCCGAGCTACTTCCTCGATACGTCGTTCGCCGGTACTAGTGCGGCGGCTTCGCTCGCTGGACTTCCGCTGACCGCGATACCGATGAACGACGGAACGACCCGGTGGTTCACTGGGAGGGTCCGTTTCGTTTTCGACAGCCTTCGATTCATTCGCGAGAGGTCGATCGTGGTGACTCGCACGAGTCCCCAGATTTCGACGGGAACCGATTGCGAAGGATATTCAGACGAAGCGATTCACATCGCATCGACTCCGTACCTGATCCACGACACGTATGAGCAGAGCGCCGAGATTGACTTCTACGTCTGCCAAAATGCCTCGGTGCGAGTCTCCCTCATCAGGCCCGGAGGGCAGGATCACCTGGTTCAGAGCGCGATCGGTGGTCCACTATACGAGGACCTCGAAGCCTGGTTGATCGGAGATCAGAACAGCTGGATTTCCGTCAATCAGGCACAGGAGATCACGGCAGAATGGAATGGATACGATTCTACGCATCATTTCATGCTCACCGCTGACGACGAAGGCCCATACACGTTCCTAATCGAGGCAAGGAACGACCAAACGGGTGTCGTATCGACGCATAGAGGGATTCTCTCGGTCTTTCATTGATACCGAGCTCCGAGAGCTGTGCACAATCATGACCAGCCCCCCGAATTCCTGGCTTCCTACCTTCAAGAAATGCCTGGGCGTTGCTGTTGGTCTCGCGTGTCTATCCGGGTGCGTATCGGCTGGGATCCAAGACAGCAGTCATCCCAACTCAAGTTCGCGAATCGCGTACCTCGCATACTCGAACGACTACTGGCAGGTGTGGATCGTCGATCCGTCCACTGGAGCTACTCGCCAAGTCACGACTAGTGCGGGCGACAAGACGCGTGTGACTTGGTTCGGCGATGGTGAGGCCTTGCTTGTGTGCACACAAGCAGGCCGGCTGCTGCGTGTCGACCCGAACTCGGGCTATGAGGAACTCCTTCCGTACATTCACGAAGGGATTCGGGATGCCGCGGTATCACCAGACGGAGAATGGGTCGCGTTTTCCGCAACCGCGGGAGAGACGGCCGACACGCAGGATCTCTGGGTGGTTCGGATTACTGGTTCCAACCTTCAGCGCATCGTACGGATGAGGAATCTCCAAGCGGGTCCCAGCTGGAGTCATGATGGCGAGTGGATCTACTTCCACTCTGGCCCAGTCGACGGCAACAACGACATACTCCGCGTAAAGAGAGATGGTTCGCGCCGAGAACAGGTCGTCTTCAACCACGGGCTCGCCTTCGAGCCCGCGCTGAATCGCGATGACGTACTCGCGTTCTCGAGCAATGCCTACGGCAACTATGACATCTGGGTTGAGGCGGGCCCATATCAATGGCGCGGAGTCGCGCCAGATCCGGCGGTTGACGCGAGCCCATCGTGGTCGCCAGATGGAACCGAGGTCGTCTTCGAATCGGCGCGCGCGGGCCCGCTGAACCTTTGGATCGCCGATGCGTTCGCTGATCCCCCGTCGGAGCCAAGACAACTCACAGCTCATGAGGTCGGTGCGAGAGCTCCTCAGTGGTGGGGAATGCACGGGGGCGCGAAATGACCCCGACGTGCCCGGCGATGCGTGTCGCGATCGCAGTCAGCCTCTTGCTGCTCGTCGCTGCATCTACCGATGCAGCGCAAATCTCGGGAATGAGTACGGGTTTGCTGTCGTTCAACCCGGGTCGCGGCGAGTCGCTAGCGATTCAGTTTCGCCTTTCGTCCATGGCTGTCGTCCGCATTGAGATCTATGACACGCGTGACATTCTGGTCAAGTCGCTAGGCGGCGAGAGCTTGCCCGCAGGACCGAACAAGATCGAATGGGACGGTCGCGATCACGAAGGGCGACCCGTCCCGCCACACCTATACCGGTATGTCATCGTGGCGACCGACGACGCGGGAAGTGTTCGTCACGATTCGAGTGATTCGACCGGTGGCAATGCGGTTGAAGTTCTAGACGTGAGCTGGGAAAGTGACCGGCAAGAGGTCCAGTATCGCCTGAACCGCCCGTCGCTTGTCTACCTGGGGGTTGGGCTATCGCCGAATGGGCCGCTGTTGCACACCTTGCTCGACTGGCTGCCCCGAGATGCAGGTGCACATGCGGAAGGCTGGGATGGTTTCGACATATCGAAGGCCGTTCCGGTCGGCGAGTTTCCCGCACTCGAGTTTCGCACGATGGCGAAACAGCTAAGCCGAAACTCCATCCTGGTCTTGCCTCAGCCTAGCCGTGTCGAATTCGCTGATGTTGGCGATGCAGATCGGAAAATCAGGCCTCTGAAACAAGGCGGATCGTCCGTGATGCCACGTCGCAGATCCATGATTCACGAAGTCGGGCAGCAATGGTCGGTCCCGATCCAGCTATCCGTACCACCGGATGTCGATCGGACAGAGGAGGGGCTTCCCGTTCTGAGCGCCCGAACTCCGATTCGTGTCGATATTCACGGCTCGATGCGTGACGTCGTGATCAATCAGAGATTCGAGGTCGGATTCTACATCGACGGAAAGTATGTATTCGAAAACGAGGTCGCTTTCCTGCCGACGAGTTGGATCCTCGACCCGAACCGCCTGAGTCCGGGCCGCCACTACGTAACGAGCAACCTGTGGGTCTATCAAGGCGGAACCGGAACGGCATCACTTGAGTTTGTTGTCGCGCGCACAGATTCGAACGCTACGTCTAGTCCATCCCCGAAACGCGGTCACGCCCGTGCCGACGGGGGGCACCTGAAGCGGGAGCGAAACCCATGAGTTTCAAAGAGAGCACTACCCCAGTGAAGTTCCGAGCCGCGGTGATCGTCGCCGCTGCGATTGTGTGTACGCTCGTCGCCTTGCCGTCGCAGTCGCCCGCCAGCACCTTCCACGCAGGCAACAGCAATGTAGACGGTGGGACACCTGGCACGGGTGACGGTGATTCCTGCGACACGGCCACTACAGGGCCGATCAATATCTACAACGGCGCGAAGCTGCTCCGCGTGCTTGATGTGGAAGTGCCTGGGCCGATGCCGATCCGATTGGAGCGCCGGTACAACAGTCAAAAGAGCTTCGACTCTCCAGTAGGGTATGGGTGGGCGTTCACGTACAACATGCGCGTCTTCGAACACCCGGACGAATCGGTGACATTCCGCCGCGATTGCGGCGTGCGGTATCGCTACGTGAAGAACGGTCCGAGCTTCAACATCGATAGCGACCTGCCGTCACCCGGTGAGCTTGTCGAGGGGAACGGGACGTCGACCTCGTATCTGCTCACCCGCCCGGGAGGGATGGTTTATGAGTTTGACATGAAAGGGCGCCTGGCGCGGATCAGAAATCCCGCTGGGAACGCCCTTGTCTTTGGCTACGAGCCAAACGCCGGCTCCGGTTTCGGAGGTAAGCACCCCCTCTCTGGCAGGTCGGCGAACGCTCGCTGGGATTCACTGAACACAATCACCACGGCGCTTGTGCATCAGCTCACCCGTATCGAACAGGAAATCGGTGGTCAACTGACTGGACGGGCCGTTGATCTCAAGTACCACGCTAACGGCAGGCTCGATGAAGTGGAGACGTTCGACCGCCGCATCTTGAAGTACACGCACGATACCAGTGGCAATTTGACCAGCGTCGATGGGCCGTATTTCTATTCGGCTTCACCGCCAACGCCCGCGGGCATCGTCAAGACCTACCGCTACGACGTGCAGAGCGCCACCGAGAAGCATCTCATGCACGCATTGACCTACTACCAGGACGGCCAGGGCCTCCTTGGGCGTTGCATCGTCTACGACGGCGAGGGCCGCGGAGTCTACGAGGGCTATCTCGACGAATCGGAGCCCTATTCGTCCTGCAATAAGACCGACCCGAGTAGATTTCGTGGATATTGGGAGCTTGAGTACGCGTATGGAGGTGACGCCAACACGACACTCGTTCGCGAAATGGTCTACGACACCGAAATCGCTCAGGGCCAGACCGAGCCAGCGCTGCTGCACCAGGCCGAGGAGATCTACGAGTTCGACGAGTACAGCTACCTAAAGACATACATCGATGCCGAACAGAACGAGCTTCGAATTACTCGAAACGCGAACCATCAACCGACCATCGAAGAGCGCTATGAGAGCGCGCAATTGGTTCAGCGTGTCACGTTCGACTACAGCGTTCAGGATCGAGTCGTGAAGACGGTTGACCCACTGGGTGGGTGGAACTGGGACGGCGGAAGCGGCGGCCAGCCTCCGTCGGAGTCGTGGTTGGTGCGTGAAACCACGCAGTACGCGAGCGATTGGACGAACTGGGACGGAAAGGTGCTGTGGAGGAAGCACGAATCGAGTGAGACCGGATCAAACGTCTTCTGCACCGTTTTCGGGTACACGGGCGACCGCTTGGATGAGATCCACCGCGGCAAGGGTGAGTCCGGAAGCGGAAACTGCGTTGATGTGAGCGGCGATCCAGTAGCAGGATTAGAGCCCACGATCTTCGGCTACGGTGCCGCGAATAATCTTGTAGAGACAATTACCGTCGGGGTCGCGCCAGACGTCCATGTTCTGAACGTTCAACACTACTCCGGTGGACAACTCGGGAGCACTACTGGGACGAAACTCGGACTGCTCGAACGGGTCTTCCAGTGGGTCGACCACACAGCGAATCCCCTTGTTGAGTCGGAGATTCATCGTCAAGAGTTCGACTACGACAAGAGTGGCAATGTCGCTCTGATTCGTGATGCCCGCGACTTGGTCGGTGCCGGTAGTGGTACTCAGTATCTGTATGACGCGAAGCGCCGGGTGACAACCGTCACTCTCGACGGCGGAGACCAGATCATTCTAGATTACGAGGGCCCGATTGGAGGGTCGTTCGGGGACTTTCTAGTACGGAGCGAGGTCGGATACCGTGAATCCGGTACGGGATCAGGCAATGGCGTGATCACACTGTTCAACGTCAACGACCGTGGTGACCTCATCAGCGTAGAACGTACTAGCGGAGGAATCCCAGAGACGTGGTGGACGTATGCCTACGACACGCAAGGGAATCGGATTCGCGCTACCGATGCAGAGTCGGTACTGACATCGATTGCGTATGATGCGACCGGCTTCCTGGCTTCCATCGACCATCCTCGGTCGACGGGAGACACGCTCGTCACGAGCAACATGCTTGGCCAAACGGTTTCAATGACAGATCCCGAGGGCCTCCTGGTTGAGATCGCCCGCGATCCACTAGGTAGAATCGCCGGGGTTGGGCGCACGCCGAACGGTGGTTTGGCGTCGTGGACGCGCTTTGGCTTGGATGCGCACGGAAACGTATTGAACGTTACCGACCAGCGCTTGAATCAGACCAAGTACACCTATGATGGACGCTCAAGGCTGAAGACGGTCGAGCAGCCGCTCAACGAAGTCACTACATATGACTACGATGGACGGGGTCGGCTGCGGGTCGTAACCGACCAACGCAGCGGAGCGGGTGAATGGAACAAGATCGAGTACTTGTACGATTATGACGACAGCGTACCCAAGGAAGAACGCCACTATCTTGTTGGTGCAACTGTTGCAGATCGAACCATTGAACTCTCCCGCAATCCGCTCGAGAAGATTGAAAGCGTCATAGACGATGAGTTTGATCCAGTCAATCCGATGCTCGAGTTCGGATACGATGACCTGAACAGACTCGATTCAGAGACGGCCAAGTACATCCCGGACACACCTGTCCTGCTCGATCGGAAAGTCGAGTACACCTACCACCGTTTCGGTACACGCCACGAGATCAAACTGTTTCGTGATGTGAATCTCCAGTTCACGTCCACCTACACTCCAGATGACTTTGGAAGGTTGGACGAGATTGCTGCGCCAGGTGGAAATATCATCGACCTCACCTATTTCAATGACGACCGCGTAGATAAGATGATTCGCAGCGGTGGTGCATCGGTTACTACATCGCATATGTACGAGGCCGATAATCTAGTTAAGGAGTTGCGCGTCGACGAAACGGATCCAGTCACAGTTCTAGTCGACGATCTCGACTTCGCGTATACGGAAGCCGGCCTTGTTGATACGATCACATCGTCGTGGGATGGGCTTCACGACTACGACTACACTGGATTGCAGCAACTCGACGTAGCGAGTCACGATGCCCTTGCGGGCTACCCGACGTTTCCAGGCGTAGAGGACTTTGGATATGACGATTCCGAGAATCTCGTCACCAAAGACGTCGACGGAAACAACGAGGTCAACGTGCCTACTGATGACAACAACAGGATAGATGCTACGGGCTATTCGTACGATGCTGCGGGCAACCCAACGGCCTACCCAGGGAGCATTTCTCTGGGGTGGAATGCGAGAAACGAACTCGTCGAATATAGCGACGGAGTCGTGACTACCTATGCGTATGATGCGTTTGGTCGCCGTTACAAGAAGACTACGGGTGGCACTTCAACCTACTTCCTGTGGGCAGGAGACGATCTGATCGCAGAGTACGATGAAACGGCCCAGCGTACTGTTCACTATACGTATGGCACTGGATTCGCTCCAGTTCAGGTTGCAATCTACAACGGAGCGAGTGACGACTATTACCAGGTACACACAGATCACCTGGAAACCCCCAGGCTGCTAACGGATCCAGACGGAACTGTAGTATGGCGAGCGAGGCAACACGGTTTCGGGAGCGCAGAACTCGACGCGGGAAACAGCGTGAGTTTCAACATTCGATTCCCCGGGCAGTACTTCGACGGTGAGTCAGGCCTGCACTACAACCGTTTCCGGTACTACGACCCTGGGCTCGGGAGGTTCCTCAATCGAGATCCGATCGGGCAGCTCGGAGGGGTGAACACGTATGCGTACGCGCTGAACGACCCGGTAGGCTCCTTTGATCCGAACGGTCTCGCGGCGTTTAAGGGAATCACAAGCGAGCCTGTATATGTGCACAAAAACGACGCTGATCCGTTTCCGAGCAGTCCGCACGGCCACGTTGGGCATCCAAAGTCCACGACAAAGCTCGATGCGAACACGGGTGAGTTCTATAAGAATGGGCAGAAGACGGGAAAGAAGCTGTCGAAGAAGAAACTGGCCAAGTTCCGGCAGATGTTGCAGGCCAGAGGATTGTTGGGGGGCCTAGTGGCGCTATTGGCGGTCGCGGGAGCAGACGAGGCGGCCGCGCACGTGTCGCCCGCAGACGATTCTGCGGCGGCGTTGGCGTTGGCACTCAACATTCCGGCTGCGCTGGCGACTAGCGCCGCGCTCGCGTGGGCGGATGCATTGATGGCGCCAGTTTCTCCAGCTTCCCAGAGCGGGGAAGAGGCAACAGCGAGTTGCGGTAGGCCACCCGGACCCGCTGGCGGAGATGAGCTTGCGGGCCAGTTCACCGGCACGTTTGGTGCCCTTAATCGTAACTAGTCGCGATGTTTCGATTGTGGAGTCTTCGAGTTCTTGTTCGCTTTTCGGAGTTCTTGGAAGATCACCTCGTCGTGCGAGCTGAGTCTCCCAATGTCACCGAGGCCGAGCTGCGAGTTCTGGAGAATTCCTATTCGGAAGCTGTGCAGACGGCAATCGGTTTGAATCCAAATTGCCCCAGGGACTTGCTGGAACGTCTGATCAAGAAGGCTCAATACCTGGACGGTATTGGAGATGAGTGCCGACGGCACCTGCTGAAGAACCCGTCTGTGACCACCGAACTGCTGGAGCAGTTCTGCTTCGAAGAAGATGATGAACGGATCTTCCTCTTTGCTCTACAGGAGGTGCTTCCCCGGTGGGAGGCCAGCGAATCGTGTGACCGAAGCATTCTAGAGAACGCGCTGAGTCGACTGGCCTCAGTCGATTTCCCAGTTGCCGATTCCCCACTTGTCGAAGAGATTCGGGCACGGCTCAAATTCAAACTGCGCAGCCTCTCCGACCGGCCCCCTTCATCTGGCCTGATCTAGACCACAGAACTCAGGTTCGTGATCGGGCCCGCGTTCTTGGCCCAGCGCTCGAGGCCGCTACGTTAACGGGCGTCCGACTGGTAGGCGTCAGCCGCGGCGCCTCGTTGGCTGAGTCGACGAGATCGTTTCGAAAGCGCGCTCGAAGAAGGGCCACTTCGAGATGCCCCGTAGCGGATCAGCATCCGCAGCGGATCGAGCTGATGGTGGGCTGCGATGGAACCTACCCGTCCTCGTGGGATCGTTCACCCGCACTCTGTTCAAACTGATGGCCGCAGAAACCGGTCGCGCACTGTACCTTCATGCAAGCTTCATCCGCTATCGCCGATGTTCAGGCGCCACCGACGATTGTCGTACGGGCCTCTTGGCGGAGGTATGAAGCATTCGGTTCGACCTGCAATTGGAACTAACCCGGTATGGAGGGTAGGAGTGTCCGTCGGAGACGATACTGGCGTTCTAACGTCAGTTTCTGCGATCGAGGCGTTCGCGCAAGATCGGCAAGGAGCCTTGGCCGGGCGACGGATCGATCTCTCGGACGGGCGGATAGACCATCCTCGCCTGAGTCGGATCGACTTCTCCGGTGCGATCTTCGAGTGCAACGTTGTCATTGAGCGTGATCACTCGGGAGGATTCGCTAAATCGATCTTCAAGAGACCCATTGTCATTAGCGGAAGCCTCAAGAGCACTTCGATCCTCAACTCCGCCGGAGCCGACTTCCAAGCGAGCCTTCAGCTCGTAAACTGCCACGTTCGCGCAATCGATTTCACAGGGGCAAGGTTCCGGTCCGGCGTCACATTCGACAATCTTCGGGTCGAAAGACCCCTCATCATGCGGGAGTGTGGCTTCGCTGGGGACGTCGTTTTCGTCCGCCATTGTCACCTTGGAACCGCCAAAGTGGTTGATTCGGACTCCAACACTGCTCCAAGCGCCGACTTCTCGGGTTCGCTGTTTGAACAGAGTCTCACATTTGGGGAGGCGACGGCTCAATATGGTGTGGAGCTCGAGCATTGCGAGTTTCGCGGCCGGATTGATTCCGCCACTGCATCGATTCGCGAGAGAATCAGCTTCGATGAATCGGAGTTCACCGAAGATGCCGATCTGGGCACGCTGAACGTCGACAACTTGAGAGTCAGCGCTAGGAAGTGCAGATTCCGTGGCGCTCTGAGCGTCGAGAGCCGAACTCACTCGGAAGAACTGGACTTCACTGGGTCGACGTTCGAAGCCGCAGCGCGGTTCTCCGTGGTCGTGGGAAGACTTCTTCTCGACGCAACCCGGTTTCCTTGCGACGGTTCGTCGTTGACCCTGGATGCCGGCCACGTCACAGATACTTGTGCGATTCGCAGCCTCGACGTTGATCGATGTATCCCGGTGCGGCTCCGGGGAGCATTTGGAACGCTCGATCTATCGAAATCAACGTTTCATGGCGACGTTGATTTGAGCGGGGCTTCTGTCGACGCGACCTTGCGGTGCGACGGGACGCGGTTCGAGGCGTTCTGTGATTTGAGCTCTTCTCGGCTCACCGTCGTCTCGGAACTCACGGGCGCGGTAGATCTGTCCGGCACTGGGCCCATTTCCCAAAACGTCGAAGGGGTCGTTTTCGTTGGTGGAGATCTCTCGTGTGCAACGCTCCACAACTGCGATATTGCGACCTGGAAATTCATCGGGGTCGAGTGGGCACCAATGGGAAGACTGCAGCTTGGTGAAGCCACGTTTCGGCGGATCGATTCGACGAAGTCGGAGGACCGAGTCAAGCACCTCGAAGCCACGCAAGAGTCATATCAGCGCCTTAAGAGAAAGTTCGAGGACGAACGAAACTACAAGTTGGCTTGCCGTTTTCACTATGGCGAGATGCAGAGCAGGCATCGCGTCGAGTGGATGATGCGAGAGCCGGCTCGATGGATGACGACTCTCTACTGGCTGACATCGGGCTATGGTGAGCGGCCAGAGTGGGCGGCGGGCTGGTTGGCAAGCGTTCTGGTGGGGTTCTCGATTGCCTATTACTACTGGGTTCCGTTCTCGAACGCCGCGGACTGCAGCTGCGCGGTCACGACGCCTGGAGACGCATTCTCGTTCAGCCTGCTCACGATGGCTCTTCAAAAGCCAGAGCGGCTCGTACCGGCAGGTTGGGTCGGGATGGTTATTCGGATTGTGCAGATGATCGTATCAGTATTGCTGGTCGGTTTTTTCGCCCTTGCGTTGCGACGGCGGTACCGTCGGTAGTCAGATCCAAGACACCGACAGGAAAGACGGTTATGCGTCATAGTCGGGATCCAGAATCTTGCGCCACAATCGTAGGTGAGCGACGCCACTCAGACCCGCGACGTCCTGGTACTTGTCCTCTCCGGCCTTCAAGTCATCCAGCAGAACTTGGGGTGGTGCCTTCGACGCTGCGATGAATTCGCGCTTCTTGCGCTGCAAATAGTGTCGAAGGCAGCGCTTCTTCGCCTCGGAAGTCGGGAACTCGATCCGCACCATTCCGTGCCGCCGTTTCACGCTCTTGACGGTTCCGTCGCCGAAGAGGCTGAAATTTGCGGGATCACCGCTCAATGTGCCGAGGCACTCATCGCAGTCGCATACGTTTGCGTGGAAGTCTTCGGAGTTTTCAAGCCATTCCTTCGAGCGAAACATCGCGAGTGCGTCGCGGTAGCGGATGCGCATGTGAAGATCGGGAATGTAGTAGCGGGAAATCGGAATCCCTCCGCCCACTGGCACGACTGACCGATACTCTCCGAACTCGGGTCCATGGGCCACTCCGCTCAGCGCATGACCTCCAAGTGCACCGGCGGCCAATATCGAAAAGTACCCTCCGTGTATGTTGATGACTTCTCGCGTGCCATTTGAGCGAAGTCGTCCGCAGAAATCCTTAAGGCCCTGGAGCTCTGCTCCGCTTGCGTTCTGCTCGTCGAGATTGTCGATCCATACGAGAAAGCCATCCAATTCAACAGCTGAGAAGGCCTCACAGAGTTTCGCTCGCGCTTCATCGTCGACGATCACCCCTTGGCTGACGACAACGGCCGCGAACGTCTTTCCGCTAGGCGTTGCGGCAACCGCTAGTTCCGCCGCCCGAATATTGATGGGAAGCCACTGATCAAGTGTGGTTTCGGTCACGTAGAAGTACGGGGCCACCACCGCGTAGGGCGCCACTGAAAGGTCTCCGTCATCAAGGTACTTCGCGGCGTCGGACTGCTTGATGTAGCCACTGAGGTGATTCAGCTGGTACGAAACGCATCGATTCACAAACGCCTCGAGCGTTGCCGCTGGGACCAGATCTTGGGGGAGAAGGGGCCTCTTTCCCACGATCTCGCTGAGCGGACTTCCGTAGGCGTCCGCAAGCGACTTGATCGACTTCTTCGGCTCCCCTTCGGAGTTCGATATCAACCCTGGGTCGTGCTGAAAGGCATGCGTCAGCGGATCCAACAGGTACTTCGTCTGGGCGGCGGTCTTTTCGAGCAAGAATGCGGCCATGCCGGCGGGCGCGTAGGCCGCCATGTTGGCATTGATGATCACGCCCTGGTAGGTGTCGGGGTTCGGGTACGCGAAGAAGTCTTGCTCAGCGAAGGTGCTGAACATCATCCAATGGTCAATTGACATGGCCGATGCCCTTCAACACCCGAGAAAGCCGGTCGCGCTGCGGTCGCCACAGGTCTGTATTGCGCTGCGGATGGACGACCCACGTGCAGCGGTCACTCGTCTCGAAGTGAATCAGCCCGTACCCCGCCGCAAGCGCTTCCTCGCGTGCCGCATCCGAGATGGACTTCGTACCCAGCGCAATGCAAATGAAATCCGCAACCTGTTCGTGCGCCTTGCACTGTTCGAGAGCCCGTCGCCAGTCGTGCTTCTTTGCTTCGATGAAAGTGACCCAACGCCCGCGGGTCGCGACGACGTCTGCGCTCTGTCCCATGTTGGGGACTTCGAGTCGCACCTTGTACCCTGAATCTGCGAGTAGGCGGACTACCGCATCTACGATGTCTTGCTCCGTGAATCGTAGGGCAACAGAATCAACTGAAGTCTTCAAAATCGTCCAATCTTCGGGAGTAGAGGTTTGCCAGCACGATCGTCAGGACCTGCGCGAGGACCAGGACAGTCGCTGCGTACACCAGGAGCGAGCGCAGCGAAGTCACCAGCAATGCAAGCAATAGGACAACCACACCCCCCATGGTGGTCAGCAGAAGCACGAAGTGCCCCGCCTTGAGCAGTCGCTCAGTCGTCGAGATGCGGTGCAACAATGAGAAGGATCTGTGTTGCTCTTCTGTTAGATCACCCACGAGATCTGGGGCGTGCATGCCGTCGCCTCTAAGAACGATGTCGGTTCCCGTGCTAAGATCGACCACACCTCGCAGCAGCACTTGTAGGCGCTCATTGACGCCCTCTTGCAAGCGCTGACGAGTCAACGAAACGCGCGCCCTGAACTCCTTCGGCGATTCGATGAAGACCTGGAAGTAGCTCGAAGCTCCGCCCAGAAGAATCGGGAGGAGTGCTACGAGTACCTCGTACGCCCGGCCCGCGTCGACACCATCTGCGTCAACCGCCAATCACCTGCTCCCGTATCGTCGACTTCACGATCTGATCTGGATACGTCTCGTAGACGTACTTCAGAATGGCGCGTAACGGCGTTGCCTCGAGTCTCGCCCTAAACTCTCTCAAGAGCTTGATCTGCGCGGGAACCAGCAAGGGTCGCAGGTTTGCTTCAACGAAGTTCAGGCCCTTCTCGGTCAGCGCGAAGGTTTCCTCGCTGTACTCGGAGATCTCGTCGTCCGACGAATCAGGCTGCGAGGAACTGAGCCACATGGCCCACTCGGCGGCGGACTCGGGGATCGTCTCCTCTTCGGTCGCGTCGCGAGCGACGAATCCCCGCAACTCGAAGAAATTCAAGTCGTCGTATACCTGCGAAGAGAATGGTCCGAAATTCCAGGGAAAGAAGTCGTAGAAATTCTCCTCGGTTATCGCGGTGCCCTTCCGGAACTCTTTGAGCGCCTCCTTCCGGAAGAGAAAAAGCATCTTCACGAGACGCGTACGGCCCGCGATCGGAGTATTGACTGCCTCGGATCGGCCGGGTGAGTGGAGGAGTAGAAGGAGGATGTCGCGTCGGTTGTCGATTTTGGCCATTCGCTTCTCTCCGATTTGTTGGGGCGAAAGTATAGCGAAAGTCTCGACTTCCCGGACTCGACCTTCCGGCTACCAGAACGCCCGCTGCGGCAGAATAACTGCTCCCACGTCGCTCGGTTAGCCGCGCCAAGACGGGATCCCGCAGGTGGTTGGCGGGCCGTAGGTCGCCTCGAACCGTATAGGCTGACCCGACCGTCGCGGGGTCTGAGATTGCCTGTTTAGGATGCTGCGCCTCGTGGGAACGAGCCTCACACGATAGATGACCTAGAGACCGCGATTGGAGGAGCAATGGGACGCCTTGATCGGCTGAGACGACTGAAGCCGGATCACTGGGACGGAGACGGATGTCTTCCCGCGATCGCCTAATTCTCGAGCGGCTTGATGACGCCGATGCGTGCATGGAGGCGTTCCATGAGTTGGCGTCCGATCCGAAGTGTGTGCGCCTCAAACACCTGAGGCAGAGAGCGTGCGTCGAGTGGAGTTCAAGTTGGCCGAACGGGAACTACTTTGAGTGGCTCGAACGGCAGACTGAGCTTTGCCAACAGCTCGAAGATCAAGCTGGCTGCCTGGAACGGACGGTTCCGAAGCTGCGCGGCGATTTCCCCGTGCTCTGCAGGATTCTAGAGAAGGCCCTGGTCGCGATTCGGGAGCTGAAGAACGCGATCGCGGACGTCCAAGTCGCCCACCCATCTCGAGACCTTTGCTTCGAATGGTTCCAGAAGAAACGCGACGACTACCGCAGACTCCGTGCCTCCGGCGGCGAATGGGTTGCTTGCCGCGAGAGCGGTCGCTGGTTCCGAGATGCGGATGTGTTCCTTCAGCATCTTCGCACTCCCTTCGTCACGTTTCCTTGCGGCCTGCAGCTAGCGGCGGATGATCGGCTACAGGACGGGGAGTACGAGCGACATCTCAGCGTTACCCATGACGGAGACCCAGAACTCCGAGAGGGTGGTTTCTGGATCGACACAGATTCACATGTTGCGCGTGTGGCCCATGCGGCGCAGACGTGCCGCGCGGTGTATGGGGAGTGGATCCAGGAATCGCTTACCAACAGGCGGCAGATCTGGCTACAAGATTCCTCGCAAAGGGCGCTGGAGGGCGAAGTAGATGAGCTGACGTCGATTGCGAATTGGCTCGAGCGGTTTCACTTCGTTGCATCCGATACCGGTGGCGCGCGCGAAAGGCTGATCGAGGGCAGGCCGTACTCGAGCCACGAGCATCGAATCTGCGGGGAGAACAACTACAAGTGGGACCAAGCTGTCTTCGATACACAGTTCGTACTCCATGAGGTTCATTGCGCTAGCGATCGCGTCTTCGCAGTCGCGATTGAGCTGATCGCGGACTCGAAGGTCGTAGCCGCAATCGACCAAGCGCGTGCCTGTTTGCTTGAGATCCATGACGCCACAGGAAGAACAGCGTCCGATGCGGACGCCTTCGCAGAATGGAAGAAGCTCTTCGACGAGTTCGAGCACCGGCGGTTGAGGTTCGAGTCGGTGCCAGTAGCCGGTGAGGACGACCCCTCACTACTCGAGTGCCCATGGTGCGAGCGACCACTTTCAGACCTACTCCACCTCTCGGGTCATTTCGAACGACGTCATTCTGCTCCAGCTCCCGGGCGACGAACGTGGATTACTCCAGCGGAACATCAGAAGCGCGTGGACCGTGCTGCCGCGGACTACCGGAGTCTCCACGACCTGGCTTCAGGATGGGTGTCGCGCCGGCTCAGCAAGCTCTCGAGACGCTCAGCAGCGCTGCCAACATCGCTGTCTCAGCGGGAAAGAAACAAGCGCGCGAAGCAATCGCGGGATGAAAAGTGGGAGCGCGAGTTCGACCGGCTGCGTAGTGAGTACCCACGCTCCAAGGTGCACACGAAGCTTTGGATCGCCGAGCAGATCGCGAAGATGCCCATCGCGAATGAGAAACCCGCGGCGACCATCTTGCGCGTGGTCAACGCGAGAAAGTCCGGCAGGTCGGGTTAGCGGTTCTCGCCCGCAGCAAAGGGTTGATTTCGCTCGGGTTCTCGCCCAGCCGTCTTCCCCGCGTCGACTGACCCTGAATGGTTGCCGCGGGTAACTCACTGATTTCACAGGGATTTCCTTCGGGTCCGGCGGGCACTCGCGGGTAGTTTCGCCTGTTCGCCCGTTCTAACTCATGCGTCCATCGGAATCCCAACTCTTTCAGAGGAGTTCATCCATGGCGCATCGAGTCCTGCGACTTCCAGACGTGAAAGCGCGTACGGGTCTGTCTCGCAGCACGATCTATCTGCGAGTTTCGAACGGAGAGTTTCCCCAACCCGTCTCCCTAGGCGGTCGTTCGGTCGGTTGGCTCGAGCACGAGATCGACGAATGGATCACTTCCCAGGTTGCTGCGCGGGATGAAGCCATCGAGGTCAACCAGGGCCAGTGTGACCAAGGTCAGGGTTGATGAGTGTGAGGGACGGGGAGTCCCACGATCGCACCGCTCTCGACACCGTCCTCGATGCGCTTCGAGTCCACCATTGTGCGCCGGCCGGCAATCAATCTGGCAACTGGCACTGTCCGGCACACGATGATAAGACGCCTTCGCTGAGCGTCGGATATTCGAAGGGCACGGTTCTGCTGCACTGCTTCGCTGAATGCGAGGTAACCAGCATCGTCGAAGCAATCGGCCTCGAGATGTCCGACCTGTACGACTCGGTCGCGCGGCACAGTCTGGCACAGAGTCCTTCGCCAGTCGTGGCGCGCCCAGACCATCAATCGGAAACGAAGTACGCGTATACCGACGAAGCCGGCCAGCTCGTCGCTACGAAGCTTCGATTTGAACCGGGCGAAGATGGACGCTCCAAGTCGTTCCGCTGGCAAGGTGGCAACCCCCATCTTCTTTACAGGCTTCCGGCGGTTCTTGAAGCCGAACATGTCCACGTCAATGAAGGGGAGAAGGCTGCAGATGCGCTTTGCGAAGTCCTGCCGCCCGGGCACGTCGCCACCTGTCCACCGACGTCGCGCTGGGAGGACTCGTACACGAACAGTTTGAAGGGGAAATCGGTGACACTCTGGGTAGACCGAGATGAGGCAGGCTTGAAGCGGGCGGCCAGAGCCTACACCGAGCTTGTCGCTGCGAAGATCTCGGTGACGGTCGTTCAATCCGCGACCGTCGATGAGAAATCCGACGCCTTCGATCACGTCAAGGCCGGGTTTCGCATCGAAGACGCGGTGCAACTATCACCATCGAAACTCTCCGGCGTGCATGACTTCCTCGATCCCGAAGCACAACCCGCGGTCGATCGATTCAGCTTTCTCGCCCTGCACGAGTTCGAGTATCGGCTGAATTCACGCGGACTCATCAAGGGCGTGATTGATCGCGGTGGGTTCGTCGTGACCTACGGCGCGAGCAACTCGTCGAAGACCTTCCTCGTGCTCTATATGGCATTGTGCGTTGCGGTGGGCCGAGCCTGCTTCGGCCGGAAAGTGCGTCAGCAGCTAGTGGTCTACGTCGCAACCGAGGGCGGCGGCAGCATCGCGAATCGGATCGCGGCGCTTCGAGAGCACTACCTTGCGCACGAGCGAGACGTTCCGTTCTACGTGCTTCCAGTTCCGATCAACCTGCTCGACCAGGAAGGCGACATCGGGCCGATGATCACCGCGATTCGCAAGCTCGAGGACGAGGCGGGGCAATCGTGCGGGTTCGTGATCATCGACACGCTCAGCCAGTCGATGCCGGGGGGCGACGAGAACGGCCCGAAGGATATGACGACCGCCGTCGACGCCGTGAACAGGATCCGGCGCGAGCTTGGCGCTGCCGTGAATCTGGTGCACCACACCGGGAAGAACGACGCCGCGGGCGCGCGCGGGCATTCGAGCCTGCGCGCCGCCACCGATACCGAGCTCGAGGTCTCGGCGATCGGCGGCGGATACTTCCAAATGCGACCCACGAAGCAACGAGACTACGCCCAAAGCGAGCCCCTTCACTACCGCCTTCACGTGATGGAAATCGGCCTGGATGAGGACGGCGACATGCAGACCACCTGCGTGGTCGAGCCGGTTGAGCGAGCAGTCGCTTCCGCCAAGAAGAGACGCGGCAAGCTCGACCGCCGAGCCAGGATCCTCCAGAGGTGCATGGAGGAACTCTTGACGTCTGGGAACGGCCAAAGCCTCCCGGATGAGGTGAAAGACGCCCGCGGCAGTGAACTGCTCGCCTCGCAGCTTGCTCTTTCAATCGATGACGTAAGGCCGCTGTTCTACGAACGCTTCGAAGAGGATGGTGAGGAGCGTGACAGTTTGCGCCGCAGTTCGTCGGACCCTACAGCCCTCAAGCGCCAGGCCCTCATGAAGGCGAAGAAGACGCTGACCTCAGCGGGAACCATCGAAGTATCCGGAAACTGGCTGTGGTTTCGCTGCCCGTGATGGCGTGAAACCTTCACGGTGTCACGTAAGCTGTCACGCAGCTCAGACCGGGTTCAAGCGTGACGTTTCGTTACGCCCCCCTATTGGGGGGCGTAAACGTCACGCGGTCACGGTGAGGGCATCCTGGTAGAAGAAGGAGGAGAAAATGCACCTCGGTAAGGCGTACGACCAGCTCTGGGAGATAGTCAACGACGATTCGGCAATCGATCTTGCGAAATACGCGATTGCGTCGGCACTGCTTGACGGATTCGACCGCGCCGCTCGCGACTCGAACGGCAATGTGACCAATGGCTACGCCAGGGAGAAGATCGATAACGTGCGAGGTTGGATCACGATGTTGTGCGGGATCGGTGAGAACGGCTACGACGATCTCGACCAGGTCGCGATGAACCTACGGGGCGATCTCGGGAAGCTCAAACTCACCATCGCAGGGAACGGGATTTCGCTCCAGTAGCCGCGCGCACACCCTGACGAATCATAACATTCGGGCCGCCGTTGCTGCGCCCGTGAGATCCAGAGGTGGTTGAGAAACTCCAAGGTTGGCGGGTGGTTCGCGCCAAACTCGAGGCCGTTGAAAAGCACTTCGACGGGCCCAGCCCCTGGAGTGAGCGCCCGTTCTTGCCCTGCTTGTCAGGCGCTCGCGCGCCGATCGTGCCAGATGTGGACCCAAGAACGCTGCGTGCTGGCCTCCGGGGGCAAAGGTTCTCAGCGTTGTCCCAAGAGAAGACGTGGCCGAGCCTGTTTGCGCTGGCGCCCGGCGAGTGGAGGTCCAAGAGTCGCGATCACAGCCCGCGATTCAGGCCTCGTCGTTCGCGGTGCGCATCGTGGTGACCCACTTCTGCAGCTCGGAGTTCCGCGCCTCCGAGTTCTCGATCCGCGGATTGCGCGTTCTCCAGCGACGTGCGTATTCCTCGATTTGCGGGGACGCGGGGCCGTACTTCTCGACACACCAGCCCAATGCCTCCAACCAGCTCAGTACGTCTTGCGCGCATGCCCATCTGCTGGAATTGAGTGACTTGACGAATGGGCGCTCGACCTCTCGCTGGGCCTTGCGGAACACCTGGTCGAGCCGATCCGCGGTGGGGGTGTGCGGGACGGAGTCCGAACTGCTGTGCGCTCTGCCAGCTTCGCTCTGGGCTTGTTCGAAGTTGACGCTCAGCACCCACGCGCAAGTCTCCGTGAGCGAGATGTCCGTGAGCGCGTCGAAGTCCCGCACTCCCCTGATGCAGGATTCGACCCTTCTTTCGAGAATGGGCATCCATAGGTTCGCGATGGCGACGACGGGAATCTTTCCCGCCTGAGCAAGCGGCACCAAGACCTTGCCCGTGACGTCGTGAGCGCGCGCGCCGATACGGCCGGCGTCGTAGCGTCGGGCCAGTTCTACGAGCAGGTCTCGCAGACTGTTGGGCGAAGCCGGGAACTCGTCATTCAGCCAGTTCGTCAGCTCATTTTCGCGTACTTCGGCGGCTTCGCGGCTTTGACTGGTGCTCAAGATCTCGGGTCTGACCTCGCCGATGGCTTCTGCGATTACGAGTACGCGCTCGGTCTCTCGCGGAAGGAACCTGAGGATTTTCCGTGCTTCCTCAAGGCCGAGAGTTGTTCGCGCGGGTGGTTCGCCTGCGTGGGTGAGGACCGCGCGGCCCAACAGCGCTCCGCCGAGCGCTCGAACGAAGTCGTTCCTCGCCTTGAGCATGGCTTCGACCAAAGGGGCCAGGCGGTCCTGCCCATACGCGTTCCAGCAGATCGTTTCGTCGAGAGCGTCAAGCGCGAGGCACACCTTGTACCCAGCGATTAGACGCTCCGAAGTGGGTGCGGATTCCTCGATCTGACCAGCGATCGCATCTAGCGTTGTTGCGAACTCCCGGGGGGCCGTCAGGGCGAGAGTCTCGAATCCGAAGCGCAGTGCCCAGTCCGGACCCAGCATTCGATGACGCCGAGACAAGGCGAAGCCAAAACGGCGAATCGCCGCTAGGTCGAGCGAAGCCAGCTTGGCGGAAGCGAGCGACTCGAGCGCGGAAGAACCTTTGGGTGTCGCGACTGGTGAAGCGTGACCCAGATATCGCCCTAGGGCCGCGATGAAACCGTCCGCGGATGCCCAGCGAACAGCCAGTTCGTCATGGGGCGCTGGCGTTCGCGATAGCGCATCAGCGAAACTCAACCACGAAGAAGCGAACTGCGCTGGATCATTGCCGGAAACGGCCGAGTCAACGTCCCGGGCCAGAGTGTCGAGTTCGGCGGGCGTAGCTCTTTGCGAAGACGCAGTGCTACTTGGGGTCGGCTCGCTCGCCGAAGCGGTCTCCGGCAGGAGTTGCAGGTCTTCCGCGTCTGCGATCATCCTGGCGGCAGCATCGGCGACCTGCGGGAGTACGTCGGCGGGAATCGGGGTGATGAGCAGAGGGTGATTCTTCGTCGCCGCCTGCAACGAGTTTGACAACTGGAACCCGGCAGCCACTTCGCCGTCGCGATCGAACTCCAGGGCCAATCGATCGTGTAGCTGGTTCGGTGGCACGACGAGTAGGTCGAGCGACAGCCCCTCTAGCGCCAGTGCGTTGCGGACGATCGCGTCTTTCAGGCGAGACTGGCGCCCGGCCGGCGCTGTCGACTCCGCGTCCTTCAGCGTCGTCACGACCATGAACCTGCGGCCCGAGACCTCCGTGCGCGCGATGAGATCGATGCCCCGCTCGTCGAAGTATGGGTCGATGAGCAGCAGGGGTCCCGGTGAATCGCCCCCGCTGGACGTACCAAAGGTCGATCTGAACCACTCGGCGACTGCCAGATCGGAGTCACTCTCTGGATTCGATCGCTGGTCGATGAACTTCGCGCCAGACTCGGTAGGCACGAACTTCTCGCGCAGTCGCCGAGCGCCCTCCTCTGCTGCCCGCCACAGCTCGGTAGGCCGACCGATCAACGAGGGCATGTTGTCTGCCACTCGCCTGATGGTCCGCATTGCGTCGACGCGCTTACGCTGGCCGGTGGTCAGTCGTCGCTGCTCGGACCACCGGGTAAGCCACTCGGCATCCAGTACGACCTCAGGCCCAACGAGTTGCAGGTTGAGGCCGATCTGGCGAAGCCAGTCGACCCTGTGCGAGTACCAGAGCTGAAAACCAGCCTCGGAGGCCGACCGCGACACCCAAACCTCGATCTCGGCTGAGCTAGGACCCACGGGGGAAAGCTCAACGCTGCCGACCCATTTCGCTCCATCGCAGGGCTCGATCGCGATGAGGTCATCCTTGAGCACGACATCGCGATGAATCTGTCGGCAACGGGCGAGCGCGCGTCTCGGGTCCCGGATGTGGCGGGTGTCGATCTGAATCTCGATCTCTTCGTCGCTAGCGGTCGTTTCTACGAGCGAATCCTCGCCCTTCGCGGATGGCATGACCAAGACCTCGAGGTCGCCCAACCGTGGCAGGTCGATCCCGCGACCCGACCCGCCGAAGTCGAGGCCTGAGTCTTCGCCCAGAATCCGCAGAACGCGGTCAGCCGCGTCATCGTCGGGTGGGAGGGCTTCGGCCTTGTTGACTCTGACCAACGCGGCTCTGATCGCAGACACGTCGACCGCAGGACTCGCCAGGCCGCCGGTTCGGCTATCGCGCGAGGGGAGGAGCCGCCAGGGCGCGACAACGAAGTTCGCGCTCTTGGAGCCGGTGGGCGACGGCTGCGAACCCACGACGTTGCCGAGCGAGGCCGCATCGAGGGGTGGCCGCGGCGGCGCGATTCCAGCACGCGAGGAAGACGCTTCGAGCGAATCCCCGTGCGCGATCTGGTCGAGGACAACCCTCACCGTCGCCCAAGGCCCGGAAAGAACGAGACGGCAGATCTGAAGCCTGTTCGCACTAGATCCGAACTCGTCGATCTTGTGGGGTCGCGTCCATTCGGCGCGCCCTGCGTCTGACGGCCACGAATACGCCCAGCCGAACAAGAGGCGCGGCGAATCAGCAATCAGCCACCAAGTTGCGACCCGCCAAGGATCTGCGTCCGCGGGTTCGTTGGCCGCGAACGAAGCGGGCGGCCACTCCGGCCACAGATCAGCGGGCATCTCGAGATTCCAGACAGCGAGTTCGCGGAGTCAATCGCGGAGTCGCTTGACACGTTGTTGGGCGCGCTGCGGCGCCGATTCGTGATGGTCCTTGGGTGGTAGCAGGGAAGACCCCAAGCGCCCGTCACCCGAAAATCTGTGGGGCAACTCTGGGGGCAACTTTTCGCTCGCGCTTGGATTTCGCGAACGAATCCGCATGACTAGAGCTGGCGGTGGATAGAGCTCGGCTCCACCAATGCAACCTCCGCCGAGCGAGTTGAGGCGGGCGGAAGCTTCCGACTCCAATGCAGAGCCCCCCACGCGAGGGATCGGCTCCCGACGTTGCTGGGAACCGTACCGTCGGGGCGTGGGTGCTGGAGCGGGGCGCCGTAGTCGAACAGCGCGTGGAAGGTGTGATCACGTTGCTGCGAAACGCGTTCGGATGAACTCCTGTGCGCTCTCAGGATCAAGCTTCGTCGTGCCCGGCCCGCTCCGCACGAAGAAGTCGCCTCCCTCATGCGATTCCGTTCCCTTCCACTTCAGAAACACTGGCTCGGGGCTCCGCTGGCAGCTCACCAGACAGATGGTCTTCCCTTCCACCACCTGCATCTTCGGATCCACACACGTACCTGCGCGATCTCCGAGTCCGCTTCCCACCACGTGACCTAGATGCAGCATGAACTTGTCTTCGTTCTCGAAGGCATCGGGCCCGATCCCGACGATCGAGCGATCATCCCCTACGCCGATTAGCAGGTCGCCCCCTTCGGTATTGAGGAAGGCAGCGATCGTCTTCAGCACTGAATGCGTCACAACCTTCGGGTCCTTCTTCTCTTCCCTCAGGTTCCACCTAAGCGTCGACTTGAATTCAAGGGTCTTCGATTCCTGCTGTTTCAGTAGCTCGTCTGCTTGTCGGTGGGTCCGCAGATACTGATCGAAGAGGTAGTTCTTGAGCACTTGGCCGAAGGACTGGTCGTCGGTGATGCGCTTGTAGAGTGAGAAGTTCGAATCGACGATCTCCTGGATCACGTGCTCGACCTTCTTGTCGAAGGTGAGCCGCACATTCTCTCTCGTGTTGACTCGCGCGCTCGCGTCGAGGGCGTCGTCGTCGTCCAGTTTGTCCATCATCTGATCGAGGGTCACGCGATGCTCGGGCCCAAGGTTGAGGCCAAAGCGCTCGTTCAGCTCGGCGATGATCTGGGAAAGCGGCTCGAGCTGCTCCTCGCCCCCCGGCCGATGCTCCTTCGTCGCCATCGGCTCCAGCCGGCCGGCCTTCTGCTCCACGCTGATCTTGCCGCTTCCGGTCTGTTGAATCCGGTAGCTCTCCATGTCGATGTTCTGCTGCACCTCGCGCGGCAGCTCGGCCTGCTCGGTGGGCAGCAGCCGACGTAGATGGCGAGCGAAGACGTAGAGCTTCTCCAGGTCCGCGTCGGAGAAGGTCAGCACCTGGGAGAGGAAGGCGTACAGGCGCACGTAGCCGGTCAGCTGCTTGCGGAAGCCCTCCTGCTCGTCTTCCACCAGCTCCTCGAAGCGCTCCTTTATAGGGTCGAGGGCCGAGTAGATCTGGTCCTGCGTAGTCTTTGGATCGAAGTAGAGGGTGGCGAAGGCTTCCACCTCGGCCTCGGTGTAGACATGGAAGTCCAGCAGCCGGCTCTGAGCGTCGTAGAGTTGGTCGGGGTCGGTGCCTTCAGAAAGCAGCGTGACTTCCGTGTAGCCCTCGAAGGCGTCCTGGATCGTCTCGGCGTCGTTCTCGAAGTCGAGCACCATGGTGCCGGTCTTGTCGGGTGGATGCGTACGATTCAGGCGCGAGAGGGTCTGAATGGCGTGGATGCCCGAGAGCTTCTTGTCCACGTACATGGTGTGGAGCAGGGGCTGGTCGAAGCCGGTCTGAAATTTGTTGGCCACGATCAGGAAGCGGTACTCCGGCTTCTCGAATTCCTTGGCCGTTTGGCGTTCGCCGATGGGCTGGGGCTTGCCCTCGGAGTTCATCTTGCTCTCGGTGTACTCGGCGCCCTCGTCGTTGACAGTGCCCGAGAAGGCGACCAGCGCCCGCCACGGGTGGCCCTGCTCGGCGAGGTAGCGATCGACCTCACGCTTGTAGCGCACCGCGTGCAGACGCGAGCGCGTCACGATCATCGCCTTCGCCTTGCCGCTGATCTGGCTCTGCACCTGGGTGGCGAAGTGATCGACCATGATCTTCACCTTCTCCGCGATGGCGTGCGGGTGCAGCTCGACGAACGAGCGCATCAGGTAGGCGGCCTTGTTCTTGTCGTAGTGGGGGTCGTCCTCAATGGTCTTCAGCAGGCGCCAGTACGACTTGTAGGTGGTGTAGTTCTCGAGCACGTCGAGGATGAAGCCCTCCTCGATGGCCTGGCGCATGCTGTAGAGGTGGAAGGGGTGAAATTCGCCGCCGGCGTCCTTCTTGCCGAAGAGCTCGAGGGTCTTCTCCTTCGGGGTCGCGGTGAAGGCGAAAAAGCTCATGTTGGGCGGGAAGCGCCGGCCCTCGGCGGCCTCGGTCCACGCGCGCTGGCCGTCGTCTTCCTCTTCACCCAGATCGGCGCGCGCAGCGGCTTCGAGGCTGTCGGCGGTGAAGACGCGCTTGATGGCCTCTGGGCTGTCGCCCGCCTGAGAGGAGTGGGCCTCGTCGACGATCACGGCGAAGTTGCGGCCGGGCACCTCCTGGCTGGCGCCGGGGGCCTTGCCGGCTTCGGCCTCCTTGCGGGCCATCTCGCGGATGGCCTCCAGCATGGCGGGGAACTTCTGCAGCGTCGTCACGATGATGGTCTTGCCCGAGGCGACCGCGTCTTTCAGCTGGCGCGAGGTGGTGTCGATGTTCTCCACCACGCCGAGGGTCTGCTCGAACTGGCGCACGCTGCGCTGGAGCTGGCGGTCGAGGATACGGCGATCGGTGATGACGACGATGGAGTCGAAGACTCGGTGGTCGCTCGCGTCGAAGAGCGTCGAGAGCTGGTGGGCGAGCCACGCGATGGTGAAGCTCTTGCCGCTGCCCGCCGAGTGCTGGATGAGGTAGCGCTGCCCGGGGCCGCAGCGCCGCGCGTCGGCCACCAGCTCGCGCACGGCCTCGAGCTGCTGGTAGCGGGGGAAGATGATGAAGCGCTCGCCGGTCTTGCGGCCCTTGTCGTCTTCTTCCTCCACCTCGTGGATGAACTGGCGAATCAGGTCGAGCACGCTGTCGCGCGCCCACATGCGCTCCCACATGTAGCGGGTCGCGTAGCCCTTCTGGGTCGGGGGCACGGGCGGGTTGCCGGCGCCGCCGAACTTGCCCTGGTTGAAGGGAAAGAAGAGGGTCTTGGCACCCCGCAGCGCCGTGGTGAAGTACACGAGCTCGGAATCAATGGCGAAGTGGGCCAGGCAGCGCCCGTAGGCGAAGAGCGGCTCGCGGGGATCGCGCGTCTCCTTGTACTGCTTCATCGCGTGCTCGACGTTCTGCCCCGTGAGCCGATTCTTGAGCTCCGCGGTGAAGATGGGGATGCCGTTCAGGAAGAGGCCCAGATCGAGACTCGGGCCCGTCTCCTTCTTGTCTTCCTCTGCGCCGGTCGGGTGGTAGTAGAGCTGGCGCAGAACGGCAAAGAGGTTCGCGGCGTGCAGCCGCTGCAGCTCCTCGTTGAGCCCGCTTGGCGGCCGGAAGTAGGCGAGCGCAAACTTCACGCCCGAATCCTTGATGCCGTTGCGCAGCACATCGAGGGCGCCGCGCCGCCCGATCTCGCGCGAGAGGCGCTTCAGGAAGCGTTCCCGCAGATCCGCACCGTGGTGCTGCTCGAGCCTCTCCCATTCCTTGGGTTGGGTGGCGAGGACGAAGTTGACGACATCCGCCGAAATCAGGCAGAGCCCGGCGTCGTAGTCGCGAGGCGAACGCTTGCGGTAGCCACCGGGCACCTCCTCGCCATAGGCGGGCGTCGGCTCGCGTACGCGCGTTGAGTCGCCCGCGCAGGCATCCGGCCCATACTCGAGCAGCGCACACTCGATGGCCTCTTCGAAGGCCCGTTCCGAGATCTCGGGGCTCATGCGACTTCCTCCCGAACGTCGATCTTGCCAGTGACGGCGGCGGAGATAAGGGCTGTGCGGAGTTCTTGGAGAAGGGTTAGATGATCTTCCACCTTCTTGATCAGCCCATTGATTCTGTTAGTCGCTAGATCCAGGTACTCACTAATCGCTACTTGCTCGCGGGGCGGTGGCAGAAGCACTGGGCACTTGGTGAAAGCCGCATTGGGGAGATGCGTCTGATTTAGTCCATCGTCATAGCAGAGAAAGAACGGACTCCTGTCGAGGTAGTAGAACAGAAATCTCGGATTGACCTGCTGCGCTGAGATGATGCAGACACGCTGATTCACTGCGTAGCGGTCGTTCTCCGTCACAAAGAAGGTTCTCGCCAGTGCCCTCCCGTTCGGCAGGTCACTCATTACCATCAGCACATCATTCCGCTTTGCGGGGCTTAGGTTTCTGCTGCAGAACTTCCTCTTCTTTCCTTCGGTCGATACGAACCTGGCATTCACGCAAACAAACTCGCCATCCTCAACAACGTACGGCTCGTGAGCCTTTCCAGACTGGAATCCACATACCGTTGAGAGCCTGCGAATCTTCCAATCAGCGGGGATCTCGCCTATCCACTCGATCCCGGAGTCCTTCATGGGGGCGTTCAGGTCGAGGCCCTTGGTGACGGCGTGGGTGATGAGGGCGGCGCGCTTCTCCTGGAGCAGCCTAATTAGCTCCTCCTTCTTCGCCACCAGCCCATCAATCTTCTCCATCTCCCGATCCAGGAACCGGACGATCGCATCCTGCTCGGCGGGACTCGGAACTGCGGCTACAAACTGCGCTAGGTCCCCGAGATTGAGCACACGCTGCGCGGTCCCGGCAGGAATCATTTCTACGAATGACTCAAACGCGCTGGCGACAATGCAGTACTCCAGAAAGCGAGCATCGACTTCGGGAGTCAGCTGAATCCGCGCAAGTGCTCGAGACAGGTTTGCACCTGCGAGCGACTGTGGGACGACGAATGAGCGACCAATTGTCCCCACTACAGAGACGATCAGATCGCCAGCATTCAGGACCGTTCGGCGATACTCACGGGACTGGGCGGGCGAGATCCTCTGGAGCCAAGCTTGGCGGACTTCACCCGACTCGACATCGAGGATCCGAATGAGGGGAATTCCGTCGTCCCCGTCATATCGATCTGGCTTGAGGACGCCGTAGGCAAGGGGCGCCTGGAGCACGTACTTGAGCGGCTTGAGTTTCCAATGTGCTGGAATCTCGCCCAGGGCTTCAACCCCCGATTGCTGATACTCGGAGTATCGATCGAACTGATGGGCCGACCCGCTCGAGGCCGACACCGCAAACTCATCAACCATGCTCTCGCCGTCTAAGAGGTGGCACTCCGCCATGTCCGCCTTCGCCATACCCACCCTGCCCATACCCCGTCACCCAAGGCCCACCCTTCGCCCACACCCGCGCAAACTCCCCACCCCCCGCGAGGCTATCCCGCACCGGCCCCAGAAACGCGATCACCCGCTCCCGCACCGCCGCGAACGCTGCTGGCACCTCCAGCTGCAACCCCGACTTCTGCCGAAACGCTCGCCACATTTCGACGCGCTTCTCATCTTGATAGAACGCCGGCCGTAGCGCCTCGGGCACCACCTCACCGATCAGGGTCCCGCGTCGGCGGAAGGTCTCGTCGATTGCGGTGCACAGCGTTTCGCCGTCGAAGGGGAACTCTTGGGAGAGGGCGACGACGTCCCAGAAGTCCTTCATGCGCGAGTTGCTCGCGCCCAGGCTCACCATGGCTTCGAACTTCTCGGCGATCGTGGTCTCGCGCGGGTAGGCCCAGACGTTGGGCGCGGTGAGGTTGAGGAGCGTCGGGTACTCGGCGGGCTGCTTGTCGGGGTAGATGGCGTCTCCGAAGCCGATGTCGACCCGGAGTGTGATCCTCGTCTTGCCGAGTGTGGCTCGGAGCTTGACGCGCACGCCTCCGTAGCCCTGCTCATGACGAATCTCTTCGACGCCGATCGCCGCCGGGTCGAAGCGCAGGGCGTCGTTGGGGTCGTCGATTGCGCAGATCGCGGCCATCGACTCGCGGATAGCGGTGTGATCTTCCACGCCGCTGCCGAGCAGATCGACATCGCGCGTGGAACGAAACTCGTTGCCGGACCAGACGAGAAAGAGCGCGGCGCCCTTCAGCGTGAAGCGATCGACCTCGCTCGATACACCCAGGCGGTAGAGGAAGCGCTCGGCGGCGTCGCGCTGCAGCACGAGGTTGAAGTCGGCCCCCATCTCGCGGGCGTGGTTCTTCAGGCGCTGCTGCACCGAGGCCGCGACGTTCACGATTTCGTCTGGGCCGGCCATCAGGCGAGCGCCTCCAGGTAGGGGGTGATAGCGGAGGTCGTCTTGCTGGTGCGGCAGGCCTCGTCGGCGCGGGCGATCTCGTCCGGGGTGGCCTTGCGGTGGCGGATGGCCTCGCGCAGGGCTTCGAGGGCGACGTCTTTGCCGACGAGTCGAAGCTTCCACGGGTGGAAGCAATCGACCACGGTGCGGGCCGGGTTGGTGATGCGGGCGGGGACGCCTTCGAGCCGCACCTCTTCCACACCGTACTGAAGCTGGGCGGCGTTGAAGCGCACGACGCGCACCGGCAGCTCCGGCAGGTGGGGGGCGCGGGCCTTGCGCGCGATGCCGATCCACACCTCGCGCGGGAGCTGGCTGCCGAGCTCGTGGTAGCGCAGGGCCGAGAGCAGGCAGAGCACCGCCTCGGGCACCCGTGCGCAGATGGCGGCCAGGGTGTGGTGCTCACTAGGCTCGGCCGAGGCCAGGTGGTAGAGGCCGCGGGAGATGCGCTCGACCACGCCGCCGGCGGCGAGCTGCCGAAGCCCGGCCGCACCGATCCCCAGGGGCTCAAGATCCCGGGGGCGGAAGAAGGCCCCCAGGCCGGCCTGGTTGAGCTGGCGCTCTGTGAGTTCGGGCTGGGTCATGGAGGGCGATTATGGAATTGTATGCGGAAGTTTGCAAATGCCGACGTTTTCCGCGTTGCTCGGCATTCGGAGGCGGCTGGCCCGCGCCAAAATCGTCGTCAAAACCGGGAGATTGCGAGCGTTTTGAATCCCACGTCGCTCCGCTCACCGCCGCGCGCGCCGCGGCGGGCCAGGAACCGGACACGTCCGCTCAGCTCGCCAGATCTTCGGGCGAGCTGCCGGTCACCTCCGCGAGCATCCGCACGATGTCCTTCTCGATGCTTCGGATATCCCGCTCGATGTCGGCCAGCGCGCGGGGTGGGGTGTAGCGGTAGAAGTAGCGATTGAAGTTGATCTCGTAGCCGACGATCCCCACCTCGCCGTCGTGCTCGTCGCATTTGTTGCGGTCGATCCAGGCGTCGGGCACGTGGGGCTTCACCTCGCGCTCGAAGAAGGCCTCGATGGTTTCGGAGAGAGGCACGCTCTCGGTGTCGCGCAGCTCGGAGTCGGGCTCGGGGGTGCCTTTGCTCGTCAGGCACGCGGGCGCCTCGGGGTCGCGCTCGGAGAGCGCCGAAAGGATGGCCTTCTTGACCGGGCCGGGCAGCTTGAGGCCCGCTCCCTTGGCGGCGGCCGTGATCTGGGCCTCGAACTTGTCGCGTTCGTTCACGCGATCGGTTGGCACTGTCTCGAGCATGGCGCAGATCGCGTCCTGCAGCGCGCGGCCGTCGGCTTCTTCCTTCTCGCGGGCGGCGGTTTGCTTCTTCTTCGAGCTGGCGAGGTTTGCGAAGGCGCGCTCGTCCCCGAGCCGGGCGATGCGCTCGGGGCTGGCCTCGAAGTTGAGCCGCAGCGGGCGCTCGACGGTGACCTTGCGGAACCCGAAGTGGGTGGTGGGGAAGATCTTGCTCACCGTGACTTCGTGGGCGGGCTTCCCTTTGTGCTCCGGGGCTGTCCGCACGACGTCGTGCTCGAACTCGGCGAGCAGCTGTACGATCTCCTCGGCGCGCTCGAACGGGATGCGGCGGCGCTTGTCGCCCAGGCTCTTCTTCATATCGACCCAGAAGTAGGTCGAACTGGCATCGATGAGCTGCACCTTGCCCTTGCGCTCGGGCGACTTGCGGTTGCTCAGGATCCAGACGTAGGTGGCGATGCCCGTGTTGTAGAAGAGCTGCTCGGGCAGCGCGATCAGCGCCTCGAGCCAATCGTTCTCGAGGATGTGGCGGCGAATCTCGCTCTCGCCGCTACCCGCATCGCCGGTAAACAGTGGCGAGCCGTTCATGATGATGGCGACCCGCGAGCCGCCTTGGCTCGGCTCCTTGGTGTGCGAGAGCATGTGGAGCAGGAAGAGGAGCTGGCCGTCGCTGATGCGCGGGGTGCCGGGGCCGAAGCGGCCGGCAGGGTTGTCGGCCTCCGCTTCGACTGCGTCCTTGTCTCGCTTCCAGTCTTTACCGTAGGGCGGGTTCGCGATCAGGTAGTCGAAGCCAGGTTGGTCGGCGTGGCGATCGTTCGAGAGCACGCTGCCGTAGAGGATGTGCTCGGCGTCGCGGCCGTCGTCCGACTTCATATAGAGGTCGGATTTGCAGACCGCGAAGGTCTCGGGGTTCACCTCCTGGCCGAAGAGGTGGATGTCGGCGGTGTCGTTAATGGGGCCGCGCTCGAACTCGATATCGTTCCCGTTTGAGCCGTTCTGTTCTTCCTTGCGGACGCCGGCGGTGATGTGCTCTTTCGCGATGGTGAGCATGCCCCCCGAGCCACAGCAGGGGTCGTAGACAGTGAGGGTCTTATTGGGGATGCGGATCTGCTCTTCATCGCCGGCGAGGAGTAGGTCAACCATTAGGTGGACAACGTCGCGGGGAGTGAAGTGCTCTCCGGGGTTCTCGTTGAGGGCTTCGTTGAACTTACGGATCAGTTCTTCGAAGATAGTGCCCATGGTAGCGTTGTCGACGTGGTCGGGGTGCAGGTCTACGGCCGGGTCGGTGAAGCGCTGCATGACTTGGAAGAGCAGCCCCGCCTCGTCGAGCTTGCTGATGGTGTTGTCGAAGTCGAACTTCTCGATCACCTCACGCATGTTGGGGCTGAAGCCGGCAATGTACTTGCGCAGATTGGCGGCGATGTTCTCGTGGTCGTCGAGCAGGCGGCTAAAGTTGAAACCGGAGGTGTTGTAGAAGGCGAAGCCGGAGGCCTTGCGGAGGAGGCCGTCTCGGTTTTCGAGTTCATCTTTGTACTTGGCCTCGGTTTCAAGGACGGCCTGTTCGGTCTTCGCGAGGACGAAGTCCAGCCGGCGCAGGACTGTGAGGGGGAGGATCACGTCCTGGTACTTGCCTCGCTTGAAGGTGTCGCGGATGAGGTTGGCAACATCCCAAAGGAATGAGACGATTTCTCCGTGCTTCATGGCGGGGGCTCCGGCGGGTGCCGTTCAGCGGTTGGTAGACGGCGCGGATAGTGCCCTATAAGCGCGGCCGCCGCCCCAGTCGCTCATGTTGAATGGCGGGTCGGTGATGACGTAGTAGGCCTTCGGGTCATTGCGGAGGCCGCGGTGGAAGCTGTCGGCGTGCTGGGGGCCGAGGTTGCCTTCGATGCCGCGGATGGCGAGGTTCATCTTGGCCAGGCGCCAGGTGGTGGGGTTCGACTCCTGGTCATAGACGCTGACGTCGCCGATGCGCCCGCCGCGCGAGTGATGGATCCCACGCTATGGTCGATACGGTTCACCCGGACGCCGCTGTCCTGAGCGATGGTTCGGATTACACCGTCTCAGTATCCCCTCCCACTCGCCGGGGCCTCAACCAGCCATGCCCATTAGCCACGCGATATGGAGAGTCGGAGAGAAGCCCGAAGCGCTTCCCCAAGGCCGTCTGGCGAGCGAGCAGCTGCTGGAACAGATGATCGTGCGCGACCCAAGCATTCTCTCGAGTGAATGGTTGTTGATCGGGCAGCAAGAAAGCACCGGTCATGGTGGCAGAATCGACCTGCTCGCCATCGCGCCTGATGGCTCACTGGTGCTGATCGAGCTCAAGCGTGACCGAACCCCGCGCGAGATTGCGGCGCAAGCTCTCGACTATGCGTCTTGGGTTGAGAATCTGGGCCCAGAGAAGATCGCTCAAATCTATCAACGGTTTTCCGGCGGACGAAACCTAGACGAGGCGTTCCACGAACGATTCGGATCTGAGCTCGAGGAAGATTCGCTCAACCAGTCGCATCAGATCATCATCGTGGCAGCTGAACTCGACGCCGCCACCGAGCGCATCATTGGCTACCTGAACGCTCGCGACATCGCGATCAACGTCGTCTTCTTCCAGGTTTTCGAATACGGCGGTGACCAACTCTTGAGTCGCGCCTGGCTCATTGATCCAGGAGAGACCCAGGCAAACGTCGTCACAACGGCAAGAGGTAAACACGCAAACGAGCCCTGGAACGGCGAGTACTACGTTTCGTACGGGCCGTCATCTGCTCGCTCTTGGGAAGACGCCCGGAAGTTCGGCTTCATCGATGCAAGCGGCGGCCCTTGGTATATCCGAACACTGAGTCTCCTCTCACCTGGTGACCGCATCTGGGTCAAGACACAAGCGGGATACGTCGGTGTAGGTGAGGTGACTGAAGAAGTGTGCGCAATGGGCGAGTTCATGGTCGAAACGCCTAACGGCGAGAAGCCCGTGCTTGACGTCCTCACGTTCGCGGATCGGTACCGATCCGACGCCGAAGACCCCGAAAGGGCTGCCTGCTTCGTTCGAGTGCGCTGGATCGACACGGTGCCCGAAGCCGATGCGATGAGCGAAGTTGGCCTATTCGGCAACCAGAACTCCGTCTGCCGGCCCACAGCGGCAAAGTGGCGACACACGGTCGATCGGCTCAAGACGCACTTCCCCAAGTGGCAAGAGTAATCGAATCCCTGTCTTCTACGGTTCGTCGCCCATACGTAAACATAGGGTTCCGCGCAGAATCGGATACGCGTCCTCTACCTGGTAGTCAACTCGTCGACACTGGAGATCCCGGATGCCCAAGAGTCGCCACCGAGTGATAGGACACCTAGAAGGGGTTTCGTGGAAGCTCCTTATGGGGATTGATCAGGATCGCTCAGAGCTTGTTCCGTTTCTTGATTGGCTGGCGGATTGGATGACATCGCACCGCGGGAGAGCGGAGTCATCGAGCGACGAATCGACCGCTATCGCGAGGCATGCCTAAGGCTGCACACATGACCGCGCAATCGCACGAACTAGACCAAATTGGCTGGATCGATCTCGAGTTCAGCCGCAGCGAGCATCTTCTTGCGGTTGGAGCGGTGCTGGGCGATCAGTCTATGCACTTCCGAGACTTGAGCAACTCGGGTCAGCGACAGCGGGCGCTCGAGCAGGTCGATCGGCTCTTCAAGCGCGCCTCCTTTCTTGGTGGGCACAACGTTGTCGATTTCGATCTGCCGAAACTGAGGGCGATCGCACCAAAGCTGCGGATGCTGCGCCTCGGCGTGATCGACACCCTGCCGCTCTCCGCGATCGCTTTCCCCCAGAAGCCGTATCACAAGCTGGTCAAGGGCTACAAGCTCGTCCACGACTCCATCAGCAATCCGGTCCGCGACTGCGAACTGGCTCGAAAGGTTGCCGAGCAGGCCTTCGAGGTGCTCGCGCGCGAGCCTGATACGTGGACGCGAGTCCTTGGCAGACTTCTAGTGGAGTCCCGATCGTATGAGGCGATCGGCCAACTCGTACTTAGAATCGCCGGAGACGAATCCGAAGGCAGCGTCCAAGATATCGCAAGATCTGTTCTTGAAGGCCGAGCTTGTCCTCGGGGAGTAGAGACGTTCCTCTCGAACGCACGGTTTGGCGAAAGCTGGGCTCTCCTGTTCGCCTGGCTTCGCGTAGCTGGGAGCGGATCGGCATTGCCGATGTGGGTCCTGCATCGCTGGCCCCATCTTCAGGAGGCCGTCGCGGTTCTGAGAGGGCGCTCCTGCCGAAGCGCGAGCTGTGATTTCTGTCGCGAGCGGCATGAGCCATCCGGTTATCTCCCGCGCTTCGGGATCACTACAGGCTTCCGGCAAACTCCGACGACTGCAGACGGGAAGGGCAGCCTCCAAGAACAGATCGTGCGCTCAATCTGTTTCGGAGAGAGCGTTATGGCGCTCTTGCCAACGGGTGCCGGGAAGAGTCTCTGTTTCCAGCTTCCCGCTCTCCAACGGTATGAAGCGACAGGTGACCTGACCGTCGCCATCTCTCCGCTTCAGTCGTTGATGAAGGACCAGGTGGACGGAATCGAGGCTCGACTCGGGGCGAGGTTGGCGGAAGCGATATCCGGATTGCTATCGCCTATTGAGCGCCGGATCGCCTTCGATCGTGTTGCCGGTGGTGAGGTTGCGATCCTCTACATCTCTCCCGAACAACTGCGAAATCCCTCGATCGACGCTCTGCTCAAGACGCGCCGTATCGGTTTGTGGGTGTTCGACGAGGCGCACTGCATCAGCAAATGGGGCCACGACTTTCGCCCCGACTACCTGTTCGTTTCTCAGGTCATTCGGCGGCTGTCCGGCGACGCGACTCCGCAGGTCTGCGCGATGACAGCAACGGCAAAGCTCGATGTTCGGGCCGAGATCACAGCGCACTTCAAGGACGAGCTCGGCATCGACCTACTCTGCTTCGACGGCGGTTCGGAACGCGAGAACCTCCAATACGCCGTCAGGCGCGTCGCACCAGAGACGAAGATGCCCGAGATCGTTGGCTTGATCCGTTCGGAGCCCGAAGGCACGCCAGTTGTCGTCTTCGCCCGATCCAGGAAGCACACAGAAGAGCTTGCGGGCTACTTGACTGAGCATGGACTCAGAGCGCGGTTCTTCCACGCAGGGCTCGAAAGCGAAGAGAAGCGCGAGATCCAGCAGCAGTTTCTGGACAACGAGGTCCAGGTCATCTGCGCGACCAATGCCTTCGGGATGGGCGTCGATAAACCCGACGTTCGCCTGGTGATCCACTACGACGTCCCAGGCTCGCTGGAGAACTACCTCCAGGAAGCCGGGCGGGCAGGTCGCGATCGCGGAACCGCCAAGTGCATCCTCCTGTTCACCGACGATGATCTCGACGCCCAGTTCCGGATGGGCGCGTACTCCGCTCTGACCAAGAAAGATGTGCAGCAAATCCTCCGGGCACTCCGCCGACTCGCCAAGAGGTCCAAAGAGGGTGAGTTCAACGAGTTCTTCGTGACGGTCGGTGAGGTTCTCTCTGAGGAGAAGGAGCTCGGCGAGGACTTCCAGGCCACCAAGGTGAAGACGGCGATTGCCTGGTTAGAGCGCCGAGGCTTCCTCGAGCGGAAGATGAACCAGAACATTGTCTGGTCAGGTATTCCGACTGTCGACGACATTGAAGAGGCCGAGAGCCGCATCGCCGAGCTTGATCTGAGCCCTTTGGCGCGCGGGCAGTGGCTGGCCGTGATGGACCGACTCCTCAGTGACGGCACCGGCGAGCCAGTAAGCAGCGACGACCTGGCGGGCTGCCTCCCCTCTGAGGATTCGCCTACCGATTCAGATCTGCCTCCGAGGATCATGACGATCCTCCACGACATGGAAAAGAGCGGACTGCTCAAGCAGATCGCCACTTACACGCTCTTCTTCGATGCGGGAACCGCCCAAGACTCGATGTGGCGGCTCGAGGCGGTAGAGCGGTCACAGCGGGCGTTCTTTCGTTGGATGCAGGAGCTCGACCCCGATGCTCCCGTTGGCCAGCCCCTCCGGATGGATTTCTCGGCAGCTGAAGCAGCAATCCGTGGAGCGCTTCCCGGTACGGCAGAGGGAATGGTCTCGCCGATCACCCGCGGTCTCGCGGAGAGCCTCCTCGCCTGCGTGGCCCGGGACGGGCTCGCTTGGGAGGACGGAGCCAAGGGATTAACGACGCGGTCCGTCGGGCCGAGAGAAGCTGAGATTCTTCTTCGGTTTGACTTGCCACGTCTCCAAGAGCTAGGGGAGCGGCGCCTCGCACTCATGCGTCGGATATCTGAGGCCGCTCGGGAGAAGTTGCGAGCGGCCAGCGTGCGCGGTCGCCAACTGAAGCTCGAAATGACTCTCGACGACCTCAAGGCCTTGATCGCGGGAGATCTCTTCCTGGGCGCCCAGGTTCACGATGAGGACGCTGCCATTGAGGGTGCGATTTACGCCCTTGATCGGCTGGGGGTCTGTACGGTTCGCGGTGGTCGCAGTGTCATCCGGCAGGCAATGGGATTGCGGTTCATCGAAAACTCGAAGGGGCGCCGCTTCGGCAACCAGGACTACGAAGAGCTGAACCACCACTACGAAGAGAAGACCCTGCAGGTTCACGTCATGGGAACGTTCGCCCGCTGGGGGCCAGAGCGGCTCGCCGAGGCGATGAGACTTGTCGTGGACTATTTCGCTTCAAGCCGCGACGACTTCGTCGCCCGGTATCGAGATGCACTGGGAACAGGTCTCGATGTACCGGCGGACCGATCAACTGTCGACAAGATCGTATCAGCCCTCAAGGACCCGGAGCAGGAAGACATCGTCACAGCGGCCGACGACGCCAACCTGCTCGTCCTCGCAGGACCAGGATCCGGAAAGACCCGCACGCTGGTGCACCGAATTGCCTACCTGGTGAAGGTGCGTCGGGTGCCGCCATGGAGGATCTTCGTCCTCACCTTCAATCGCATGGCGGCGGAGCTTGTGCGAAGGAGGTTGCGCGAGATCGTGGGATTCGACGACGCCCGCCGTGTACGAGTCCACACCTACCATGCTCTGGCGCTGCGAACCCTGGGATTATCCCTGGAAGCGGAATCGCTACGCGATCCGGGTTCGGGGTTGCAGCTCTCGGACCTGATTCCGCTTGCGACGCGAGTTATCGGCGGAGAGCAAACTGTTCTAGGGGTGGACGCCGAGCGAGCTCACGAGATGCTGCTGGGCAACGTTGCCCACCTGCTCGTGGACGAGTACCAGGACATCAACCTCGAGCAGTACGAACTCGTCAGCGCGATCGCCCGACGTGTCGAAACCGAAGAAGATGCGCGCCCTACGATCTTCGCCGTTGGAGATGACGACCAGAACATATACGAATGGAACGACACGAGCACTGAGTTCATTCGACGGTTCGAAGAGGACTACAAGGCGCAGCGCAAGCTCTTGACCTCCAACTATCGATCCACCGCAGCCATCGTCGACGCGTCGCAGCGTTTGATCCGTACGAATCGCGACCGGATGAAGTCAGACGTTTCGCTCCATGTAGACGCTGCGCGAAGAGACGATAAGCAAGGAAAGTCAGTCGCGAACTTGTCGATTCCGGACAGCGACAACGAGATTGGAATCTTAATGTCGCAACTGACTAGCTGGATCGATGCTGGAGCGGATCCATCATCTATGGCGGTACTTGCCCGCCGAAACGATGTGCTTCACGCGTTGCGTCATGCTTGCGAAACCGAAGGGATACCCGTCCGATTGGCGATTCCTGGGGCAGGGATTGGACGCCTGGCGAGGGTTCGTGAATGTGACCGCTTCTTGACTCACCTGCGGGAGCTTGGCGAGGAGTCGGTCACGTTGCCCATGAGCGCAGAAGCACTCGAGCGTCTCCGTGATGGAGGCCAGCGGACGCAATGGGACGTGTTGCTCGAGCGCCTCATTGGTGCCTATTGGGGTGGACTGAACGAGACCGACCCTGTCCCGGCGCGACTTCTAAAGGAGAGCATCCAGGAAGCGCTCTTCGAAGCCGCTAGGGAGTTCACTCACGGCGCCGGCGTTTTCCTTGCCACGATTCATGCATCGAAGGGTCTCGAATTCGACCGGGTGCTGATGCCGGCAAGTGGGTGGGTGCGAGATCAGGCGGATGAGAGCATGGAGGCTGAGCGTCGCCTTCTCTACGTCGGAATGACCCGCGCGCGTCATGAAGCGGTGATCTGTTCAACTGCCGGTCATCCATTTCACAGCGAGATCGTTGGATGCGGAGCCGAGTCTCGGCCGATGTTGTCAAGCTCGATCCCAGTGCAGATTGGAGATGTCCGATACGACGTACTGGGGTTGTCAGATATCAATCTCGGGTATCCGGGCTGGTTTGCAGAGGGTCACACGATTCATCGAGATCTAGATCGGTGCCTCGCCGGGAGCGAAGTTGAGCTGCGCCCGGAGGACGATCGCGTCGGAATCTTTCGCAACGACAAGCGAATTGGCCGCCTATCTAGAGCCGCGGCGCAAAGGTGGCAGCCTCGACTGCGTCGTATCCAGGACGCCCGGGTCACTGCGCTCATAGAACGCAGCGATCGGCAGGGAAGTCCGTCGCCTCACGAGTACAAATGCTCGCACTGGGAGATTCCCATCATCGAAGTGCGCTGGGCTCCATAACGCGGCAAGCCAGTGGTGCAGCCAAGGAATCAACCGAGGCCGATTGCAGTCCCTGCAATGATGGATATCGCTGTTAGCAGCAGACTCGCGATAGAGATACGAATGGCGATTGTCGCGTTTCGCTGAGCCTTCTCCGCTGCTTCCAGCGCGGTCTTCAATTCTAGGTACGACAGGTAGTTGAAGAACGCGTCAGGCGACAATCGCCATGTTCCTACCTGATGCGCCGAGATGGTCTCATGGTCTTTCTCTGGGAGGAAGAAAGAGCCCGCCACTCCACGAAAGAAGGAATCATGCAGACGTGAGTGATCGCATGCTTGCTGAATCGTGAAGCTATGATTCTCAAGCGCATATTCAGCGAGTCGAATTTAGGGGTGCTCTTCGATACGAACGTTCTTCATCCGCTTTCCAGAAAGCCGCTTCTCAGACATGGATCAACGATCGAGTCGACGTTTAGCGTGCGTGCGATCTCATGCTGTGGCATGCCCATCGCAGAAGCTGCCTGCACGAAAGACCGTTCCCAGTCCGAGAACAGCTTGCGTGGTCGGCCTATGCTAGGAAACAGGTGCTTCGTCTCGCAGTGACGCCTGAGGTCTTCGCAGGCCACGCCGAGGAGCTCCGCAATAGCCTCGACCGGCTCGCGGGCCACTGCACGCGCGCGAATCTCCGTGAGCTGGCGACGGTTGGGTCCCCATCCAGTACGCACGAGGAATCCCTCCGGGGGGCTGGCGGGCCAGACGCACTGCTCTGGCGTCCGCGGGGTCAGCCCCTCAACAATTGCATCGTAGCCCAAACGCGGGCGAGGTACCGCGGCGCGCAACGAAGGCCAGATCAAGGAACCGAACCGGCATCACCGGCTTCCAAAGTGGGTGTCGGTGGCCCTGTCCATTTATGGGGCCGACGGGAACTCGCAGCCGGGGAATCGCCGACCTCTCCATCGTTTCATCTGGCACCCATGTAGTTCATACTTGTTGCTTCACCTTTGGGGGACCCAATCGATGGTTGGCTCGATGGCCGGAAGCGCCGCACTGCACCTAGCGGGGCCGCAGCAGGCGCTCCACACAGTCACCCTCACCGTGAACAACTCCTGCAATCTGCGATGCGGCCACTGCTACCTCCAGTACTCAGGGCCGGGCGGGTTCATCGCGGACGCAGTTCTGTCGCAACTGGAACGGGAGGACTTCTCGCACCTCGCCGTGGTCGGCAAGGAGCCTCTCGTCAACGCTGCGGCAGCGACGAAGACTTCGCAGCTGATCCATAGGTTCGCGCAAGCCGGAAAGACGAGCAGCCTGATAACGAACGGACTCGGTATCCGCTTCCTGAGCCGCAGTGCAATCTCATCACTCAGCTGGATGGATATCAGCCTTGATGGCGGACCCGACTCCACAGAGATGTACCGTGGTGTTCCCTACAAGAAGATCGAGGCTGCTGCCGAGTTCGCGCGTTCAGCTGGAGTGCGGGAGCTGAACGCGCTCCAGACGCTAACGAAGACCACGGTCAGATCTCTCGCAGACATGATGCGCATCGCGTCTCAGTACGACACGATCGTGTTCTCGCCCTTTGTCAACACGCGTCACCAAGGGCGGATCTCAGAAGAGGCGGTGGACCTGCCCGACCTCCTCAAAAGGATGAGCCGCTGCGGCGAGTTTATGGAGGCCGACAATGCGGTCCTACTCGTGGGCGCGCATGCTCTACCCGACTCCGACGACCTCGAAGAGATGCTGGCGCAGTACGGCCTGACGTCGAAGACCTGTCTCGTGAAGCAAGACCCTCTTCTCCTGGGGCTGATTCGGGTTACGTATGAAGGTGCGGTCCTGACGCCAACCGAATCGCTGCACACGGACGACTACGGTCGCCTGGGCAGAGTGCTCACGCCAGAGGTCTCCCTGCGAGACATCTACACGAGGCTCTCTTCGCTCGCTCTCGCGGCTTGAGGCGCGGTCCACCTTGGTGGATGTGCGTGGTCTCTCGTTCGGGTTCGGGTCGAGCCTTCTGTTTCGCGACTTTTCATGTCGGTTCGTTAGTGGGATCTCCATTCTCGAAGGACCTTCGGGCTGCGGCAAGACCACGCTGTTGAAGCTGATCGCTGGGCTTCTTCTGCCCGTGGAAGTAGCTGCTCTCGACGCGCCAGCAGACATGCGCCTCGTCTTGCAGAGAGATGGGCTGTTTCCGTGGCAACGGTTGAGTCGCAGCCTGCGACTGAACACCAACACGGAGGCAGCTTCAGAAACTACTCAGGCCATCTACGCGGAACTAGTGCCTCTGCTGAACCGGCGGGTATACCAGCTTTCCTTCGGTGAGCGACGACTCGCAGAGCTCTACCGAGCCCTACTCGAGCCTCCCCAGCTTCTACTTCTCGACGAACCTTTGAACTTCCTTGACGAGCGCCGGCGTGGGCTCGCTGTTGACGCGATGAGAGCAGTCGCATCCCGCTCCGTGGTAGTTGTCACCTCCCACTACGAGTCCGACGCCAACGCACTTGGCGGTCGGGTGTTTCGCTTCGGCGGGTCTTATCCGGTGGCTGCTCTCGAGGCCATCGAGTGACCGACGAGAGGAGACCAGCGAGGGACGCGCTCTTTCTGGGAGCAGGTGTGTTCGCCCTGCCGGTCCTCTGGGTCTCATTCAAACTCATATTCGAAGTGCCAGACAGGCTCCTGCCAGATCTTGTAGATGTCGTGCTTGCTGGGGAGGGCCTAAGGCCACCCCTTTGGATTCATGCAGGGCACACGGTCCGGCGGTTTCTGATCGGGTTCATTCTTGGCGTTGGTGCGGGCCTTGGTGTCGGTCTTGCTATGGCTATCAGGAATGAGATCAGAGCGTTGGTGCTACCGGTTGTGCAGTCGTCACGTGCAATCCCGGCCGCAGCTTTCGTTCCTCTCTTTCTCCTGTGGTTTGGTTTCTCTGAGACAGGCAGGTATCTGCTCGTGGTGGTCTCAATAGGGTTCAACATCGCGATCGCCGCGTTGGAGTCCGTTAGGACGATGACAGACGTAGATCGAGCCTTCTTCCGGTCCTTTGGCTATCGGCCTGCTGATCTTCCTGTGTCGTATCTGCTGCCACGTATGGCCGAGGGTCTGCTTCCCACCCTGCGATTCTCGCTGGCCCTGTCGATCGGCGCCGTAACTGTTTCAGAGTTGCTGGGATCGCAAGTCGGCCTCGGATACTTGCTGCAGTCCGCGCGGTCGACTCTCTCGATCGATCTTGTCTTTCTTTCCGCACTGATGCTGGGCGCCGTCGCCGCCGCAGCCGACTGGGTCCTTGTCCGAATCTGGACCAAGATCACTCCCTGGAGGGACCGATGATAAATAGAAGGCGTTGCGTCGTGCTGGCGTTGATCCTTGGAGTCGCAGTTGTCAGCTGTGAAGCCAAAGAGCCGCAGAATGAAGCAACTAGCTTGTCTGTGGCGCTCGCCCCCTATCAAGACAATGCGATGCTGGTGAATGCGAAGCATCTCGGCCTTGAGGGCAAGCACGGTGTCGAGCTCAACCTGGTGTCAATGGCTTGGGAGGACATCGTCCCTGCAATAGCGAGCGCGGGAAGAACCGTCGATGTCGGATTCGGGAGCTTGACAGAGTTCTTAACTAAGTACGAAAAGCTGAATGCCGGAGCTGCCGATCCCGTTGTCTTCGTGCAGCCGCTGTACGTCTACCATGGAGGTGGCTTCATTGGCTTCGACAACGTGCTCTCGCCGCTGTCGGCCGAAGAACTCAAGGATCCCGAGAAGCTGCGCGAGGTCCTGCGTCTGCGAGTGGGGGCTCAGAAGAAGAGCTTCTACGAGATGATTTTATATACGCTCGCCGAGCGTGCAGGGGTTCCGGTCGAGAGCTTAAGCGTGTTCGATATTTCCATGAACGATGGGCTATTGGCGCTGCAGAGCGCCAGCATCGATCTGTCCGCTGCCGGACTAACGCAAATGACTGAGGCGAGAAAGCGCGGCGGCAGGTTGATCATTGCGACTGAGGATACGGGCTTTGCGGATGTGACTGGCTTCATCTGCCGGGCGAGCGTTCTTCAAGAGAAGCGGGCGAGCATAGAAGCCCTAGTCAGTATGTGGTTCGAGTCAGTCGACTACGTCTTTAGCGACTTGTCTCGGAACTCGGGTGCGACGCTTTCGTACCTGCAAGAGAAGGCCGCAACTCGCTACACCGTCGAAGAATTTCGGGCTGCCCTGTCACAAGAGTCGTTGCCAAGGTCGCTTAGAGAGTTGGACGAGCAGATTCTAGCTCCCGGGTCACGGTTCGACTTCAACAGACTCGCTAGGGAGATCAGCTCCTATCTAGTGCGTACAGGCGCGATCGACTCGGCACCGCCTGTGCCAACGCCGCTGCTGTCGGCGAGGGCTGGTTAGGTGCTCCCGCTCTCGAAGCTGGACACTCAGCTGATCGACCTGCTGATGCCGGTCGCCGAGTCCGATCAGAAGATCAAGGTGCTGGTTGCGTTTTATGCCAACACCTTGCCGCTCGCTTTCCACTACGCGCAGGCCTTAAGGCTGGCTTCGTTGGGCGATGACGACATCAACGAGCGTATCCGATTGGTAAGCTGGGGAGAGGAAGAGCTTGAAGTTCGATCGCCCGCTGAAGGCGAGGTGGTCGCCTTCTTCTCAAGCAGGGAAGAGGCGGAGAAGAGAGACTTAGTGCAAGTGCCCGTAACGGTTTTCCAGCCGCGATGGGTCTTTACCGAGTTCAATTTGAAGGTCCTGTCGCAGATCGATGAACAGGGAGGAGCAGGTTCACCTCCCGACCTAGAGACGTTCGGGACGTGGCTCGGGCAGGCGTTCTCGCGCTTCGAAGTAGTGACGGAGATGATGCCGCAGGCTAGAGAGCACTTCGCGAGGTGGCTTGGTCTTGAGGGCCAGGAAGAGCGACTGTCGTTCACCGGCTCAGCGGAGTCCAGCACCCTGTTTCGAGGCGAACTCCTGAACGGTCCACTGAGGATGTTCTTGTTCGGTGCCCCGCTTAGTCACTACTTTGCCAGGAAGCCGAACCGGTACCTGCAGCTGCGGCTTGGAGAGCAGGGTGGGCCTGCATTCGAGACTGTGGTGTCTCTCACGGGCAATGTGGGTACGAGGGTAATAGACGCTATCTCGGACTACCATTCGGTGCTGTATCAGCACGCGGCGCATGTCGCGATCGGCGAAGAGGAGCCGCAATCGTTCAGATCTCTGCAACATCACTACAATCTAGTGGCGAATTGCCTGCAGCATCGCTCGTCATTCGACTCTCCGCGGGAGTATGCAAAGTGCATATCGGATCATCACCATGAGCTCGAAGCTACCTAGCTTCCACGTGCATGTGGGTGCGGGCAAACTGGGCATCGGAGCGGTGTTGCCGAGTCTTCGCGATGATCGAGCTTTGGTCGTGGTGCAGCGTCGCGGAACCGGTGATTGGTCGAAGGTCGCTGCAGCGGCAAGCGACAAGATGGAGCTATACGAGGTTCATGCTGAGGCGCGATGCTCTGGCGAAGCCGGACAGGGGGCGGCTGAGATCTACAAGGCATGGTTCGTCTGCATCTGCGAGATGAAGTCGGCGGAAGAGGTCTTGAAGGCAGGGAGGAATGCTCTCTTGCTCGTGAACGATCTTCGAGACGCGGTCGACCTGATGCTTGATGCCGAGAGCATCAGCGTCTCACTGGGAAAGGGGCAGGCCGACATGGCGCGAGCATTGGTGGGGAAGGACGCTGCCCGAGTACCGCCAATCCTTGCGTTCGAGAATCAGCTGGCTCGTGAGCTCGGCGCGGCCCCGTACGCAGTGGATCATGCGATTACCGATCGGATCTGCAGTAAGAGAACCATCTCAGAGGAGGAGCCCACGATCGTCTCAGTGTTGAGCGAGCCGCAGTTGAGCATCGTCGCGCCGCGGGGAGGGGCCGCTGAAGCCGCATTGAAGCCCGGTCTGTTGGGTGCTGAGGTGAGGTTGGTTGATCCTCGGTTCATTCCATTTTACCAGGCAAAGAAGCGGGCCTTGGTGAACTCTCTTCACTTCGCCTTGGCCCTTCTTAGTGTGGAAGCTCTTGCGACGCTGCGGATCCGGCCAGAAGAACAGTATCTCCCGGTCGTGATGTCCTGGTGGCAGAACAACTTCCCGAGTCTCCGTCATGGGTTGGAGGCGTACATCAAGCTTCGGGCGCTCGAGTTGATCAAGAATTGCTGGGAGTGCGCCGATGTTTGCGCGATCGCAGACTTCACAGGCGTGGATCGTTCTGATCCGATGTTCCTGCAATCCGCGTTCGATTCACTTCTTCGAGAAGCGCGTGATGCTGAGAGAAGGTTTCGCAGTGAGCCGGAGCAGTTGAGGAGGCTCCTTGATCCGAAGAAGCGGAAGGACACAGCATCGAAGTATCGGGAGCACATCCGCGCTCCGCTCCGCGCGGCAGCTGCCCTTCCGGCGTGGCTTGAGCGTCGCGAACGTGGGCTCTACGACGGGCCGAACTTTGGAGACGTCGACGCGCTTAGCGAGTTGTTCTCGGGGGCGTACGTGACGGCCACGCAGGATTAGATCTGCTCTTGGGCTTCACCGCGGCCCACGCACGTGGCGGTAGCTGGTTAGCCGGGTTTGAGAGACCCTGGGCGTCGAAGGTCGAACCCACTGCTGGTTCGCCCGGATCATCTGGCGGAGGGTCCGGGTGCATCGCTCACCGGATGGACCGCCCATCAGATGTCGGGAAGAAGAACTGGATGTTCGCGGATACGCCGAAGGGGGCGACGGCGAGCGCCCGCCTCTACAGTCTGGCCGAGACCGCGAAGGCGAATGGGATCGAGCCGTGGGCATATCTCGAAAGTATCTTCGAGGCGCTTCCCATCGCCACGACCGACGCCGACATCGAGGCGCTGCTGCCGTGGCGCATCGAGCTACCCGAGTTCACCGGGCGAATCGCCAGCCGCTGAGCCGCAGACCGCAGCGCCCCTCGTCCTGGCCACCCGCGCGTCACGCTGCCGCCCTGCGCGAGAGCGCGGGGATGGGATGCTTGAACGCGTACGTTACACTCGCCCCAGTCGCCGAGGATTGGAGGCCGCAGGCCTCATTCGTGGTGATGCCAGGGTTGTGGTGTCTCCTCACCCGGTAAGGCGAGCAGAGGCCCTCCCTATAGCAGCCATTGTCGATTCGTTCCAGAAATCCAACTGGCACTCGTTCAAGAGCACACGACTGCCCTACTCGTTGGGTGAGGGTCGGGTTGGGATGGATTCCCCTGGACTGTCCGACCAGGAACCTCGGCATGAATGACCGCGAGTTTCTCGAAGAGTTCGTTTGAGTCGAGAGGACTGCGGATCGAGTTCGAGTGCGCGTCCGTCAGATTCATTGGGAAGGGCCGTACACAGGAATCTCCCATTGGATCGATGCCACGGAACTTCCTTCGACAGCGACCGAATCGGATGTCAACGCAGCCGCAAGGGATGCTCTTGAAGAGATTCGGTACTTCCGGATCTGCAAAGAGTGCGAGCAACGGAATCCCGTTGGCTGGATGCACGACGATCGGATTTGCCGGGGATGCGCTTCGGCCAACCACGGCGTCGTGTACTGAGAGCGCGGCACCGAGTCCCAACCGGGAGTGGGGTCACGTTATCGATCGCTCCAAGTGGCAGCGTGCGGGAAGCTTTGCGGGCTGCGGTCAGGTGAAGCGGCGCTGAGTCCACGAGAGCCATACGGAGCGGACTTGATCACAAAACTAGAATCGGGTGCTGGGTCATTGTCGTTTCAAGCGAAAAAATTCAGGGGCAGGCTCGGGGGCAACCCTTAACGTGCGAGTTCGCGATTCCAATGCGAATTCGGCCGGTTCCGCCTCTTCTTCACCAGCGCTCGGCTCCACTAAACCTGACTACGCCACGGCGGCCGCGAACGCTGCGAAGAGATCGCCCGGCAACGGCGTTTCGAGTTTCCAAGTAATCGCCATCGGCTTCTCCCCTTCGTGGCGCACGTAGGTCGCTGGCCCGAGAAACCAAAAGGCGCGGTCGTCCGCCCGCTCTCGGGCGAACAGCATTATCGACGTGCCCATCGCCACGTGATCTCGATAGCGGCGCCCAGTGTCGCTTTCTTCTCTTACCACACCCTGGCTTTCCCAATGGATCAACTCGGCGTTGATTGCGTAGTCGCGATAGCGTGTGGTAGGTGAGAACTGACCGGTTGTCTTGTCGAGCGTGAAGGCCGCCAGGTCGACCTTCGCGTTCGGGAGCCAACGGACACCGGTTTGCCACGCTGGAACTTTGGTACGCGGCTCTGGATCGAAAGCGGCGAGAATTTCGATCCGAGTGTATCGAGCGTGAATTTGGAGAGGGACGTCGGGTCGGTTGGCCAAACGGCTGTGTTGGTGGTCGGTTCGGCTAGACAACACATCGAACAACTCGATGAGTTCGTCTCGAACTTGGGGGTGTCGCCAGAGCCGCTCGAGTCCAAACTCGAGAGAATCATTCTTACCGACCACCTGATCGCAGATCGACGCTGCGAGCATCCTTGCGGTACGCGCTTCGCGTGAGTGAGCGTCTTCGAACCTTGGTGGAGAGTTGCGCCGCAGTAGGCCGCGATACGCGTCGAGCCGCATCGCATCGTCGACGTGAAGCATCCGTCCGCACGCGCGAGCCAACCTTTCCTCGTCGGGGCCGGGGGACTTGACCGCAAGCCCGGCGTCTTTCAGTTGAGACCAGCTCCGACTCGTTCGGTAGATATCGTCCAACTCCAATCCGGAGTGCTCCAGAAAGCTGGATAGCGTGTCGTGGCCTTCAGCGGCCAAGCTGCGCAGCTCAGCGATCTTGCGGGTCCAGTTGTCGGGCACTGAATCACGGATACTCTGGAGCACGATCTCGCGTGCCACTGGCGCGAGTTCCATATGACAACCCGCCGGAAGGAACGGGAAACCGCCCTTGACCTGTTGCTGAATGTGCGAGCGTGAACCCCCGAGCAGTGCCTGCAACCTCCTATGAAACCGAAACTCGCGGCGGTGCTGACCTATGAAGTCGAGTATCAGGCAGCCTGCCTTGTTGCCTACTTTGCGAAGGCCGCGACCGAGCTGCTGCAAGAACAGAACCGGGCTGTCGGTTGGACGCAATAGCAGAAGCGTGTCTACGTTCGGTAGGTCAACGCCTTCATTGAACAAGTCGACCGAAAACAGCATGCTGATCTCGCCCCGGGTGAGCTTCGCGAGAGCCTTGGCGCGCTCATCTCTTGGGCTGTCACCCCATAAGGCAATCGCGGGAACACCGTTCTCGTTGAAGACACGTGCCATGAATCTCGCGTGATCGATGCTCACGCAGAACCCAAGTGCGCTCATTGCTCGGGTATCGTCCACTCGTTGCTCGAGCTGACTTAGGACCAAGCGCGCCCAAGTGTCGTTGGCAGTGTAAATGTTCGTCAGGCCATCGACGTCGTAGCCCTTGCCCCGAGTGAAACCGACTCCGGTCAGATCGGAACCGTCGTGGATGCCGTAGTACTCGAATGGCACCAGGCGACTCTGATCGATCGCGTCCCAGAGCCGCAGCTCCGCTGAAATGCGGCCGTGGAACCAGTCGAGGATCGGGAGGCTGTCGGTTCGCTCGGGTGTCGCAGTGAGCCCAAGCAACTCGCGCGGCTTTACGCGATCGAGGAGAGCAGAGTAGGAGCTCGCAGCACCGTGGTGCACTTCGTCAACGATCACGACATCGAAGTGTTCGGGGTCGAGATGCTCGAGTCCCGCTGCGCTCAGGCTCTGAATCGACGCGAAAACGTGTTCCCATCTTTCCGGGCGTCTCCCTGCGACCCAAAGTTCGCCAAACTCGGGGTCTCGAATCGCATGACGAAACGTGAGAAGACTTTGGTTCAGGATTTCGAAGGTGTGAGCAACGAAGAGTAGTCGCGAACGAGGCAAGCGGTCACGCAACCGCGCGTAGTCGATAGCTGCCATCACAGTCTTTCCGGTACCAGTGGCGGCGACGAGCAGGTTCTGATGTTGGCCGCGCGTTCGCGCCACTGCGATCTGCTCGAGCAAGCGTTCCTGAAACGGATAAAGCCTGATATCGAGTGGTGAGAGTGAGGTAAAGCCGGCCTTCTCTTCAGTTTGAGTTCGCTGAGCGTACTCGTCCGAATCAAAGCGCTCGAAGTCCCCGCCTTCCCAGTAGGATTCAAACACGGCTGCCATCTTGTCGACGACGGGTGCATTGCGGGCTCCCGATACGCGGATGTTCCACTCGAGCCCGGTTCGCTGTGCTTGATGGGTGAGGTTCGATGAGCCGATGTACGCTGTCGACATGTTGCCGGCTCGGTGAAAAAGCCAAGCCTTGGCGTGCAGTCGCGTTCCGGTCGTGTCGTACGAAACCCGGATATCGGCTCCGGCTTCCCTCAGCTCCTCGAGAGCCCGGAGCTCGGTCGAGTTGGTATAGGTCGTCGTTAGTATGCGAAGAGGGTGACCTGCTTCGCAGTGCCGACGGAGTCCAGCGAGAAGCGGCCGAATACCCGATCGCCTGATGAATGCCATGACGATGTCTATCCGCTGCGCGGACTGAATCTCGGTTCCGAGCTGGTGACCTACACCCGGCTCGCCTCGCGAGTTTGTGAGTAGAGTGGTGTCGAGTAGTGGAATTAGCGGCTGTTGTACGGCTTGCTCGGATCCATCGGGGTTGCGGTCGAGAATGGCCTCGAGCACCGACCTCTCCAGAACTGGTGCTTCCCCGAGAAGGCTCTCGTCATCGATCTGGTTCGCGAGAACCGCGACGAGTTTTCGGGCGAGGGTGAGCCCCCGCTCGACGCGATTCTTCTCGTCCAGGCCGTCGATGGCGGTCTGAACGACTCTCGACAGGTGCAGCGCAAGCCGGTCGCCGGCCTCTGCTCGGCGAAGCGGACCTCGCGCGACGTACGTCGAGTCGTCGATGTCTGCGAGTTCCGATTCAAGTGAATCGGTAACCAATCGCTCGTATAAGCCGCGGGTCTTCACTGCCAGAGCCTAGCCGCTGAAGCGACGATCTCGCTTGCGACCCGCAAATCTGGTGGGTGCAGCACCCTTGTGAAGTGATCTGGTGGTTGCATAGGCACGCAAAGTAGTGCCGGCCGCGGCTGGCCTAGTGTCTCCGTGGAAGTTTGCACAGTCCTCAAGTAGGAGTTCGCTACGCCGGCCACTCCGGCCCCAGAAACACCTCCGCGGTATGCCACTCGATGAACTCTTCAGACGGCGTTGCCTTCGGGTCGATCGGCGGGGGCGACGTCTCGCCCCCGAAGCCCAATGATCCACTCATCCACCTGGCTTCCGCCTCGGACGTGCTGCGAGACCCGGATCGTCTTCTCGTTCGATAGACTGAGCGCACCGCGATCGAGGGCCTTGTGGTGGATCGAGCACAGCAACAGGCCGTTTTCAGGCTCGTCGGGTCCACCATGTGCATGCCACTTGATGTGTGCCGCTTCGAGCGCCAGGGATGCACCACCAAGGCGTCCATCGAAGCCGCACATCGCGCAGCGCTGTTGGTAGAGGCGAATGAGCGATTCGCGGAACTCGGGCGAACGCGTGCTGCGTGTCGTCGTGTCGACGACCCAGGGCATCCCAACGGCGTCGAGCAGGTCTTCATGCATCGAGGGTGGAAAGTGTTCATCGAGGATCCGGGCTGCGATTCGATTGACGATCGAGGGATCGTCGGAAAGCGCGCGAAAGACGTCTTCTGCAAAGCCGCCGGTGGCACGTGCTTCTCGAAGTACCGCAGGTGGGACATCGCCCGTTCGCATGCGGTCGCCGCGGAGTTCGATCGCGCGCTCGCGCTGAGGGATATCCCAGAAGGCCCCATCGTTCTGGAGGCGCCAGAACGGGTACTCGAGGTGGACCGACTTGCCGCCGTGGCCGAAGTCAACAAGCAGCTGGGAAAGAGCCTCGTGAACCTTCTCGTACGGTTGCTGCCGCGGCTCGCCACGCTGCACTGCAGCGAGCGCCCAGAGCAGAAGCAGCGGCTTGTGCGGCGCGCGGCGATCCCCCTGCTTCCAGACTTCAACGTTGAGGAGGGGGCGAAGGAACTCGTCCATCTGGGAATGTTACACACAGAAGACCAAGCCCCGGGAGCCCATGACTGGAACCCCCATCTCTCGCGCGAGCACCCGCACCTTCCAGCTTCGCCCCCTGCACTGCGTCCGATTCGAGATAGAGTGGCCTCGATTCCCGCGTGAAGGAGGCACATGCAGCCGCGTCAGAAAGCAGCCGATGTCCTCGCACGCCTGGTCACGCCGCAACCGCTGAGCACGACGGCGTCCGATTTCTGCAGCGCGCTGAACCAGTTCTCCGGCAACCTGACGGGCGACCCGTATCGCGATGTCGACCGCGTTGCATCGGAGTTGCACCCGAACGCCGCTGTGTTTCTCGGTATGCATGGGTCGACGTGTCGCATGTACGGAGCGTTGCAGTTCGATACCTCACAGGAGGCGTCGATCACGCTCCTCGTCACCAAGGGGTCCCTCGATGCTCTCGACCCAGGCTTGTTCGGCCAATCGGGCCCGGACATCGGAAACAGGCTTCTCGTGGCACGAATGCTGGACATCGCGATCAGCACGCTGCGAGAGCGTGGGGTGCGCTATCTCGTCAACGAGCCTTTCGATGAGCGCGTGGCCAGGATCTACCGACGCATGGGGTTCGTCGATCGATCCGAGAACTCCCAGCTGCTCGACCTGAACGATTCAGTCAGCCTCGAGCGGGCGTTCGAGTTCGTAGCGCAAGCCTACGAGGAGCACGGCCTCGCTTTGACTAGCCCGCCTTGAGGGTCGCCTTTTCGAGCTCGAACTCGAACTGCCTGGTGATCTCGTCGGCCTCGACCTTCTGCAACGTCCCCGCGTTGCTGGTGCGAAAAGAACCGATCCAGTCCGGTTCGGCAAAGCCGGGAACGCGCCGCGCGAGCACCTCCACTGCGAGCGACTCCCGATGGAGCCAGTAGGCGGGTGCTGCGTCCTCGGCGGTGTCGATGATCGGAGACCCCGAAGCCACCAGCCGATGCGACTCCTCCAATAATTCCATCCACGCCTGGATGGCCTCCGGAGTTTGCTCACGCATGGCACGCCGACGTGCCGCATTGGTGAGGGTCACGACTGCCTCGATGTCGCCCGCGATGGCGAGGGAATCATGCCCGGCCTGCCGCGCAAGTTCGCGCATCTCACTGGGTTTGGGCAGATCCGCAAACAGCGCCTTGTCGTTGGACTCAGCCATGGGGTCTCCTTTGCCTCATATACACTGAACGCCATGGCAGGGGGAAAAGTGACAAGGCTCCCCCGGATTGCCTGGATTTGCATACACGCGACGCACAGCTTGAGGCAGAAATGCCGGTAACATCTCGTTCTTTGGGATGAAATTCGTGACGAACGAAGTGCAGGGCGAAATCGTCGATCTCTCCGTGAGGCTCGCTGAGGCGGGCCTTGGCGAGGAGAGTAGCGCGGCCCAGATCAGCGCGGCGGTCGCGAAAGCCGGCCTTTCTGCGGCACACGGCGAGTTCGTCGGTCGGATGCTGTCGCAGGAAGCGAGTGGCCAGGCCGGCGGGCCGGGCACGGCGGCTCGGGTTGCGTTCCTCATCCTGCTCCTACGTGAAGGGTCGGCGACCTCTCAACTCGTACGCAGGGTCGCAAGCGTCGCCCATCGACGCATGGCGGGCGCCCTCGAGCCATATGTCGACCCCGACGACTTCGACTCCCTGGCCCTGGCCAAATGCTTCACCTTCGCGACCCGGTACTTCGCGCCTCCACGCTCGATTGTCGAGGGAAACCTCGCGGGCTTCCTGGCCGCAGTGTTCAAGAACATGGCGATTGGCGAAGCGCGCCGTCTTGCAGGCCGCCCTGTAGCGAGTGCCCCTGATCCACTCGATGTCGATATCGAAGACCCACGATCGGAGATCGAAGAGTTCGTTGCCCACGACGAGATACGGGTGGCGGCAGGCCTCGTTGCCAGACGCCACCCGGATTGGCCACTCGATATCGCAATGCAGATCCTGCTGGAACGATCTCCCCGAGCAGAAGCACTCGCACAAATCAACGAAAGACGGGCGGCAGCAGGGCAGGCGCCGTGGAGTTCGAATGCGCTCTCGAGTTTTTTGAGGCGCCTGCGCGCCGAACTGCGGGCGAGCATTTCGGAGTAGGGTTGCTGCCGCTGGTGCTCGGCGAGCTTCAGAAAGCCGAGGGCGTGCGGTTCGAGGTCATCGAGGCGACTGGCTAGCGGTCGACGACCAGCTCTCCAAGCGCCCGATGTACCTCCATCATCGCAAGTGTGTCCCGCTCACAGTAGGCGAGCAGCGCCTTGCGAATTCTGGCCTCCTCCTCGTTGCTCACCGCTCCCGTCGCGATTCGAGCGAATGCCGCCGCTGCTGCGTTTCCCTCGGCCAGGTCGCCTAGGTCGTCATAGCGAATATCCGGGGCCAGCACGGGCCCGACGCGCTTGATCGAGAATGAGCCTCGAAGCTCCGCGAAGTAGATCGAGCGCTTGATCAGCGGGAACAAGTCGAAGAGCCGGCCCTGGATCCGAAGGAGTTCTTCCGCGCGAGCTGGGTTCTTCCGAGCCATCACCGAGAGCATCCGCTTCTCGAACGAGCTGTAGACGACGATGGGTGCATCATCCCGCGTGAGCTCGGCCAGGAGTGCTTCCGAAGTCTCGACGCTCGGTTCTTCATCGCCGCGCGCAAGAAACTCTCGATGCTCCACACCACCCCGCTCATCCAGCCGGTGAAGCGACCACTGAAACGGCAGCGTCTCGTACGGCCGTGTCCCTCGATAGATCGGAATGGCCGGCCCCAGAGCTTCGAAGTCGAGATACCATACGGGCGGCTCCGCGGGAGTGAGGTTTCCGGCGAGCGACCCGGCGACCCACGGTTTGCCTGTGCGCGCGGCTTCGAAACGGTGTGCCTGCAGGTCCGCATTAACGCGTTGCTGCGTGACGAACCACTCAGGCGCCTTTTCCTCGGTGCAGTGTTGCCAGAACTCGCATAGGTGCGGCTTCTTGCAACGCGATCCCGGTTCGACGTCAGGGCAGTCGGGTCGGCTCATCACTTCGTGCATGCGGGCTACGCGACCGCCGGTGCGCTCCAGCATGCCCTCGATCCTGGCCGTAAGATCGAATCGTGTAAAGAAGCGATTCCACTCCACGGTGTCCGACTCGAGCACATAATGATTGTCAACGAGGATCAATTCGACCGACGAAATCTCGACTCCGCACTCCCGAAGCACCCAGAGCTGCAGCTCCAGGTCGGGGAGGTGTTCATCCTTGACGCTGGTCGCGGACTTCACCTCTCGTAGGCCAAAGCGGCCGCCCTCGAGTCGTTCGAGGATGTCGACGCGAATGCGTACACCCTCATACTCGAACGCGGCCTCGAAGAGCGCGGGAACGGCGGGATCCGCCAGGAGCGCTTGCGTTCGCCCTATGGCGGATTCGAACCGATCGCTCGTTTCCTCGACGAGCACCCCGCCCGGGTACAGCTCATGCGCGGCCCGCCCGACCTCGGTGCCTTGTTCCATCAGGCCCTGCTGCCCGGGCTCGGGTTCAGTGCCGAGTTTCGGCTGGTGGATCGACATCCACAGCTGCTTCTCGCACCGCAGGCCGTCGAGGTATCGGGACTTGGTGAGGTGTAGGCTCTTCATGGAATCCAGTCGACCTCCTCCGCAGATGATCGCAGCGAAGTGACCGCGCGGCGCTCCGAGGAGCTTGCCGGCCGACATCGGCGCGTTGAGGACCTGGCTTTCGGAGCACGATGACACCCGTCAGCCCGCTACGCTCTTCCCGTCCCTGTCCTCTTTCCCCGACCCGGACCGATCTCCCCCCATGAAAAAGCGAAGAAAGTCCTGGCGAGCCAACAACCCTCTTTCCGCCCGCAAGCGCCGCCGCGAATGGGTTGGCGGTCGCTTCTCGGGCCGCCTACCGCAACTCGCCGAGCCCTCCGATGGCCCCGGCCCCGATCTGGTGCTGTGGTACGAGCCGGCCAAGAGCCAGCTGGTTTCGAGTGTTCTCGCGGAACCCGGATCGGATGAAGCGGCACTCGCGAACTGCCTCCTCGAAGGCATGGAGAATCCACTCCAGGGGCGCCCCCGCATGCCCAAGAGCGTTCGAGTCGCCGAACCTGCAGAAGCCGAGCTGTTGCGCCCGATGCTCACGGCGGAGATCCAGGTTCGCGTGGCTCCGACTCCTGAGCTCGAGCCGATCATCCGCGATCTGGTCGAGAACCTCCCGGATGCAGACGAAGTCTTTTCTCACTCGGCGGGCTACGAGGCATCGCCCCGCCACATCGAGCGGCTGTTCAAAGCGGCTTGTGCGCTCCATGTCGCGCAACCGTGGGACGTCTTGCAGTACACCCAGCTGATCCAGGTGGCAGTTCCCGCCTATGGGATCGAAGACGCCTCGCTGATCTTCAGCGGGCGCGAGGGGGATGAGCAACCAGGCCTGCGCTTCTTCTTCACGTACGACGAACTCGTCGAGTTTCTGGAACACGAATGCCAGGTTGCCGATGGTGTTCGCGAGCCGGAAAGCCTTGCGGATGTCGGATGGCTCGAGGTCGGCTTCGCACCGGGCGAGCTGCTGCACCCCGCCACGCGCGCCGCGATCGATCGCAACGGTTGGCCACTTCCTGTCCCGAACGTCTACCCCTTTGCGATGCAACACCTGGGAGGAAGGCACCCAGAACCCGCCCTCGAAGAAGACATCGAAGTGCTTACCGCAACGATGGAGGCGGTGGCCCAATTCATTTCCGAGCATCACGAAGCGCTGTTGGGTGAGAGCAGCGCGCCTCTGGATCGCAAGGCGGTTCGCGGGCGCTACGTGTGCGCGCACGGGCTCGAAGTTCGTGTGATTGCGAATTTCGACGATGAAGTCGACGCCACAGCCGTCGAGATCGGTAGTACCGCTGCCGCCGCCGAGGACGCCGCCTCCGAGATCGAATTTCGTCTTGTCAACCGCTTCATCAAGTTCGCCCAGGATCGCTTTGGCGAGCGATGGTCGCGGTTCGAAGAACTATTCGAGTACGACCTCTCGCCAGGCTCGCCCGCCCTGGGGTTCGCGCTGCCGTGGGCGGTCTATCACTTCGAAGTAGACGAAATGCCCGTTGTGGCTCATTACCTGGAGGCCGACGGTGGAGACCTGAAGCCGGAAGAGCGCTCGTGGGTCGAGGCACAGCAACGAAGTTGGGTCTCGCTGTGGGAGGTGCGATCCGTCGAAGCTGGCCAGAGCGTCGACGTGCGAGACCGCTTGAGCGGCCACTCCTGTCGAGTGCGCGAGAGAATGGCTTCGCGATCACTCACGGTCGGTGACGTCGTCCTGGCCCGCGTCGTCGAGGGAAACGGCACGACCACGTTTTGTGGCCTGTATCCGCGTTCGCTTCCCCCGCGCGAAGCTGCCGAGGTGGAAGAGCGGGTTCGCAGCTACCTGCGCCGCAAGCGCGACGTTCCGGTGGAACGCCTGCTGGAGTTCAAGGTCGGTCGATGCATCATTCAGCGCTTCGAAGAAGCGGTAATCGATCTCGACATCCAGCGCGAATCGGTCGTCCGCGAACCACACGAGCTACGCAACACGGACGATCACCCGTTCCTGTTTGCCGCGGACCACTTCGCGATCAATGCCGGTCGAACCGGGGAAGTGGAAGAGAAGCGCACTTCCATGCCCGGCGTGCCGGCACCGGAACCGCCCGAGGTCGCGAACCCGATCATTCGCGAGGTAAAAGAGCGCCACTACGCAGGCTGGGTCGACGAGGCTTTACCGGCGCTTCAGGGCAGGAGCCCCCGCGAAGCGGTCCACACCGCTGACGGCCGCCGAGCAGTCCACGTGCTGCTCCGCGAGATCGAGCAGCTCGAAGCCACCCTCGAGCCCGGCGCCCGCTTCGACGTATCGATTCTGCGCAGGGAGTTGGGGTTCGAGTAGGTCGCAACCCGGGCCACTCAGACCAGTTCCCCGTTCCACAATCGACTCAGGAACTCAGCCCAGGGCAGTACTGCAATCCCATCGAGTATCCGCGGATTGGGATCTCGAGAGACGACGCAGTACTGCTCGATCAGGCCTTCTTCGCGCAACGCTCGTAAGCCCTTGAGATCACGCTCGCTCACCAGGTCCGAACTCTTGATTTCGACGGCGATTCGATCGCCGATCACGATGTCTACTTCGAAGCCCGATGTACTGCGCCAATACTGCAGTGGTTCCGATCGGCGCAGGCATGACAGAAAGGCCCGAACTTCGAGCACGATGAAGTGCTCGAACGCTACGCCGAAGAGTTCGCTGCCCGGTTGGATCTCACCGCGACGTGCGAGCGAGTTCACGACACCGACATCGAAGAGGTAGAGCTTCGAGCGGCTGATCGCCTTGCGGCGGCGTGTCGCTTTGAACGGGGGCACCTCGAAGGCAAGCAGCGTGTCGATCAGCACGTCGAGGTAGTTGCGCAATGTGCGAGGTGCTACGCCGCAATCGCTTGCGAGCGACTGAAGGTTGATTTCGCGGCCGTTCGTGAGGGCTACGAGGGCGAGCACGCGAGCAAAGGCGTCGATGCGTCGGGCGAGAGCTTCGGCGGCAATCTCTTCGCGCAAGTAGGTGCTCGTGTAGGCGCGGAGCTCTTCGGCGAAATCCGGAGAAGGATAGATGTGCGGGAGCCCCCCGCGGTTGAGGTACGTCGCGAGGTCGAACTCGGGAATCTCGCCACACGTGAGCGGGAAGAGCTCGGCCGTCCAGGCTCGTCCGGCGAGAAGGTTCACACTGCCGCGTCGCAGTTTGCGCGCACTGCTTCCGGTCATGAGAAAGCGGGTGTCGTGGCGTTCGATCAGCCGGTGAACTTCATCGAGCAGCATCGGGAGCTTCTGGATCTCGTCGATGATGACCAGGTCGTCGAGATTCCCTTCTTCGCCGAGCAGCGCTGGCCGGCGAGTCAGTCGGCTGAATACGTCCTGGTCGAGGAGGTCGTAGACGCGCCCGCTTCGAAACTCGTGTCGCAGCAGCGTGCTCTTTCCCGTCGAACGCGGGCCGAACAGAAAGAAGCTCTTGCGCTCGAGAAGGGGGGCGAGCTGGAGGCGGCGGTCGAGGTAGGTCTTCATTCCGCCAATTAAGTTGCCGATTATCATGATATTCGGCAACTAAAGCGCCGATTTGAATCAACGAGGGATGGGGAGACAATCGCCGGCCCATTCTGCGGTGATCGAGCACCTATTCACCGCGAGATCCAATGGGAATAATTGCAGAACGCGTCTCAGAGCCGTATAAACACCGCACGAGGTGCGCTGAATATGGTGTGCATCCACGAACGGGCAAATTGGCCGAATTTCCGTTGGAAAGGCGAGGAGTTAGCAGACGTTCTCGCCGCTGTGCGCCACCGCCAGGGCCGGTACCTCGGAAAGATCGAAGCCATGGGCTTCGAGTTACGCGAGACGGCGAGTATTTCGGCGCTCACCGAGGAAGTGGTGAGTTCTTCGGCGATCGAGAACGAGCACTTCGATCCCGATGCGGTGCGCTCTTCCATTGCCCGACGGCTGGGGCTGGAGGTCGCGGGGCTGCCCGTGCCGGAGCGACGCGTCGAAGGCGTCGTCGACGTGACGCTCGATGCCACCCAGAACTCCCAAGCCGAGCTTACCGCTGAGCGCTTGTTCGACTGGCATGCTGGGCTCTTCCCATCCGGCCGCAGTGGAATCCGTCGGATCGAGGTGGGTGCCTGGCGCAAGGCCGAAGCGGATCCGATGCGGGTGATCTCCGGGTCGATGGGGCGCGAGAGGGTTCACTTCGTTGCGCCCACTGCGGATCGTCTGGAAGGCGAGATGCAAGCCTTTCTCGAGTGGTTCAACGCGCCGCCGGTGACCGATCCCGTGATCAAGGCCGCGATCGCCCACTTCTGGTTCGTCACCATCCATCCCTTCGAAGACGGCAATGGGCGCATCGCCCGGGCCATCGGCGACATGGCCCTTTCGCGTGCTGACGAAACCCAGGGCCGCTTCTACAGCATGTCGTCGGCCATCATGCAGGAACGATCGGAGTACTACAACCAATTGGAAAGGGCACAGCGGGGCGACCTGGATATCACCAACTGGCTTGCGTGGTTCCTTGGTTGCCTCGAGAGATCCATCGAATCTGCCGAGCAGAAGATCGCGGCCGTATTGAGCAAGGCGCGCTTCTGGGATCGAGTGAATGAGAACCCCGTCAACGTTCGACAGAAGACCGTTCTCAGCCGCATGCTCGATGCCTTCCAGGGTTACCTGACGACATCGAAGTACGCGAAGCTGGCGCACTGCTCGAACGACACCGCGCTGAGGGATATACGCGACCTGTTGAACCGAGGCGTGCTCGTGAAGAATGAAGGTGGTGGACGGAGTACCAGCTATCGGTTGGTGATGGATGACGGGTAGGCTCTTACGCGACAGCTACTGCAGCAAAGAGGTCGCCAAGAACTCGACCACGTTCTCACGCGCCTCGTCCGGATCGAAGTCTTCGGGAGATCGGTCCCACTTGATGTGAACAGCCCAGGTAGTGCATGTCTCGATGATGATCCGTGCGGCCAGCCTCGGGTTGTTTACCACGCGGATCTGGCCGGCCGCGATACGTGCCTCCAGGTACTGCACCAATGCTGCGCGCGGAGCCTCTCTGCCTGACGTCTGCCAGATGTTGCCCAGCTCGGGGTGTTCGCTGCAGCGGTCGATAAGCTTGATGCTTCGGCAGAAGCGCTCGAGAGTCTGATAGAAGCTCGTGATGATTTCTTCGAGTTCGGCTCTTGGATCTTCCGCTCGTTCCAGCTCGAGCGCTGCGCTCAAGGGCCCAGGTACAGCCGCACTCGAAAGCAGCTTCCGAAGCTCCCGCCCCATCTTCCCCGGCTTCGGCGTCGGAATAGGCAACACCTCCGGCACCACCAACGCCTCCTTCCGATCCGCATTGAACAAGCACAGCTGAAATAACGCCTCCTTGCTCTCCACGTACCCGTAGAGCGTCCCCTTCGCGACGCCCAACGCCTTCGCGATATCGCTCATCTGCGTGAGGCGATAGCCGCGGGCGATGAACACCTCGGTGGCCGCATCGACCAGCTGGTCGAACCGTTCTTCGGGGATCTTGCGCGCCAACTAGCTGCTTTCCGTTGCGGGCAGGAAGACCATGAAGCTCTGCATGGGGAGGAAGTGGTGCTCGGCTTCGATGCTATAGCCCGCTTCCTGCATCTCGCTCTTCATGTCTTCCGGCACCGTCCAATGCCCGTTTCCCTGCAACCACCGGAACGGAGGCGGCACATCGTGGCGATCATCGACATGCACGACGCGCCCACCCGGCGCCAGGTCGGCCTGCAGCCTTCGGAAGTAGTCGGGCCGGCCTTCGATGTGGTGATACGTATTGCTCGTCATCGCGATATCGATCTCGCCGTCGGGCAGCATCGGGTCGTGGAACTCTCCTCGCACCACGGTGACGTTGCCCCAGCCCTCGCGCTCGACCCGCTCGTGAAGCTCGGCCACGAGTTCATCCGTCACCTCGACAGCGTAGACCGTGCCCGTTTCGCCAACCGCTTCCACGAGGAAGGGAAGCCAGTAGCCACCCCCCGCGCCGATCTCGGCGACCTGGTCGCCGGGCTTCACTTCGAGTGTGGCGAGCACCTGTTCGGGGAGTGCCCAGCCATCGCGGCCGCCGGTGACGAGGCCGCCGTAGTCCATCTTGCTGAGGGTGGTGCAGCCGGTGGTGGTGCAGAGGACGGGTAGAGTGACGAGGGAGATGAAGAAGAGGCGGAGTTTCATTGATTGGCTCCCATGCGCGTCAGGACTCCGGGTTGTCGTCCCCCGATGCATCGCGCGGGCATTCGGGGGAGCGGGCTGACCTGCAGACGTCGCGGCAGTTGGCACCGGATCACAGGGCAGCGCTTTTCAGTATATATAACCGACCAAGTCGGTCAATTTTGAACTGAAGACTCACCCAAGCGGAATCTGGGAAGCACAAACCATCAATCTATTCAGGCACTTGGCCGGCAGGCGCGCTGGTGCCGTATCGCCGCGAGCCGCCACCAACCGCACATGAAGCCGCAGCCCGCCTCGCGTGCCTGCCGCCCTCCTCAACCCCGCCGAGCGAATCGATAGTCCGCGAACTCACTCGCCCCCGGCCGATCTCGGCCGTCCCAGGTGGTCGGGCTTTCCGCTTGACTCCGTGACGCTGCAACGTGTAGCGAGGAGGGCGTCTCGATGCGGTGCATGCGATCAACCGTTTTGAATCTTTCCCTGCTTGCCGCATTCGTGGCCGCGACGATCGACTCTGCTCAGGCCGCGAACGAAAGCCGGCCCGCCCAAGCTCCTCCGCCCGAGGCACTGCTCGCCGAGATCGCCTTCGATGACGATGCAGAGCCCAATCGCATCGTCATCGATCTCGCGCCCGACGAGAGCCCGTCGTTCAAGCTCATGGTGGACACCGGGGCTTCCCGCAGCGTGCTTACGCCATCGGCTGCACGCGAACTCGGCGTTTCGATTCGCCGGTTGAAGAGCTCGCCCTACCGACGCAAGACGCGGTTGGGGCGCGATCTCCAGTTCTACGTCGATACGAGTTCGAGTGACACGGGCTCGAAGACGGGTTTCGAGTACGGCCTCCTCGGAGCCAATTTCTTGCACCACTACGTGGTCGAGTTCGACTTCGCGAACCGCTGGGTGCGCTTCTACGACCCCGAGAAGTATGAGCTTCCCGAAAACACCGATTCGCCAGGTGAGGCGATTCTTGGTCTCGAGTTGATCAACAATCGCCCTGCACTCGAAGTGGACTACGGCGAGACGAGTCTATCGTCGCTGATCGACACAGGTGCGAACTCTTCGTTCATCGTCGGTGGAAATGCGGCGGAACGTGCTGGCATCGACGTCAGGCATCTCCCGAAATACCGCCCACTCGGAACCGTACGCGGCAAAGTACCGACGCGAATCGATACCGCAGGCGCGTGGTCCGTCGGTCCGTTCGAGTTCGTGGATTCGCCCGTCATCGTCGCAACCCGCGGCTGGCACAACCAGGTCACGCGCGACCAATCGGTGATCGGCTACGACGCTCTTCAACAGTTCACCCTTCGAATCGATTATCCGCGCAAGCGCGTCTGGATGCGGCGCGAAACCGATGTGAACACGGTCGAGGGTCTCGACTAAGAACCCATGCACAACGCAGGAGTCGTGGTCTTTCCCTATGACGTACTTCGCTACTGGGTTGGGTGGGTCGCTCCCGGATCGCCGGCGGACCGGATGGGTTTACGCGAAGACGACTACCTCGACCGCAAGGTGCGCGGAAAGCGGATCCCCTACGAGACGATCCTCAACCGGATCGCCGAGCGAAAGAGCACCCGAATCACGCGCTACTCCAGCGGCTTCGAAGACAAGTGGGTCGAGTACACCCTCCGCGGCGATGGCACGAAACGCCTTACCTCCAAAGTCGACAAAGCCGCCCTGGCCCGCGAAACCAAACGCCGCGACGAAGAAGAGAAGGCACGCTGGGAGCGCGAGAAGAACGAGCGGATGTACGTAGAGGTGAAAGGCGGCTGGGTGCGAGTGGAAGGAGCTCGCCTGAGGGAGGGGCCCCGGGAGGGAGAGCGGTTTGTGACGTATGAGGAGTTGGTGGAGATTCGCAGGTCGTCGGAAGAAGGACGCTGACTTCGTTGCTTAGCGACCATAATCTCAGAATCGCGCGCAGACATGATTCAGTGCCAGCCGAAAAACCTCCTGATACTTCGTACAGGCAGGGATCGCGCAGCCCTGCGAAGCGAAACCCTGGTCGGCAAGAACTCCAACGTCAGGAGGTACGTCGCTCCGTTGGTCCGCGGATTCTCTCACGGGCTGGACCGACCGCGGAGCACTGCCGACTGCTTACCGGGTGGACTGACATTACATGGACTCGACCGCCGCGACGAGCCTGCCTAGATATCCTTCCGTCTTTTCGACGAACGCGATCGCACCCGCTGCCTCGGCGGAATGTACTGCATCGATGTCTGTGCTTACGATGATTGCATTCACCTCCTTCGATGCCGATTGTTGTCTCGTCCAGGCAAGAAACTCAACCCCTGTGCCGTCAGGTAGATGTTGATCCAATACTAAGAGATCGAATTCGATTCCTGCGGTCAACTCCTTGGCGATCGTCAGCGACTCGGCCCACTTGACTCGGCCGAACCGCTCCAACCGTGCAAGCATCAGATTGGCATGGCCGCGGTCATCCTCGACCAAGAGAATGTCCAGGTTGTCCACCGAGTTCGTGGTCATATGGATCTAAAGGCCATGCTCGTTCTCGAGGGGCGCCTCAGGAAGCGTAAAGAATACCGATGTGCCTTGGCCGTCGCCTGACTCGGCCCAAATCTTCCCACCCACTCGTGAGATCATTCTCTTGAGTGAGTACAGGCCCAGCCCGAGGCCCTGAGACTTCACGTCGGGCCCACGAACGAAGGGCTCGAAGACCCTATTGATTCGCTCCGGAGCGATACCGACACCGTTATCCGAAACGCAGAACAAGGATCCCGAGCGCCGAGCTGTCGCTGAGACTCGAACTACCAGCTCTTGGTCATCTGGGTTGTGGGCGATCGCGTTGGTGACCAGGTTTCTGACTATATGTTGAAGGGCCTCCCGCCGTACGAAGACCCTCGGAAAGACCCCTGAGACCACAACCGAGTCGTGGTCACGAAACTCCGCGGCGACTAGTTCGATTACCACGGCTCCGAACTCCACGGGTGTATCGCTCTCTACCTTTGCTCCATCTCTCATGACTCCTACCAGCCCCGCGAGCATCGCATCCCCCCTACGCAGTGCTGCGATAGTCTCGGCCAAGAACTCGTCTCTTTGAGCTGGGTCTTCAGTTTGGGCCAACTTGGCGTTCTCCAGAGCAATGGTCACCGGACTTCGAAGGTCGTGTGACACTGCTCGCGCGTATAGACGGATATTCTCCTCCGATTGTTCCAGGCTGGTGTTCCGTTGGGTCAGCTCTAAGGTTCGCTGATTGACTCGCGTCTCTAGTTCACGATTGAGTTCATCTGCACTGGCCTGGGCAGCTCGCCAGGAGTCAGCAAGCCAGCCCGAAATGAACGCAAGGGCCATCACGCCTGCGCCGTTCGCAAGCCCAGGCATCAGTGGCCATTCGGTCTCCAGGTCGTACGGGATCGGTTGCGGACGCCATGTAACGAACTCGGCATGCACCGCCCAAATCAATAGGGCGTACAGAGCCGAGCTTGCTAAACCGACAAGAATCGCCGCAGAACTCGAATGGACGGCGGCGGCCATCACGACTAGGAACCCGAAGATGATAAGCCCGTAGCGCTCCGCTTCGGCTCCGACGAGGTAGATGCCAACGACCATGCAGAGCGTGTCTACCAGCACTCCGATCATGGAAAGCGTTCGGAGATCCCACATCCCGCGTTGGGCCAGTGAGAAGTACGCGAATGTCATTCCGAGGTCGAACATCAACAAGAGATAGACGTACGCGATCTGTTCATTGACGCCGGCAAAGAGCTGAACAAGCAAAAGAACGAGGAACGTGGCGACTAGGGTAATTACGCGCCCGTACTGATACGCCCTAAAGAGGTCACGCGGAGATTCGGGAAATCGGTCTATCTGTTGCCTACTCACGTTGCGACTCGCGACGGTAGGGGAGACTGGCTATATGAGAAATCGGCAGTGCCGAAGCAGCTACCGAGACTGCGGCTGCCGCTAGAAGTGCGGTGCCGATGATTGGCCACGGAAGCACGAAATCAAGTTGCATACCTCCGCCGATACGAACTGAATCGGTGACGACGCTCCTAGCGATGTACGTTCCCGCTATGCAGCCTGAAGTGCCACCGACAATTCCGATGATCAGGGACTCACTTCGAAGGAGTCTGGCGACCTGGTGGGAAGTGGCGCCGATTTCCCTCATCAAATGAAACTCGGACTCTCTTTCACCAGCTGCAATCATGAAGAAGCTCATGATTGAGGCGACCACCACGACTACAGCGACAAACACCAGCGCGTAGCCCGCGTAAAAGGCAGAGTCTACGATCTCTTCTGCGGCCAGTATCACATCTTCGATTGCCTGCGCTGAAACGCCGAACTCACCGCCTAGAGTGCTTTCGATTCGAGCGATGACCTCTTGTGGTTCGTAGCCTTTGCTAGTCCATACGTGATATGCGTTCGCGCTGTCATCAAGCCACAAGCGAGCGAAGCGATCCTTCGAAACGATGATGGAGCCCAAATCGGAGTTGTAGTCAATAGCCACAGCTGCGACTTCGAGTCGAACTCGACCACTCGGGGAGCGAACCTCCAGAATCTCGCCAGGGTCGAGTCCGTGCTTGACCGCCAACGTTTCGCTGATGATCGCGTGAGTGCCCGAGCGCAGTCCTTGATCGTGGGACGTGATGTTGCCCGCCTTGATCAAATACCGGTCGGGGTCCGTCAATCCGTCAGAGTCCCTTGCTACAACAACGGCCCACCGATCCAAGAAGGGCTGAGCGACAAGGCGGTACGCCTCAACGGATGAAATGCCTTGAATCGAGGCTAGTCTCGATTCGACGGCGCCGGGTATAGCCCGACTCGACGGGAGAAAGCCGACGTCACCACGAGATGCGACAACGATCTCGGACTGCTGAGTCGAACGTAGCCATGACAGGACGCCTTCTCGGAGACTCCCAACCGTTCCCACGGTCATGAGGAAGTACGAAACACCAGCCATTATGGACACAATGGCTACAGCACTTCTCGTCGGATCTGCCGTGACCGTGCGCCATGCTATCGAGAGTTGGATACAGGAGCTTCGCCCAAGGATTCGAGACACAGGCTTACGAGCCCACTGCAACAGCTTTGGAATCAGCAAGCCGAAGCCCAAGAACACGAGACAAGCACCCACGGTAACGAGGCCCCCCAGAACCTCGGCGTCGAGCTCACGAAGCTGAAGGGATCTCGACAGAACGCCAACAGTAAGCAGGCCGGCGCCAAACTTTGCGTATCGAGCACTCTTTGCAGCGCGAGAGACCGAGGGAGAGGTTACTCGGAGCCCGCTGCCGATATCTGATGCGCTTCGAACGGGTGAAACCGCTGCGCAAAGGGTGAGCAGAACCCCACATCCATATCCGATTGCGATTGTCTCGTTCGTGACGGTGAATACCGACGATTGAAGCGGCAAGTACAATGCTGCGATCGCGCCACGGAATACAGATGACGCGAGCTTTGCGATTGCAAGTCCAATCGCAATCCCGAGACTTGACGAAAGAAGCCCGATTAGCAGCGACTCCATTGCCATCAGGGCCAGCAGAGACCGTGGTGTAGCGCCGAGCGCAACCATCATATCGAGTACGGGTTTTCGATTTGATGCCGACATCGACATCACGTTGAATATGATCAACGCACCGACAACGAGAGCGAGGCTACCCGCCACTCCCAAAATCAGGCGAATATTGAAAAGCATGTTCCGAATTTCGGGAGATTCGGACCCGCTCCAGATGACCGTTCCGTAGTTGCCGACGAGCATCTCAATTCGAGACGAAGCACCGTTCACGTCAATCGCATCTCGATCGAGTCGAACGTCGATTGCATCAACGAGACTGGCGCGTTCCAGTAGTAACTGGGCGCGCGGAAGGTCCATTATCACGAAGTCAGAGTCGAACCCGGCTCCTACTAGATTCGGTGCGAACACGCCCGCAACAAAGAGTTCCTTGATTCCTGAACGAAGCTCACCGCGGATCGTCGAGCAGAGCTCGACACCCCAGTCGTGTGCAAGCTCGCTGGGAATGGCGATCGCGTTTGATCGAAGCAGAAAATCGGATTCCTGACACACCCGAAAGTCCGGGTTGTCCCGGATTCCATCGTCAAGATGGATTCGGTCGCCACCGAGTAGGTCCAGCCCGACAAGCGCAATCGGCGTTTCGCGCAGGACTGCTTGCCCCAGAATGATCGCTTGGGCATCTGCGACCCCGTCTTGTGCTCGAACTACCTCGAGGAGCTGTTCAGGCACTCCGGCGAAGCCGTTGGCTACTCGAAGGTCCGTCGTCGAGGCAGAGGGGGCGGCGGCTCTTGCGACAGATTCGACGGCCGAATCGACGATAACGCGTGTTGCCGCGATCGTTGCCACGCCCAATGAAACAGATAGAACGAGGAGGCTGAATCGAATTCTGTGGCGAAAGACGAAGGGAATCGTTGAGTGGCGAAGGAGCGCAATAGCACGGCGAAGATGGCTGCGTCGAGTGACTCTTCGTCGTCGCAAAACGGATGCCCTCCCTATGTTCGGGACACATCATCGAACTGGTCGCGAAAAAGCGAAATCGATTGTTTGGTACGAGCGTACTCATCCGCCAACGCTCGCACCCACTCGAATGAATGCGAAGAACGGTTCGATGCGTGCAAGGCAACGCGGGCAGCTGTATGCACAAGCAGCCGATTGCGAAGCCCTTCGTCTGGACTGAGCCTGTCCAGGCTGAGGCTCGCGAGCTCATGGTAAGCGCCCCGAACCTCCCTGCTGGCTGCTATCCGCGACGATTCGCGGAGTCTGGCTAACTGGGAGAACATCCGAGCGAGTACTCGATCAGCGAGTCCGAGCGTGAAGTACGACTCCGCCCAATCGCCGCCTCGCGAGTCGTCGGTCGATGAGAGTTGCCGGATCTCAACGGAGTCGATGGCGAAAGTTGCAATTCGAAGAAGTTCGAGAGACCTAGCGATTCGATGATCATCGTCATGCAAGTCGAGATGTTGACACCCCGCGGTTCGGATGGAGTAGTAGACGGTCGCGAGCGGGGGTGGGCAATCCGGGAGTTGCAGCATCTCGCGGATCAGGTCGGAAAAGAACGGACGCTCGCGGGAACTCAGTTCGACTGCGCGATCGACCGCGATTCTTGCTAGTTCCTCGACTCGGCTGTCTGCTGAGATCGAACTTGCTGACTTAGAGCTTCTAACTTCGGTTTCGAGCATTCGAAATACGGAACGCGCGACGCTAGAGCTTCTTCCGAACATCGGGATGATTTCCCGCGAAAGATGGGCGGTGCTCTGATGTGCCTGAGTCAGTTTGTCGGAGAGACGGTCATACGTGCGATTCCAGCGAAGCAGTGAGGCGCCGTAGTGGTCCAGATCGGAGCCGGTCTCCAAGTGATCTATGACTGCGGATGCCGCAAGACCTCCAGTGGTTAGAGCTTGGGAGATCCCTTCGCCGGTGAATGGATTTGCCACTCCGGCGCAGTCACCTACCGCCAGTATTCCGGCACCGCAGTTCGAGCGTGCGCTGCCGCCGATTCGAATCGGCGCTCCGACTGCTCGGCCGATCGGCTCGGCATGGGCGAATCTCGGATCCCGCAGGACTAGTTTCCGCTCGAACTCCCGAAGCAAGACGCGAAGATTCGGTGCGCTTTGCGGTCTAGAGAAGTAGCCAGCTCCGACGTTCGCGAGGCCGTCGCCCACCGGAAATACCCAGCCATATCCAACGATGGGGATACCGAGGGCCTCGAGAGGAAAGTGCATCTCAAAACTATGAGACTCGCCGGGGAATTCGACGCCGTGCCAGTACCGCCGTGCGGCGAAGCACACGTGAGAGACGGTTGCCTGACGTACTGGCGCTTGGCGACGTAGCGAGCCTACCGACCCTTCGCCCAGAATCGTGACCGGGGCCAAGGCCGTCTCTAGGGCGCCGTTGGGTGTTCGCATTCGGACGCCGCGAACTACGTCACCGTCAACGACGAGTGACTCGGCGGTGGTCATCTGTCGAACCTCCGCTCCGGCTTTGGAGGCGGCGCGGAGAAGCTCGCCGTCGAGAAACTGACGAGGCACAACAGCCCCCGGGTAACTATTGCGAAGTTCGAACTCGGCCGTAGCGTTGCCACTTGTCGACTTGGTAACAACCCGAGAAATCCTGGGAGCCTCGCCGAGATCGATCCCCAGTGATTCGACCAGTCGCACGGCCTCTGGGAACAGACCGTCACCACAGGCCTTGTCCCGGGGGAAGGATGATCTGTCCACCAGCAAGACCCGGGATCCCGCAGTAGCGAGCCGAATCGCTGCAGCGCTTCCTGATGGTCCGCCGCCGACTATGATGGCGTCTAGCTTCATTCCTTCGCAGAGCTCCGAACACACGGCAGGGTTGTCTGAAAGAACGTGTCCATCAGGTGGGTGAGATTAGAAAGGGGGCCTGAGGCCGGGAGGCGATCGATCGCTTTCAAGAACTCCTGCCTTTCAGATGCTGCGATTCTCTCGGCTTTGTGAAACCCACCGGCCGAGATCGCAAGTTCAACTACGCGGCGTGATCGTTCTAGAGGCAAAGGCCGACCATCATCCTCAAGAATTCCAGTCAGCTCCTGGCCCTCAGGAGTCCCTGATCGCGCAGCGAGTTGAATCGGCAAGGAGTAGAAACGATTTCGCAGGTCTGTTGCGCTCGGCCTCGCCCGCGGATCGAATTGGACGAAGTCGAGTAGGTCATCGCACAGCTGATACGCCGTACCAAGGTGTGAGCCGATCTCTCCGAATGCGTTTACGTTCCGCGCTCCGCCGCACCAGGCACCACATTTGGCTGCAAGCTCGAAGAGAGCGCCAGTCTTTCGCCGTGCCATCGCGATGTACGAAGTGACAGAAACAGATAGATCGCCCGCGGTCTCCATCTCTTGAAGTTGGCCAGCCGAAACGTCCAGAGAGGTTCGACCCCACCAGACTGGCAGTGGGTCGGGGAGTGCAGCAAATAGCGCGTTCGCATGAACGAGGAGGTGAGCTCCGCCAACGGAGGCGACACGAACCCCCCATTTTCGGTGCGTCGAGGGGCTCTCGCGACGGATGTCGGAACGGTCGACTATGTCGTCGTGGTAGAGCGTTCCAACGTGAGCGATTTCGATTGCTAGCGCCGCCCGGCGCGCCGAATCCCAGTCGGTCGCCGCGGAGTTCCTGCTGGCATGCAAGGCACACAGAAATAGGACTTGCGGTCGCAGAAGCTTGCCGGACGTTCCCACCGGCAACCCGTGAACTCCCGCCAGGCGAGACGCCGAGAACTCTCCCGTCACTAGACGGCGCACGTTCTCGAGTTCATCTGATACCCGATCCTGAGTACTCCGAAGGTATGTGCGCTCTTCGGTCATCGTAGTCCTCGCGCGTCTCTCTTTGTGTCGCCAAACTCCAATGCGGTAGTCGTGAATCGTTCAGTCGGAACACGTTCCAATAGCTCAATCCGAGAAACTTCCAGTACCGTCATTGTTCCTGCACCTGAAGAGAATTCCATCCGCGTCGGGATGTAGAACCCATCCTTCTCAATGACATTCTCCGTCGGGATCCTTGCCGTCTTAAGCAGCTCGGGACCTTTGTAGAACTCGATTCTCGAAATAGTCGGCAACTCTCGGTCGAACCAAGCTATCAATCGGGCATAGGCACTCGGAAAGCCGTTAGGTGTTAGTTCAACTACAAGAGCTGGCCGACCATCAAGAGAATCCTCTCGCAAGAACCTAGGTTTCCACTGTGGCGCTCGCTTGCCCTCAAGATCTTCAAACGCCAGGTCGGTTCCAAAGAAGCGATCTCCCCGCTGGTACAGCGAGACTCGTCTCACCTTCTTGAGGGAAGGCTGATATACGAATACGTCGTACTCGAAAGTTGGACGCTCCCTGAGCAGGATTCCCAAGTCCCGCATCTCTTGCGGATATCCGAATCTGACCAACATCCGGTTGAGGCCCACACTCGCCGACTGTCGAATCACTTGGGCGGAACGTTGGAATTCCTGATCCGACGTGTGCGCGGTGAAGGTGACATCTTGGATCGAGCTGAATCCGTAGAGATTGTCGAACGCGCGACGCACAGTCTGTTCGATATCCGGGGCCGCTACGTGGGGCGGTTGGGCATCCTCTGCTACCGATTCTGCACGAGCCGATAGGCAGATGCATACGATTAGAAGGATTGTGACTGGACCGCGGGTGTTCACGTCGTTTTCCTTGCGATCAACAGGGGTGCAACTAGGAGCGCATGGAGCCTAGAGCTTCGTCTCAAAGCCAGTCTGCGGGAGTTCGATCCTCATCTTCGTGATTACCAGGTGAACTCATGAGATCTCGAGAAGTAGATAATGTAGCTCCCCCGCGAGTCGAAATGATCGACGTTCACGTCGAGTACAGGCGCGGAAGAGTCGAGATCGAAGCTCTGCGAGGCGCGAATCTCTCAGTAGCTGCAGGGGAGTTCCTGGCGATAAACGGACCGAGCGGGAGTGGGAAATCTACGTTGCTTCGCGCGGTCGCAGGGCTCTGCGTGATCAGCGAGGGTGAGGTCAAGTTGGATGGGCGGTCACTTCGAGGGATGACCGAGTCAGAGTTAGCTGTGATGCGCCGTCGCGACATTGGAATGGTCCATCAGCTGTTCAATCTGCTCCCGGATCTCTCGGCGTCTGAGAACGTCGGGTTCCCGCTAGATCTAGACGGCTTCAAATCCGATGAAGTTCGATCCAGAGCGATTGCGGAAATGGAGCGTCTAGGAATTGCAGGTCTCGCGGACCGTATGCCGGAAGAGCTGTCCGGCGGCGAGCAACTCAGAGTCGCTCTAGCCCGCGCGCTCGTCGTGCAACCTCTAATTCTACTTGCAGACGAGCCCACTGGAGCGCTGGACCAGGAAGCTAGCCAGAAAGTCATGAGCATCCTTCGAGAGCTGAACGGGCAGGGGATCACGATTCTGATGGTTACACATAACCCGGATGTCGCGGCCTACGCAGAGCGAACCGTGAGCGTGGTAGATGGAGCCATTATCGATTAACCACGCGCAGGACTAGGACCCAAAGTCTTGGGAGTTGCAAAGCCCGCGGTGGAGCATGTTGTCGAAAGCATCGGCAATACGGGCCCTTCTACATGGCTTCTGCGTGAACGGCCGAGATCGGCCGTTTCGTCGCGGTGGTCCGGACTCTAGGATTCGACATCGGAGCCGTTTCAAGGCCAGCTACGGCGACTTGAGATTCGACGCTGTCAAGCGAGTGCCGAATCTATATTGACAACGCATGCTGCCAGTCGTTCGTCTGTAGACAAGGATGAGTTCTATGATGCCGCACCCGATCGAACCGGAAGCTGCCCACAAGGTCCTGATCGTCGAGGACGATCTGGCTCACGCGCGACTGATGCGAGCGTCTCTCCGGAAGGTTGGTATCGAGTCGGAACATGCAGGCACACAAGAAGCCGCCCTGCGCCTACTACGAGAGTCGGACTACGACGTCGTCTTGCTGGACATGACCCTTCCAGACGGCGATGGCTTCGAGATTCAGCAGTGGCTCACCGAGAACGCGCTCCCATCCTCGATCGTTTTCGTCACTGCTGACGACCTTGCAGAACATGCGGTCAAAGCTGTCCGTGCTGGTGCGGCGAACTACGTCGTCAAACGCCCCGACTATCTCACGCAACTCGTTGAGGCCACGGTCGAAGCACTCGAAGCGCGTGCCGAACGTGCGGGGACGATCCTCGGCGATTCCAGCAACTCCATCGCCCAGCGAATGATCGGATGGAGCTCCTCGATGGTCGAAGCCCGGAAGCTGATTGCGGAGTTCGCTCCACAGATGCGCGCCCTCCTCGTTGTTGGAGAGTCTGGCACCGGGCGGTCCGCCGTATCGCGCCTGGTTCATTCGGCCTCGAAGCGAACGGGGGCCTTCGTCGTTGCGAACTGCCGTGAGCTCTCAGAGCGGCTGGAAAAGGGTGGTTCGAGCGAAGCTGCTTTCGTCGATCGCCTGGCCGAGTCGGCAAAGCGGGGGACTCTCGTGCTGGAAGACATCACCGAAGCTTCACAGGCCCTCCAAAGCGGCTTGCTCTCGGCGATCGAGGACCTTCCCCAGCTCGATGTCCGACTGATCGTAGAGTCCGAGTTCGACCCGGCGATCGATGTCGTGGGGATCGAATTCATGGAAGGTCTGTGGATTCGCCTGAGCGGTACTCGCATCGAACTCGCTCCCCTTCGCGACCGCAAGGAAGACGTCCGGCCGATCGCCTCCCGCGAGCTGACACGGCTGGGTGCGGAATCGTCGCGAGGGCGGTTCGATCTCGACGAAGACGCCTGGGCGATGCTCGAGACCCACGGCTGGAACGGCAACGTTCAGGAGCTTCTGGCTTGCATTCGTGCCATCGTGGCTTCGAGCGAAACGAAGTCGAGTTTCGATCGTTTCGATACTGAGGCCGCGCTACGTGATACCGAGCGCCGGTTTAGCTCCCGCTCACAGCACGATCAGAAAGAACGCTCACGCCTCAAGGCCGCACTCGATCGCCACGACTGGAATGTCACCGCCACGGCCAAGACGCTCGGCGTCTCGCGTGGCTGGCTGCGACGACGGATCGAGTGGTTCGATCTCTAGCCGCCTGAGCGCGGTTTCCCCACCGGTCGTTGCACACCTTCTGCCGCCTGGTTAGCGCCTGACCGTCGACATGAGTCGACCTCGACACCGGAGGGCGACGCTCCCGAAGCGCCTCGCTTGTCGGGCTTCGTGCCACTCGAACGGGCCCCGGGCCCACCTGTGACAACGCCGTGAAGCGTGCCCGCGCGTACACTTACGCCCCATTGTTTCGCCTAGGAGCCCCACCTTTCGTACTCTCTCCCCCTTACCCAGCTGCCGCGACCGAGGGGCCTCCCCCGCCCCCCGATCGCCCACCCCCAGGCACCCGTTGGCAACCGAGTACGCATTCAGCGCCTTTACCCTCGACGTCTCCGCAGGCGAACTTCGCCATCGCGGTGAGGTCCTCTCCCTCGAACCCAAGGCTTTCGATGTCCTCACCGTGCTCGTGCGCAACCGCCACCGGGTCGTCCCCGTCGATGAACTCCTCACCACCTGCTGGAGCGATACCTCCGTCGAACGCGGCTCGGTGCACCGCGCCATCTCCCTCCTTCGCAACACCCTCGCGAAGGAGGCCGAGGGCAAGGGCGCCATCCAGACCCTCGCGCGCAAGGGCTACCGCTTTCGGCTCGATGTCACCGGTGGCGATGTCCCCGAATCCGCACCCACCGCCGCCGCCACACCGCAAACCACCTACGTCGGCCGCGAAGACATCCTCACCGCTCTCGACGAGCGCCTCGCCCACGCGCTGAACGGCAACGCCGAGTTCGCGCTCCTCCACGGCCCGCCCGGCATCGGCAAGAGCATGACGCTGGCTCGCCTGGTCGAACGCGCGCGGGCCGGTGGCGCCGTCGTGCTCGAAGGCCACTGCATCGAAGGGCCGGGCGCTTCTCCCTATCGACCCTGGTCGCGCATGTTACGTGGCTCTCTTGAGAACGAAGGCCCCGCCGCACTGAAGCGCGGCCTGGGCTTCGGTGCCGAAGCGGTGGCCCAGGCCATCCCCGAGCTCGGCTCGGCCCTCGGCTTCAAGAGCAATCCCGATGCCCCGGGCGATCTCGATCAGGGTGCGCGCTACCGCGTACGCGATGCCATCGCCGACTGGATTCGCGATGCCAGCAAGGCTTCGGGCCTCTTGCTCGTGCTCGACGATCTGCACCGGGCCGATCTCGATTCCATTCAGCTCCTCGCGTATCTCTTGCAAGAGCTGAAGAACGAGCGTGTGCTGCTCGCCACCGCCTATCGCGAGGGGCCGGATGCCGAGCGCATCCACGATGAACTCGATCGCATCGTGGCGCTGCGGCCGAAGTCGCCCGTGCAGCTGGCCGAGTTTTCGCGCGAAGAGGTCGAGGCCTTCGTGCACGACCGCGCGGGGGAGGGCTTCGGCGAAGCCGAAACGGCGGCGCTGCTCGATCGCACCGGCGGCAACCCGCTCTTCCTCGAACAACTGCTGCGCTCGCGCGACGCCGGGCGTGAGGGCAGTGGCTCCGATCCGCGTCACGTCGGCCTGCGCGGTGCCCTGCGCCGCCTGCTCGACGATACGAGCGAACGCTGCAGCGCCCTGCTCGAGTTCGCCTGCCTCTTCGGCCGCGAGTTCGAAAGCGCAACACTCGCTGCCGGCCTCGGTTGGTCTCCCACTGAGATCGAAGACGCCCTCGCCGAAGCGTGCGACCTGCGCATCCTCGAGCGCGAGCACGAAGGCTTCGGCCTGCGCTTCGTGCACGGGCTGATCCCCGAGGTGCTCTTCGCAGAGGTCCCCGCCGCCCGGCGCCCCGCACTGCACCAACGCGTCATCGCGGGCCTGCTCGCCACCCGCAAGGGCCCACGCGATCGCCTGGGCGAACTCGCCTACCACGCGCAGAGGGCCGCAAGCCTGATCGGCCACGGCGAGGCCTTCGCCCACACCTTCGAAGCCGCGCGCGATGCCGCGCGCCGCCTCGCCTTCGACGACGCAGTGGGGCACTTCGAACAAGCCCTCGCACTGCCCGCCCCCGCGGAGAACGATCGCGACTACACGGCCGATCACGCGCGCTGCCTGGTCGAGCTCGGCAATGCGCTCGTGCTGCGCGGCGAAGGGCGCGAAGCCGCGCCGCGCTTCGTCGAGGCGTGCGAACTCGCGCGCGAACTCGACGATCCCATCATCTTTGCCAGCGCGGCCCTCGGGCCCACCACGGTGGACGAGTACGACGCGGTGGATGCCGACCAGATCGCCATCCTGAACGAAGCCGTCGAGCGCCTGGGCGATCGCGACAAGAAGGTGCGCCTCGAACTGCTGATCGGCGTGGCCCGCCTCGGCTACCTGAGCGATAGCGAGCGCACGCTTGCGGCCAGCGAAGAAGCGCTGGCGCTCGCACGCGAACTCGACGACGCGAGCCTGCTCTGCGACGCGCTCGTGGTGCGCGCCGATGCGCTGGGCTGGACGAACCGCCGCGAAGAGTGCCTGGCGCTGGTGGAAGAAGCCGACCGCCTGGCCCACCGCCGCCCGGTGCCGCCGCTAGTGAAGGGGCTCGTGCTCCGGCAGGTCGCCTTCGAGGCGTTGGTGCGCGGCGATCGCAGCGCCTACGAACGCCAACTGCGCGAGCTGCACGCCATCGCGCGCACCCATCGCTTGAGCCTCTTCGATTGGCGGGTCTCGGCCATGAAGACGACGCTCGCTCTCTCTGACGGCCTCTTCGAAGAAGCGCGCAGCATGATCCAGGAGCAGTTCGAGCAGGGAAAGCACTCGAACCCGAAGCTCGCCCTCAGCATGGCGGCCGTGCAGCTCGCGGTGATTGGCCTCGCGGCAGGCGATCCCGCGCAGGTGGCTTCGAGCATGAAAGCCTTCCTCGATGCCGCCGAAGGCCTGATCGCCTGGCATTCACCGCTCACCCTCGCACTCGCAAGCAGCGGCCAATTCGAAGAAGCAAAGCGCGAAGCGGGGCCTCTCGTGCGTTCGAAGTTCGAGCCGCGCCACCGCGACTACCTCCCCATGGTGCTCGCCTGCTTCGCCGATGCCGCGCAGATGATGGGCGACGAAAAGCTCGCCAAACGCGTGGGCGAAGAACTCGCCGAGCTGCCCGATCGCTTCGTCGTGCTGGGCCTATGCCTCGTGGCCTACGGCTCGGTCGATCGCTACCGCGGGCTCTGCGCGGAGGTCACCGGCGATCTCGACGCGGCCATCGACTTCTACCGCAAAGGTCTCGAGGTCGATCACGACATGGGCGCACAACCCATGGTGGCGAGCGGCTCCTACGATCTCGGCCGCGCACTCGCCGCACGCGGCAACCCCGAAGACCTCACCGAGAGCGAAGAGCAGCTGCAATTCGCCTACTCCCTCGCAAAGGAACTCGGGATGGAGCGGCTGGCGGATCGCATCCGCGGTTGAGCTTCGAGACACCGCGGGATGCATCCCACGGTGTTCAAGACGTGCACGAGTTTGTCGAATTCGCGCACGAACGTTCCACGCTTCCCCGTCGCGAGGCTGTGTAACCTATCTCTCTGCCTCGCAGCTCTGGGAGGAAGCAGATGGTGAAGCTGCTGTCTACCCCTTTCGTGCCGGCACTCGCGCTGTTCTTGCTCGCCGTATCCCCGGCACATGCCGAAGACACGATCGTCCGCGTCCTGTTTCGCGATGGCCCCGTGGCGGGCGCGCCCATCGAGATCGTCGACGTGCGCTCCGGAATTGCCGTCGCAACGGGAAAGACCGATCGGCGCGGCAACGCGCGGATCACCGGGCTTCAGCAAGAGGGCTTCTACGAAGCGCAAACGCCCAATGGTCGCTTCGTGAGCCAGGCGTTCGAGCGATACTCGTCTCCCGTTCTCCATATCGTCGACGAACGCGGTCCCCTGCTGGGCGCCGCCGTGAGCGGTGCCTTTCAGGTTGGCGAGGTGCGAAGTGGTGTCGACTTCGTCGAACTCGATCCGCCGGGGGCGAGCGAAGCGCCCGATCTCGATTCGGGCAAGGGCTCGGTGACGGGCGGCGCGATTCGCGGGCGCATCTTCGGTCCCGAGCTCACGGGCATGAAGCTGGTGCTCTTTCTCGAGGGTGGGGTCGAGGTGGGTAACGACCACGGGAAAACCCCGCGGACGACGTTCGGCAACATCACCCAAGACGAGAAGGTCGAGTGGGAGCGCGATCTGGCCTGGGACATCGGTGGCGGTATCGCGATGCCCATCCCGATCCCCGAGTTGCGAGCGTGGGGCGAAATCAAGTTCGCCTTCCACCGCGAGGAGTTGGATTTCGACTACGAGAGCACCTTCAACGCGGGTCAGGGCGGTGCGCGCGTGCTCGAGCAGAACGTCGACGATATCGACTCCTTCTTGTTCGGCGTGCAGCTACCCGTGGAAGTCTGGAGGCGTGGCGCGGTGAGTGCGCTCCTCGAAATGGGTATGACGGCACGTATACCCAGCGGCGGTCACGATGCGGAGGTTCGGTTGGGCGTCGAAAGCAATACGAACCAACGCGTCCACAGTTTCGACCCGAAGAACAGCGTCACCGGGCACATCGGTCTGCGAGTCCAGTACGCCTACAGCCTCCTTCCTTCGCTGACTGAATGAGGAGCTTCACGATGAAGAATCGTTCGAGACTCATCGGGATACTCATTGCGTCCCAGGCAGCAGCTTGCGTCGCGACACCCCCCACCTCCCACCTCAGGGAAGACACCTACCTCCACTGGCGCGAACGCGCCGAACGCGGCGAGACCCAGGCGCAGTTCAACCTCGGCTATCTCCACATGACGGGGCGTGGCGCGGAACGGAGCACCGAGAAGGCCATCTACTGGTATCGCCGCTCGGCCGCACAGGGCCATCGCGCCTCCCGCGAGGCCCTCGTGGTGCTCGATGCAACGGTGAGCTCGCCCATCCTCGCGCCGGTAGCGATGCCGAAGGCCACGAAGGCGCCGACCGGTGTCGACTTCGGCGATTACTACGCACTCATCATCGGCAACAACGGCTACGCGAGCCTGCCGCCGCTCTCGACGGCAGTGCACGACGCCAACGCGCTCGCGGGCCTGCTCTCGAGCCGTTACGGGTTCAACACCGAGGTGCTCGTGAACGTGACGCGTTCGGAGATCATGCGGGCCTTCGCGCGCTATCGCCGGCTGCTCGGCAAGAATGACAACCTGCTCGTCTTCTATGCGGGCCACGGGATCGTCGACGACGAAGCCGAAGAGGGCTACTGGCTCGGCGTCGACGGAACCCTCGACGACCCGGCTTCGTGGATTCCCAACACGACCCTGGCCTCCACGCTGCGCGCAATGAAGGCGAAGCACGTGCTCGTGGTTTCGGATAGCTGCTACTCGGGCACGCTCACGCGCGGGATCTCGGCTGCGAAGAGCAGCGATGCGAAGGCGGTGGCGCGTCTCGCTCGTCGCCGGGCCCGCACGGCGCTCACCTCGGGCGCAAATGAGCCCGTGCGCGATGGTGGCGGTTCGGGCCATTCGGTATTCGCGCGCTTCCTGATCGGTGCGCTGGCGAACAACGATGAAGTGCTCGATGGCGTGCAGCTCTACGCGAAGCTCCGCAAGGGCGTCCTGGTGAACTCCCGCCAATCGCCGCAGTACGGCGATATCTCCAATGCGGGCCACGAAGAAGGCGACTTCCTCTTCGTTCCCGTCGCCCAGTAGGTGGCGAGCGGCCCCACGAACGGGCCGCTCCGCCCAGATTGTCACATTCGTGTGATCGCGATGGAACGTTTGTGTGTTCGACCCGCGCGAGTCGTCCACCCCGACCCCCGACGCGGCGCAGTGTGAACGAATTCACATTTCATTTCGCTGGCAGAGTGTACTCTCGGTTCTCGAAACGCAGCTCGACCGTCGCGACCCCGCCAGCGTGAAGGAGTGCCCATGATCAACCCCAGATTCTTCGAACAGATCAAACCGAGCGAGCTGCGGTACGAGGAGTGCGAAGCCAAGCGAAAAGCCATCGAGCAGGAAACCGGCAAACGCAAAGGCGGAGAACGCGCGTGGCAGGAGATCGATACTCCAGAGCGCTTCATCCACCGGTTGAAGAGCAAGGGCTTTGCGAGCGAGGCGCGCGAAATCGAGCAGTGGACCGGTGAGGAGCCCCTGGGCTTCGACCCCTTCGAGCGCATTCTCGAAGACAATGAACTCACGAGCGCCACCACGCTCTACGAGGGTGCGGCGCTGACGCATTCGACCGGTCGGGTGGTGATTCGGGACGGCGCCGGCCGCGTTGCGGGTTACGGCACGGGCTTTCTCGTATCGCCGGTTCTCCTCCTCACCAACAATCACGTGCTGGAGAGTGCAGCAGAAGCGCGTCCCAGTACGGTCGAGTTCTTCTACTGGGAGGACCGAAAGGGGCGCACGGGGCAGCGGGTCGAGTTCAAGCTCGACCCCGGTCGCTTCTTCGAGACCGATCGGGGTCTCGACTTCTCGCTCGTCGCCGTCGAGGAACGGAGCGAGAACCGAAGGCTCAAAGACCTCGGATGGACGCCGCTCATCGGCGATTCGGGCAAGGCGACGGTGGGTGAGGCGGTGAACATCATTCAGCACCCGAGAGGCGAGGATCAGAAGGTCGTCCTTCGCCAGAACAAGATCCTCGATGTGGTCGGGCATTTCCTCCACTACGAAGCCGATACCGAACCGGGCTCGTCCGGGTCGCCGGTGTACAACGTCGACTGGCAGCTGGCCGCACTGCATCACTCCGCGGTACCCAAGCGAAACGAAGATGGCGACATCCTGCTCCGGGGAGATGTCGTCTGGAATGGCGACCGGGCGTTCATCGATCGGATCCAGTGGGTGGCCAACGAGGGCGTGCGCATCAGCAGCATCGTGGCCGAGCTGCGAGATCGTTCCGGGGATTGGAGTGCGTCGAAGCAGGCGCTCTTCGAGGGCTGCTTCGAGAACGCGCCCGACTTCGACACGATCCTCCCCGGTGTCGGCCGCCCCCGTGGAACAGGGCCCGATGCAGGCAGGCGGGGTGATGGCGATGATTCGTTGGCGGCCCTGCTGCGCCGGTTGCTCGGGCGGCTCGGCGAATCGGAGGGCGACGAAGATCGCGGGCTGCTCGAAGCGGCGATGGATCGCGATTACGACAATCGCGATGGCTTCGACCCGGCGTTCCTCGGCTATGGACGCTTCCGAATCGACCTGCCCGAGCTACGCCAGGGTTCGACCGAACAGGATGGGACGACTCTCGACTACCACACCTTCACGGTCAGGATGAACCCGGCGCGGAGGTTGGCGCGCTACACCGCGAGCAACATCCACGGGCGCAAGCTTCACAACATCCGCCGCAAGGACGGCCGAACGAACTGGGTGTTCGATACCCGAATCCCGTCGAGCGAACAGATCGGAAACGATCTCTACAGCAACAACCTGATCGACAAGGGCCACATGGTGCGACGCCTCGACGCCGCATGGGGAAACGATCGCGATCAGGCGATGGCCGGCAACGACGATACGTTCCACTACACGAACTCGTCGCCTCAACACAAGCACCTCAACGAAGACGATGAGAGCTGGGCGGGGCTCGAGGATCACTACCTCGACAACGCCCGCGCGGCGAACCGAAAGCTCAGCGTCTTCACGGGGCCGGTGTTTCGCGCCGACGATCCCTTGTTCGACAGCCCCGACGGCGAGAGCGCACGCATTCCACGGCAGTTCTGGAAGATCATTGCGTACCGCTCCGGCGGTCGGATCGTCGCCGACGGCTATCTCCTGAGCCAGCGCGACATCCTGGCCTCCAACATGAACCTCGAGGTACTCGAGGCCTTCGGTGGAGACGACTTCGGGACGTTTCAGGTATCGATCGCGGATATCGAGGCACTGACGGATCTCGACTTCAGCGATCTGCGCGCCGGTGACACGTTCGAGGAGCTCTTCGGTGAGGGCCTCGAGGAGGCGTCGGAACGAGCCGGCGGTCTGGGCCTGGCGCGACAGATCCGGAGCCTGAAGGACATCCGGCTGGACCGCCGCTGAAGCGGGTGGCGCCTCACGGCGGCCTCCCTCGGCGGACGGTGATCGCCGTCACACCCGCGCTCAGGCGTTTGGCCGATGCACCCCCTGAGCGCGTGTCGGCCCGAGCCTCGGGCTTTGGCACACCCACGCGCGAAGGGAGACGCCATTGGGTTGGTTCGGCAAGAGTGACGTCTACGATCGGCGACGCATCCTGCGCGAAGCCCGCGATGCCCAGCGACGTGGTCGGCACAAGCGCGCCGCGGAGCTGCTGCGGCGCATCCTCGTCGTCGAACCGGAATGCGCGGAGATCCACGCCCTGCTCGCCCCGTCACTCGCCGCGCGCAAGCAGACCTTCGATGCCTGGGATAGCTACCAGCGCGCCGCGCGGGCGTTCATGAACGATGGGCGCAAGCAGCAGGCGCTCGATCTCTTCCGCGATGCCACCGAGAAGCTTCCGCGCCACTACGCCTCGTGGAATGCGCGCGCTTCACTCGAGCGAAGCATGGGCCGCACCAGCGAAGCGAAACGCACGTTCGAGACCGCGCTCCCCTTCTTCCGCTCGCGCAAGCAGCGCCCCGAACGCATCGCATTGCTGCGTCAGCTGATGTCGGTCTCGCCCGACGCCGCAGACACGCAGCTCTCTCTGGCTGCCGCCCTCGCGAAGGCGGGCCGCAAGCACGAAGCGCTGCATCTGCTCACGGAGCTCGCCAAGAGTGTCGAGCCCGACGCCCTGCGCCGCATCCGCCGCTGCCAGTGGGAGATCGAACCGAGCCTCACCCACTCCTGGCTCTGGTTGCGCTCAGCGTTCGTGCGCTGAGCCGCGCTTCAGGCACGGCGCATGATACGCACGACCTGAAGCGCGATCACCGCCGCGGCGAGCGGCCCGATCACGAAGAAGGGGTTCTGCCAGTTCAAGAACCCCCACACGTTCCACGCGTCGCGCATGCCCGTGTACCAGGTTCCGGCGATCACGAACGCCGAACCGAACGCAACGGCGGCATTGGGTCGTGGGCGCGTCCGACCTCGGAGCTTCCGCGCAATCGGCTGCCGCAGCGTCTCCCAATCGACGAACAGGGCATACACTACGAGCACCCCCGTGAAGGTCACCACAAGGAAGAGCGCGTTCAACGCGTGGAAGAAGAGGGCGGCCGCGAGATAGAGTGCGCGAAGCCGCGGTCCGAAGAGCACCAGGAAGAAGCTCCCCTCGAAGACCAGCACGAACAGCTGCGCGGCGTAACCGGCCCCTGGGTTCGCGGCCAACCACGGTGCCAGCGGGTTCGAGATCAGCCCGAGGCTTTCGGCCTGGAGGCTGCGCAAGAGAGCCAGGTTGGTAAGCAGGTGCGGTTCGCTCAACCACGTGCCGCCGAGGAAGCTCTTGTAGAGCGGTGAAGAGACGAACAACGCGGCCAACACCACCAGGCACGCCCGCGCACCCAGGAAGTGGGTCCAATGGTCGTCGCCACGCGCATCCGGCCGCGCCGGCTCGATCGAGTACCGCTCCCCCCAGCGCCCGAAGAGCCCCATGAAGAGCGGGATGTAGAACACCAGGAAGACGTTCGCGCTCTCCACGTGGATCGCAGCCGGATACGCCTCGCGCACGACACCGAGAGCCAGCACCGCCCAGGTCATCGCCTTCACCCGCCACCCAAAGCCAAGCAACACGAGCGAAGCCACCAGCATCACGTCGAGCGTCATGAAGAAGCGCACGCCGAGGTCGAAGGGCAGAACGTGGAAGATCACGAGCTCGTACACGTTGTGCTCGGGGAAGCCAGCGATCTTGCGGAGGTCGAGCAGACTCAGCTGCCAGAGGTAGAAGAGCGTGTACACGATCCGGAACACGCCCATGTTCTGCGCGGCGTTCGGCTCGGGCGCGGTGAACCACGTATCGATGCGCTGCAAGAGGTTCATTGCGCAGCCCCGGCCAACGGGTTCGCGAAACGCGCGCGCAAGAACTCACGCACGGGGGGTTCGAGGGTGAGCCCCGGTCGCGCACCCGCGTCGGCGGCGAGCTGGGTCTCGATGATCTCGACGGTCACGGGTGCGTCTTCGCCTTCGATCACACCTTCGAGCGCAAGCAGCCGCACGACGTGCGCGCGATCGGCTTCGCGCTCCGGCCCGGCTTCCTCGGCGAACGCCCCGCGCACCACGGCCCGCGCGAGGCGGTTGTGATCGAAGACCACGAGCGTTTCGCGTCGCACCCGCGCGAGTTCGCGCTCTTCTTCACCGTCACCTTCGAGCACCCGCAACGAGCGCACGCTGTAGGTCTCGCCGGGCGGTTCGATCTTCGCCATCGCGTAGACGGGCCAGGTGAGCACCGGCCAGTAGCGCTCGCTTCGTCCCGAAACGCCGAGCGTCACGACCAGCGCGAGCAGCAGCACCTGCGCACGGCGCAGCCTCGAGCATTCCGACGCGGTCACGCGCGGCTCCCGAAAACCTCAACCATTCGAAGACGTTAGAAGAAGCCCACCGCCTCGCGAACCCAGGGGTGCGCGGCCTTTCCGCACTCCAGGTTATGGCATAACGTGTGCCATAACCTGGAGGCCCCGACCATGTCCTTTCTCCGCACACTCCGCGGCCGCGTCTGGCTCGTGCTCGTCCTTCTATATATGGCCTTCTTCTCCTGGTACACGTCGTTCGGCGGGCCGCTCACCGAGGAAGAGATCACCTACTACCGCGAAGTGGTGGAACAGGTCACCGAGGGCGATCCCGCGCGCATGGCGGTGTGGGAGCACTTCATGCGGACCGACACGGGCGACGATTTCGCGATGCTCAACGCAATCGACATGCGCGACACGCCACAGCAGGTCGAAGGTGTTGAACCCGGGGAAACCAGCCAGGAGGTGCTCGCCAAATACACGGCCCCCTTCCTCGGTCGCGCCGTCCTTTCAGCCGCACACCCCGTGATGCTCGGCCAGGCGGCCGCGCCCGCCATCGATATCTGGGGGATCGAAGGCGCGAACGACTGGGACCAGGGAGGCCTCGTCCGCTACCGCAGCCGCCGCGACCTGCTCGAGCAGGCCGAGAGCATTCGCGACGAGATGGCAGGCAGCAACATCCACGACTTCAAGATCGCCGCGATGGAGAAGACGATCGCCTACCCCCTCGACCCGTGGTTCCAGCTCGGCGACCCGCGCTTCGTCTTCGCCCTGGTGTTCGCGGTGATCGGTCTCGCCGTGCAGGCGTTCAGCAGGCGCGGCGCCTAGCCCGCACGCACCTCAGCTCGCGAAGTTCGCCATCACGTTGTCGGCGAACCACTGCAGGAGGCCGCGCTTCTGCTCCAGCGGTAGTTCGTAGTTGTCCGCAAAGCCGAAGCAGATCGAGCTGAGCCCCTTCGCTTCGAGTTGCTTCAAGCGGTCGGTCTCGTTCACCTGCATCACCGGGCACACCACTTCGAAGGGTTCGTTCGCGCGCCCGTACTCGGTGCGAAACGCGTTCAATTGATCGAGGATCCCCTGGACTTCGTCGATGTCGTTGCCCGCGCCGATCCAGCCATCTCCCAACCGCGCGGCACGCCGCAACGCCAGCTTGCTATCGCCCCCGATGTATACCGGCACCGGTGCATCCGGCGCCGGCCCGATCGCGAGCGGCGGAAAGTCGAAGAACTCGCCGTGGTGCTCGACGTATCCGCCCTCCTGCAGCTTGCGGATCACCTCGATGCACTCGTCCATGCGCCGCCCGCGCGTCTTGAACTCGACGCCGTACACGTCGAACTCTTCCTTCATCCACCCCGCGCCCACACCGAGCACCGCGCGCCCGCGGCTGATTCGCGCGAGCGTTCCGCTCGCCTTCGCGACCTCGATCGGATTGCGCAGGGGCAGCACGTACACCGCGCGCGAGAGCTTCAGATGCTCGGTCGCCATCGCCATCGCGGTGAGCGTGGTGAACACCTCGGGGTAGGGAAGCCCGCCGTGGATCGGTGGCCGGCCATCATCGGTGTAGAGGTACTCGGCCGCCATCGTTTCGGGCACGAAGCCGTGATCGGCGCCCATCATGCCTTCGAAGCCGAACTCCTCCGCCATGCGGGCGAGTTCGATCATCTCTTCGGCGGGAAGCCAGGGGGCGATCAGCCAGAACTTCACGAAGTGCTCGCGGGCCTGCGCGGGCGCCCGAGTTCGCGCGGGTCGACGCGGTCGGCCGTCGGGTGCGCGATGCGCCAATTGCGAACCGCCGCCTCGATCTCTTCCTTCGGCGCCCCTTCCTGCACGAGCACGACCGCGTAGTTGTAGAGCAGCTCTTCGATCGAGCGGTTGCCCTTCTTCACCGCGCGTTCGATCAACTCGCGCACCTCACCGGGCTTCACGGGACCGATCCGGTCGCAACCTTCGGGGCGGATCCGCTTCGGCTGGGTGCAGAGCGACTTCTGGAAGGCCTGGTAGTAGAGGGTGAGGGCGCGATCGGGATAGATCTCCGCGCTCACGTCGGCGACCGATGTATTCTCGTCGAAGTAGCCGGCGGGGCTGTCGAGGGGAGGTGCCGCGTCGGTGGGGAGCCGAAGCTCCGAAAACGCCAGCCACGCACCCACGAGGTAGATGATCAGGATCAAGCGCTGATTGACGATCCAATCGAGGAGCTTCATCACAGCCCCTCTTGCGTCTTGGTCTCGCGGATCTTCCAGATGTACGAGTCGAGGTAGTAGTGGCACACCGAAGCGGCGCTGACCGCGGTGGCGGCGTAGAAGCCCGTGGCCTTCTCGGTGCTGAAGTTGATTGCTTCGTCGCCCTCGAGGGCCGTGATGAGGCCGAAGCTCATCTCATTGAAGCCGCCGCCGATCGCCAGGTGGAACACGGCGGCGTAGATCGCGCCGTAGAAGACGTACCGGACGATGCTCAGCGACCCGAGCCCGCGCGGCACGGCCCCCGTCACCTGCTCCTTCTTCTCGACGTACCAGTACACCATCGCCATGTACTGGAGGCCGTGCATGAGCCGGTGCGCCACGAGGTAGATGAGGAACGAATCCTGCCACGCCACGTAGTACCAGAGCGCGTAGCTCACGAACACGAAGGCGTACTTCATCGGGTTCACGGTGTGCCCGGCCGCGACGCTGCGTGCGACGTGCACCCCGTAGGCGATCAGGAAGGTCAGGGTGATCGAGTAGCTCGTGGTCTGCAGGGTGCGAATCGCGTCGGCCGAGAGCGCGAGATCCCAGCGGTAGAGCTCGGCAATCCACAGCTCGGCCCAGAGCGGCGCCGTCAGCAGCAGGTTCGTGTAGAGGATGATCCCCATCCAGAAATCCCACCGCCCGGTCATCGCGGCCCCGCTCCCCGACTTGAAGTCGTAGATCCGCGCGAAGCCGTACTGCTGCATCATGCTGTGCTGGTGATCCCACAGGAAGAGCAGAATGGCGAGGGTGATGGGGATGAAGGCCGAGCCGTAGAGCACGGTGGGAATCAAGATCAGCGGCCCCACGATGAGCCGCGTGCGCCACTGGTTCCAATCCTCGGCGAGCCCATAACCCCGCACCCAACCCGCGTAGTGGTGCGGCACGGTGATCCACACGGCGATCGACGCCTGGGCCACGTAGGGGAGCTGGGTGTGAAAGAGCAGCGCGATCGCGATCGCAATGAAGGGCAGCGCGATGAACCAGATGGCATCGGCGCGGGGCGTGTGGATGAAACCGATCGAAACAGCGCTCATTGCTTCGACGCTACAGAAGCCCTCGCGCACGCTCAAACATTCTGGCCCTTGGCGACGAGAACGCGACGAAAAGTGCGGAACCTTTCTTGCCGGTGCGACGATACGCCTCTCGAAGCGGGGTCGCGTTGCGCACGTGTTGCATCGACTATGCTCACCTCCACTCACGGAAGCGCCGAAGGCGGCGGGGAGCTGGGCGAGGTTTCGAACCCGCGGAGACCCTAGTGATCGAGACCGATCAACTCACGAGCTCCTCACTCACCGATGTCGGTGTGACGCGCTCCGAGAACCAGGATGCATGTGGCGAGTTTCGCAACGCGCGCGGCGAGCGCCTGTGGTTCGTGGCCGATGGAATGGGGGGCCACGCCGGTGGCGTGACGGCGAGCCGGCTCTGCATCGAAACCGTGGGCCGGGTGTTCGTGCAGGGGGGTGACGATTCCGCAGAAGTGATGCGCGAAGCGTTGAAGGAATCGAATCGCGCGATCTTCCAGGCCGCCGTCGACGACCCGAGCCTGCAGGGCATGGGGACGACGGGTGTGGGCCTCGTGTTCGGACCCGATGGCAAGCTCACCCTGGGTTGGGTGGGGGATAGCCGGGCCTATCGCCTGCGCGACGGAAGTTACGAACAGCTCTCCGACGACCACTCGATCGTCGAGCAGTGGGTGCGCATGGGGCACCTCACCGCCGAAGAGGCCGCCGTGCACCCGCGGCGTAACGAACTCACGCGTGCGCTGGGCCCCGAACCGGAAGTCGAGGTCGACGTTCGAAGCTTCGAGGTCGAGCCGGGGGATGTCTATCTGCTCTGTTCGGATGGCCTGTGCGGCTACGTTCCCGACGAGAAGGTCTCGGCGATCATCGCTTCGACCGAACCCGCCGAGGCCACGCGAAAGCTCGTCGACATCGTCAACGGCGAATACAGCGCACCCGACAACGTGACCGTGCAGGTGATCGCCATTCCGATCGACGAGGCGGAGCTCGCCCGGCGCAATGCGCGCTCGAAGCGGAAGCTCGCGATCGCCGTGGCCGCTGTCGCGGCCGCTGCCCTCGTGGCCTGGTTGGTGAGGTAGCGGCGAGCCTTCAGCCGCGAGCGAACGCCATCCACGCCACCGCGATCACTGCGCCGACGAAGAGCGAGCCATCGATCACCACGGCGCGGTAGCGCTCGAGGTCGCGGTAGCGGGCAAGCGCGATGAACTGCGCTCCCGCGATCGCGCCGAGCGGCTGCAACGACGCCGGCGCGACCGCGGCAAACCCCAACCCCAGACCGGCGATCGCCACCGCGATCCCGAGCTTTCGCCGCCGCGCACGTGGGCTCGCCGATTCACCCACCGGTGCGCGATCGAGGTTCGAGGCCACGAGGTTCGCGACGACCGGCGCGCCCACGATCCACGCCACCCAGTAGAGCTGCGTGAGATCGACACCCGTCGCACTCGCACTCCCGCTCCCGAAGAAGGGCAGCCCGACGACGATCGCGAGCCAGCACAGCGAGAGATACACGGTCTTGATTCCACGCAACCGCTTCAAGCGGCGATGCAGCAGCCCGAGCCCGAGCACCGCTGCACAGATCGCGAAACCGGTGGTGTTGAGTGAGAGCGCGCACACCGCGCAGAGCACGAGCGAACCCACGAGGAGACCGCGAAGCACACGGCCATGCTTTTCCACGAACGCAGTGCGCCGAGGAGAAGCCTCACGGTCGCGCTCGGTGTCGCGCAACCGGTCGACGTTGTAGACCGCCACCGTCCCGCCGAGTGCGAGGCCGATCAACCCCGCATCGATCCCCGCGCCACGCGCGAACTGCACCGCGAGCACGAGCGCCCCCGCGACCAACCCCGCCAACGCACTCGAATAGGCGAGACCCTCGAGCACGCTCGTCGTCTCGGATACATGGGAAGGGGTCTTCGATCGATCCATTCGGCTCCATGCGAAACCGTGCCGCGGGTTCATGGGAAGGCTAGCCTGAACCCGCGGGTCCATTGCGAGGAGCGAGCAGTAGGGACGTGGGTATTCCAGCCATCGTGACGGCCGGAGATCGCGGCGCGGCAAAGGCGATCTACGGGCGCAGCAAGGTTTATCTCGAGATCGCGGGCCGCCCCATGGTGGTGCGCGTCGTGGAGACCCTGCAGTCGGTGCCCGAAGTCGACGAGGTGTGGGTCGTGGGCGACCGCGATCGCCTCGATGCGATCTTCAGCGATCCGCGCATCCGCGAGGGCCTGACGAAACCGCTCCATATCACCGAGCAGCACTCGAACCTCTACGAGAACGCCTGGGAGACCTACAAGCGCACGCTGCCCGGTGCCCCGCCCGAGGGACGCGAACCCGAGGGCGACGATCTCGATCACCAGGTGGTCTACCTCTCCGGCGATCTGCCCTTCGCGACACCCCAGGAGGTGTCGTACTTCATCAACGAGGGCCAGGCCCTCGGCTGCGACTACGCGCTGGGCCTGGTCACACAGAGCTCGGTCGAGAACTTCCTGCGCACGAGCGAGAACCCCGAAGGCCTCGATATCGCCTTCTTCAACCTGCGCGACGGGCGGCTTCGCCAGAGCAACCTCCACCTCGCGAAACCCGGCCGCATCCTCAACCGCGTCTACATCCAGGACATGTACCGCCATCGCCACATGCGCGAGTTCCACAACATGGTGGGGCTCGGCGGCAAGCTGCTCGTGCGCGAGGGCGGGCTCGCCATCCTCTTCTTCTACATGCTGATGCACCTCGGTGGGCTGGCCGATCGCTGGGGCCTCACGTGGCTGGCGTGGTTGATCAGTCGCGGTGTCGGGGTCTCCACCAACGAGTGGGGGATCAGCAAGTTGATGAAGTGCGACTTCCGCTTCGTGGTGAGCGAGGTGGGGGGCTGCGCGATCGACGTCGATACCGAAGACGAGTACGACCGCATCGAGCGCAACTTCGAAACCTGGAAGCGGCTCGAAGACGAGCGCTCGGCTTCGCTGCTGGGCCCGGGAGCGCCCGCGTCCAGCAAAGAGGCGCTCGCGCGGACGGCGGGAGAGTGATCGCGAACCGCGAAGTGGGGCCATCCAGTCTCGTCGTCTTCGCAAAGCGCCCCGAGCCCGGGCAGGTGAAGACGCGGATGACCCCCGCCTTGTCAGCGGAGAGTGCCGCTTCGTTCTACCGCGAGATGCTGCTCGACGTGCTCGATGAATCGCAGCGGGCGTGTGCCGCGCAGGGGCTCGAAGGGATCGTCACGGTTTCACCGGCGAGCGCGATCGAGGAGTTTGCGCGCTTCGTACCGGCGGGCCTTCGCGTCCTCGCGCAGTGCGAAGGCGATCTCGGAACGCGCATGGCGTTCGAGGTCGAGCGTGCGCTCGCGACCGGCGCGCGAAAGGTGGTGCTGCGCGGAAGCGACAACCCCGCGCTCGGCGCCGACGAGATCGCGCGTCTCTTCGACGCCCTCGAACGCGTCGATGTCGCGGTGAGCCCCGACCGCGATGGCGGCTATGGCGCGATCGGCTTGCGCGTTTCGCCGCGCGACGTGTTCGCGCACGAGATGAGCCACGGGGAGGTGCTGCCGGCCACCCTCGAACGCGCTTCGCGCTGCGGCTTCAGCAGCGAAACCACCGAAGGCAGCTTCGATCTCGATACGCCCGAAGACTTCGCACTGCTCGCAGGCGAACGTAGTGCGCTCCCCAGAGATCGATGTCCGCGCACGCTCGCGTACGCGGACACTCACGATCTATGGGCCCTCGAATGACACGGGCCGTCGGCTGTTCCGACTAGACGCCCCAGCTCGCCGTGATGCCCAGCTTTTCCATCTTGGCGTAGAGCGTGCGGCGCCCGATGCCGAGCGCGCGCGCCGTCGCGGTGCGGTTGCCGCGACAGCGGCGCAGCGTCTGGCTGATCTGCCAGGCCTCGGCGAAGTCCATCCAGGCGCGAAGCGATTGCGGCTCGCCGTTGTCGAGGGCGGCCGCGTGCTCGAGGAAGCGCCGAAACTCGTCGGGATCGATTGCGCTCCGAACGGGCCGAGGCTGAGCGGGGCTGTGGGTGTGGGGCGGTTGTGTCATGGATTCTTGTGTTGTCGAGCGCGCCTCGAGGACGCGCCCCTCGTATTGGTCAGTCACGCCGGGGGTCGGTGCAAGAGGCGTTCCCACGCCGCAGCGACCCCGAACGCACGCACCACCGGCTCAATTGTTGCCGTAAGCGGCCCATAAGAGGCGATCAGCCACGAGAGCGGGGCGGGGCGCCGGTGCGCGGGTGTTCTCGCTGCTCGTTCCGCGGGCAGGCCTGCCTCGATCGTGTGCACCGAGTTGCGCATCTGGGCCGTGATGCGCCTACCCCTCGGCGCCCTCTCGGCATGCCCAGGCGACACTTCATCGCGCGACGAGGCCGCGGAACCGCGCGCCCGGTCGCACCGCAGTGCGGGGTTCCGTGATAAGGTGAGTCGCGATCGGCACTCGCTGCTTTGCGCCGCCGCGCAATCCACGGAGAACCCACGCGAGCGCCAACGCCAAGGCACAGCGAGACCAGAGGAAGGACGACCACCAATGAAGAAGGTCGAAGCGATCATCAAGCCCTTCAAGCTCGACGAAGTGAAGGAAGCCCTGCAGCAGGTCGGGATCCAGGGGCTTACCGTTACGGAAGTGAAGGGCTTCGGGCGACAGAAGGGGCATACCGAGCTCTATCGCGGCGCCGAGTACGTGGTCGATTTCCTGCCGAAGATCAAACTCGAGATCGTGATCGAAGACGACATGGTGGACAAAGCCGTGGAGACGATCGTCGAGGCCGCCAACACCGGGCGCATCGGCGACGGCAAGATCTTCGTGCTGCCCCTCGGCGAAGCCATCCGCATCCGCACCGGCGATCGCGGAGCCGACGCGGTCTAGCCCAGCCGCGCGCCCGGGCTGCGCGCACCGCGCCGCCCTCCTGCCAGCCACCCGCGAGTTCGCTGCCCCTCAGGCACCAGGAAGGCCACGAGGCATCAAGTTCCTCGTCAGTGAACCGATGTTTTTTGTGGAAATATTTCCCACAAAGAGCGATCCTGGGTTGCGACCATGAGTGGCGAGCAGAACGAAACACCTGCAGTTCCGGGGCCTTCCACCCGCCTCACTGCGGCGGTGCGGATGCTGCTGCGCCCGCTCGTCCACCTGCTCCTTTCGCGTCAGATCACCTTCCCGATGTTGAGTGGTTGGTTGAAGGAAATCTACGTCGAGGTGGCGCGCGACGAGTTCGCGATCGAGGGCAAGCGGCTCACCGATAGCCGCGTGCACCTGCTCACCGGCATCCACCGCAAGGACGTGAAGCGTCTGCGCGAGCAACCCGAGGATGCCGAGACGGAAGAGCGGCCGAAGTCGCTGACGCTGGGCGCCCAGATCGTGGCGCGCTGGACCGACGTGGCCGAGTTCCAGGACGAAGCCGGCAAGCCGCGCCCGCTGCCGCGGCGGCCGACGCCGGTTGAAGCCAGCTTCGAGGATCTCGTGGCCTCGGTGAGTCGCGACATCCGCCCGCGCTCGGTGCTCGACGAGTGGTTGCGGCTCGGTGTCGCCTCCCTCGACGACTCCGATCACGTCGTGCTGAACGGCGATGCCTTCATCCCGAGCAAGAGCTTCGAAGAAAAGGCCTACTCCCTCGGTCATACCCTGCACGATCACATCGCGGCCGGCGCCCACAACCTGCGCGACGGCGACCCGCCGATGATGGAGCGCAGTGTCTTCTATGCCTCTCTTTCCGACGAATCGGTGCAAGAGCTGCTCGAGCTCGCAGAGGCGCGCGGCATGGATGCGCTGCACGAAGTGAATCGCCGCGCGATCGAGCTGCAGGAGCGCGATGGCGGAGGGAAGGGCGCCGTGCACCGCATGCGCTTCGGCATCTACAGCTTCCGCGCGAAGCGTGGGGATGGCGATTATGGCGATTGAACGCCGCTTGCGATCGCGCTCGTGGGTCGCGCTCGTTGGCGCGATCGCACTGCTGTGTTCGACGCCCGCACTCGCGAACGACCCGTGCGCGGCGAACGGCGCCGAGCAACCGCTGCAGCTCGCCCAGAGTGATTCCGGCATCTCGGGCACAGGGCTCGACGGCGGTGACGACTCCGGCATCGGGGGCACGGGGCTTTCGGGCGGCGACGATTCGGGCATCGGCGGAACCGGTATCTACGGAACCATCACGGCCTTCGGCAGCATCTGCGTGAACGGCCTGCGCGTGCACTACGATGAAGGCACGCCCGTCGAAGTCGATGGCAGCGCAGCGAGCGCATCGTCACTCGCGATCGGCCAGGTGGTCGCGGTCGACGCCCTGACCCACGGCGGCGAGAGCGGCGAACTCACGGCACGCAGCGTGAGCGTTCACAGCCTGCTCTCCGGCCCGATCACGGGCATCGACGAACGGGCGCAGATGCTCGACGTCATGGGCGCACCGGTCGAGGTTTCCGCCGAGGCGTTCGCCCACGCGGCACAGCTCGGTGTCGGTTCTCGGGTGAAGGTCGCGGGCCTGCGGCGAGACGATGGGGTCGTGGAGGCGAGCCTGCTGACGGATGCGGATCGCGACGCGCCCGACGCGATCGCGGGGCTCGCGCGCATCGAACCGAACGATGAGATCCACGTCGGCGGCATCGCGCTCACGGGCGGCGGCGTCCCCGAAGTCGCGGCGGGAGATCACCTGCGCGCAGAGGGGCGCTACTTCGTGACGACGCGTCGCTTCGACGTCCAGCAGGTGAGCTCGATGCCACTGCTCTCGAGCGACGTCGCGCGGCTCTCCGTCGAAGGCTTCGTGCACGAGATCGGTGCCGAGGGGCGGCTCTTCCTGCCCGGCGTCGAAGTGGAGCGAACCTCCCTCGAACGCGCCACGGGGGCCGTCGACCGCGCGACACGCGTGCGCGTCACCGGCAGTCGCGACCGCTTCGGGCGGTTGCGCGTCGAGCGGCTCCAGCGCGTCGATCGGCCGAAGCTCGAGATCGACACGATGCGCGCGCGGGCGCGCATGCGGGCCCAGCGCGCGGATCGTCCGCAGAAGATCCAGAAGAAGGCGAACGATACGAGGCCCACGCGCGTCGACATCCTCAAACCCGAGCGCCCCCAGAAGCCGATTCGCCCGCGGCCCCCAGAGCGGCCGACCAAGCCCGACATTCCCACGGTGATCGACGACGCGGCGGTTCGCGACGCCATGCGTCGCTGATCGCCCGCTCCTGGGAGTCCTCTAGACTCCCCGCATGCGAATCGCTCTCGGGTTCCTCCTCGCGCTGCTCGTCACGAGCTTCTCCTGCGCAACGCCCGACGACGGGGCGCCGCGCTACGCGAACGCCACCATGGGGATCGCGTCCAACTTCTCCGAACAGTGGGCGGTCTACACCGATCACGCTTCGGCGCCCGAGCTGGTGAAGCCCCAGTTCCCACCCGACAAGGGCCCCGATGAATCGCCGCTGCTACTGGCGATGCGTTCGACGGGGGATGCGTTTGCGCGCGTGCTCGTCGATCCGGTGCCGCATTCGTGGGATGCGCGCCAGTACTTCGATCGCCTGTTCTTCGCCTTCGGGCGCCATGCCGAGATCTTCGAGGTGTCGCAGAGCATCGAGCACGACGCCGTGCGCTGGGTCTACCGCGATCGATCGATGGAGAACGAGCTCGTCTTCATCGAGACGGTGACCGTGCGCGCGGGCTATGGCATTCGCATCAGCTACTGGACGCCATCTTCGGTGCTGCCGCTCTACCGTTCGGAGTTCCAGGCGCTCACCGAACACTGGCGCTTCCGCGATGAAGAGGGCGAGTGGCAGACACGATGGGTGGGGCTCGAGGACGCGCTCTCGCGAGAAGGCTTCGAACACATCGCTCTCGTCGAGCCGGGGCGTACCGTCGAAGGCTGCGCGCTGGGCGAACACCCGTTGCTCTTCGAGGTGCCCGGCGAACAGGGCACCTTGCACCTCTTCGGTTCGGTGCATCTCGGAGAGCCGAGCCTCTACCCGCTGCCCGATGTGATCGAAGCCGCGTTCAAGGATTCGGATAGCCTCGTCGTCGAACTCGACATCACCGCGATCCCCGTGCAGCGCGAGGTCGCGGCGTTGATGGAGACGCTCGGGTCGCTGCCCGTGGGCGAGCACGTGCGCGACCACCTCGAAGCGGGCACGTACCGCAAGCTCGAGGAGGCGTTCAGCGAGCTCGGTATCCCGATGCGCAGCTTCACGAACCTGAAGCCCTGGGCAATCGCCACCGTGCTGACGGCGATCAAGCTGCAGTCGCTTGGATACATGCCGCGCTACGGCGTGGATCGCTACTTCCTCGACCGGGCGGGCACACGAGAGATCGTGAGCCTCGAAACCCCTCGCGAACAACTCGCGATGCTCGACGGCATCGATGGCGAGTTGTATCTCGCCTTCTCGATGCTCGGCTTCGAGACGTTCGATCAAGACGCGAAGGACATCATGCGCGCGTGGCGCTGCGGCGACGCCGACGCGATCGAATCCCTCTTCGTCGCGACCCCCGCCAACCGGTTGCCCGGTTCAGACGACGTTCTCGATGCGATCTTCTACGAACGAAACGAACGCATGGCCGACGCGGCGGCGAAGCGGCTCGAGGTGCCCGGTGAGCACTTCATGGTGGTGGGAGCGGGCCACCTGGTGGGCGAACGCGGCATTCCCGCCCTGCTGCGGGAGCGCGGCTACGAGGTGATCTCGCACTAGGGCGCTTTCTACGCGAGTTGGGCTCGCCTCTCATGCTCTCGGCTTGACACGACCCCGCCCGCGTGAGTGAATGGGTGCCATGAAACAAGGCGTACTCGTGATGTGGTTGGTGCTGCTCGTCGGCATGTTGGTCGGCGGCAGGTTCGGTGCGATCGCGGGGCCGATCTTCTGGCTCCTCGCGGTCGTGCACCTCGTCGAATTCTTCTGGAAGCGAAGCGTGCTCGAGAAGGCCGGCGGCTCGATGGGGCAGCACTTCATCCAGGTGATGATCTACGGGCTCTTCCACTGGAAGCCCCTCGAAGAAGCGCAGCAGGGCGGCTCGGCGGATTCGGCCTAGTGACCAATCCCATCACCCGGTTGCTCGTACTCGCCCCGACCCTGGCGTTGGCGGCGGGCTGTGCTTCGGAGCCCCCGGCTCCCGCGCCGGCCGAGGCCGCTGAAGCGGCACCGCAGATCACCCTCGCGAATGGCGAAGCCAACTGGATCGTCGTCGAAGACGCGACCCGAAGTGGCGCGACCTTCACCTTCTCCGAGGTGCACATCGCCGCCAACGGCTGGCTCGTCATGCACCCCTTCGAGAACGGCAAGCCCAACGGCAACATCTACGTCGGCGCCACCTACATCGCGGCGGGCACCAACCGCGACGTCGAAATCACCGTCGACCCGGAGCCCAACACCGGCGACATGTTCATCGTGATGCTCCACAGTGACGTCAACGAGAACCAGGTGTTCGACTTCGTCTTTGTCGACGAACGCAACGTCCTCGACAAAGCCGTCTTCGAAGGCGCGACGATGATCGCCCACGCCATCGCGGCGCCCTGACGCTCGGTTCCCCGCCTACGACTCGCTCGCCGTTGTCGAGGAGCGCGCGCCGCTCCTCTGCGCGCCCATGCGCGTCGCGGTTGTCCGCGAGTAGGCGATCGACCCGATCGCACTGAAGATCATTGCGATCACGAGCAGGGCGAGACCGCGATCGTCGATCGAGGGAACCTGGGTGAGTTCCACGAAGTGGGTCTCGGCCATGTCGTAGGCCGCAATGCCGACCTGCGACCCCATGACGCGTCCCGCCAGATCGTCAGCCTCCACATGGATGCCGCCCCACAGGCGCGAGATGCCCGCCTCGTCCGCGGCATCGTAATAGCGCGCCCACTGCAAGGTGATGGGCGCGGTCGGGCCGTTCTCGAACTCGAGGAACGAGCCCTGGGGCGCCGTGAAGGTGCCGAGACCACCCGGGAAATAGGAGTCCCCGGTGAACAGCGTCAGCACTTCGGCCGCGGCGCGGCTGAAGGTGCTGTGACCCGAGGTATATCCTGCAAACGGCGGCGTGACGAAGGTCTCGCGCTGGTAGGGAAGCCACTCGATGGCGCGGATCCACTCGACGCCGCTGTACTGCGTGTGGGGGTCCCCGGGCTGGCCGGGCCAGGTGCGGATCGCGATCTCACCGATCGCCGGCTGTCCCTGGTCGTCGAGCACGTTCTCGTGGCGCTGGCCGGGCTGGCTGCTTGCGACGGTCACGACCTCGATCAGGCCCGGCACGAGCGGTAATCCGTCGATATCGAAGCTCGGGTCGAAGACGTCGGTGCTCTGCCCCCTGCCGCCCATGTAGCGGATCTGGGTGATGGGTCGCACGTAGTCGTACTTGCGCTTCGCGTCCCACGCGGCGATCGCCGCGTCACTCACCGCGGCATTGAGGGCGAAGTAGAGCTTCACGTCCCACTCGAGGTCGTTCACGATGGGGCCGACACCGCCGATCCGCTTGACCGTCTGCGGGTGGTCGGAAACGTAGTTGGCGAGCGTGTTCCAGTGGCCGGGGGGCGTTTCGGAATCGGGGCCGTCGGCCCAGAACTCGGCGAGTACGCGGCCATAGTCGGCGCGCTTGACCACATTCGGTGCATAGGGTTGGCCGGTCGACGGGTTGATCGAGTAGCCGGTGCCGTCGTTTGTGCCCAGTGTGTTGTTGAAGATCGCGCCCGGCGAGACGTCGATCATCACATTGTCGTCGGGGTCGACCCAACTGCTGAACTCGATGACTTCAGTGATCTTGTCCTTGAACTCGTCGTCGGACGCGCACGGGTAGATGAAGCAGCCGAGATAGGGCGGGTCGCCGGGGTCGAGGTAGACGTGGTTTGCGCTGGCGCGCGAAAGAGCAAACGGCGTGACGTTGCCCCAATGCGAGCCGAGGAACTCCTGGGTGCTCGCGCCGACGTTGATGCCGTTCTGAAGGATCAGGTACTCGAGGGAGAGGGGTTGCCAGCGGTTGGGATCGCTCAGCGGCGGAGGCTGCTGGCCCGGTACCCGGGCCTGGGTGACGCCCGCAAGATCGACCAGCATCGGCACGTTGATGGGCGCGTAGGTCGGATCCGTATAAGCCGCAACCTCGTTCGCGCCGTCTGCGTTCCCGGCGGTCAGGACCGTGTAGGCGATGTGATTGCCGAGTTCGGCGTCCGGGTCGACGCCGCCGCTGCTCGCGGTGAAACCCTTGTCGTAGCCCAGGTAGTCCATCAACGCGTCGAAACTCGTCGATGCATACGCGGCGGAGTCGGGCGACGACTTCGGCTCGACGAAGCGGGCCTTCACGATGCGGTAGGCGGCGTAGCTCATCGCCTTCTCGCGGGAGGCCTCGACATCGTTCGAGTGGACCAGCTTGTCGACGAAGTAGCCACGCCCCACTTCGCTGTACGCCGTCCAGGCATCCCACATGCCGGCCGACATGTGGAAGAGATTGCGGGAGTGCACGGTGGGCGCCGGGTAGTCGCGGCGAATGGCGTCGAGCAGGACCTCGTTCCACAGCCGCGCTACCGAGAGCGCGGCCACCATGCCGTCACAGGCATCGCCAATGTGGTCGAAGTCCCAATCGCCCTGGGTCGGATTCGCGTTGGACGGGCAGTTGTCGAGGGCATCGGACCACTCGTCGCCGTCCATGTCGTTGGCGTCGTTGCAAGCGTCGCCTTCCCCGTCGCCGTCGGTGTCTTCCTGAAGTGGGTTGTATACGTCAGGACAGTTGTCCTGGCTGGCCAGGACGCCGTCGCCATCCGTGTCGGAGTCGATGACGGCGGGCGGCACGCTCGAAATGGCGGGTGCCGTGCCGCCGCCGATCTCCGAGGCCGTTCCGGCGGCGATCGAGATTCGCATCGTTCCGACGCCAGAGAGCGCGCTCGCGGTCACGGTTCGCGTCGTGGTGCCCGAGCCGGAAACCCCAACCGTCGCCGTGACGCTGCCGGTCGTGACCAGGGTGACGTCGCCCGGCGCCAGCGTGACGGTGTCCGCGCCCGAATAGTCGACGGTCCAGGAGATGGGACCAGTGGAGGTCGATAGCGGGCTTGGAAGGGAGACCGCCAGCTCGATCGGCGGCGTGATGGTGATCTCCTGGTTCGCAGAGACGCTGGTCTGCGCCGTCGTCGTCCCGTCGGGCCAGGTGACCTCGACGAGGTCGACGGTCGCCGCCGCCCCCAGCCCGAACGTCGCCGCTGCGGGCTCTTGACTCGCCATGCTCCCACCGGCTCGAATGAGGCGCATGTAGGTGTTGCCGCCGATCGTGATGCGGACCACCGAGCCGATGCCGCGTCGGTTGCCGCCGATCGTCAGGCGCGGTTTGACGGTCAGGAAGTTGTTCGGGCTGCCGCCGCCAGTGTGCTGGTTCTCGAGTAGGCGCACGGATCCTGTGAGGGTCGTCTGCAGGAGGTCGGGGTCCCCGTCCCCGTCGTAGTCGAACGCGGCGAGCCCGCTGCCGTTGTACGTGTCGTCGAAGTCGACGCTCGCCGATTCATCGGTGAAGGTCATCGCGGGGTTCTGGTCGTTGTGCCAGAAACGCGATGGGTCGTCGCTGAAGGGCGGGAGGAAGCCGAAGCCGTTGGTGGCGGCGAGATCGAGCCAGGTATCGCCATCGGCGTCGAAAAACGTCGTTCCCCAGCCCCAGCCCGCATTGTGGACGCCCGAAAAGTAGGCGATCTCGTCGAAGGAGGGGTTCAGGCCGGTGGTGTCGTTTCGAAACAGGACGTTGTGCTTGAAGCCGACCCGGATGTTGGTGATGAAGATGTCGAGATCGCCATCGTTGTCAGCGTCGCCGACCGCCACGCCCATCTCGTTGAATGCCGTGTCGACGCCGGCGGCCACGGAGATGTCGGTGAATGTGTTGTCGCCGTCGTTGATCCAGAGCCGATTGGGCGCGGCGTCGATGGATTCGAAGATGTCCATCAGCCCGTCGTTGTTCCAGTCGTGGAAGACGGGCTGGAAACTCCGGACGTCGGTGCCGACGGAAATACCGCTCGAATCGGAGATGTCCGAGAACGTGCCGTCCCGATTGTTGAGGAAGAGGAACGACGCGTCGCCCCAGACCGAGATGAACAGCTCCAGGTATCCATCGCCGTTGATGTCACCTGCGGCCATCCCCCCGACCGAATCGCCCAGGCCACCGCCGACGTTCGTCGAGAGGCCCGCCGCCACCGATACGTCCGTGAAGAGGCCCGGAGATGTCTGGCGATAGAGCTTGAGCGTCGGGTTGGTGCAGGGCGGCAGGATGCCGTAGCAGTCGCCGGCCACTGCGAGATCGAGCAGGCCGTCGCCGTCGTAGTCGAAGAAGAGGGCCGACCGGTGCCTGTCCAGCGAGTCGACGCCGGCCGCGGCCGCGATCTCCGTGTAGTTCCCGACACCGTCGTTCTCGTAGAGCTGGTCGCTGATGCCGGAAGCGTTCGGCACGAAGATGTCCACATCGCCGTCGTCGTCGTAGTCGGCTGCCGCGACGCCGCCGAATGTGCCACCGGCTGCGGCGAACGAACCGATGCCGCGAGTCCCGGAGACCTCGACGAACTGGATGTCGGGGGCACCCAGCGCAGGTGAGCTGAGGGTCGTGAGGGTGAGCCAGAAGGCGAAGAGGTTGACGCACGCGGCGAGGCTGCGTCGGCGACTCGGGTAGCGCAAAACGAATCTCCAACCGCAGCAGCGGGTCAGCGAGTCCTTTCCTTGCTCGAATCATTATACGCACAGATCGCCGCGAGGCGGCGAAGCGATTGCAGGCAAGGACTTCACGCGCTGCACGTGGACCTCTCGAGAATGTCCAGATCGAGAGGTCGGGGTGCGAGGGCCGGTCGCGTACGGCAGGAGGTAGGCAAACGAAAGAACGACCTCCCGACCATTGCCAGGAGACGCATTTCCGTTCTAGTTCAAGGGGACTCCGGGCAGAGCTGCCGCCGCTGCCAGAACTCCCGGTTCTCGGCCGCGAGGATCGCGCCTTCGACGCGCCCGGCTCCTCAGTCGTCCAGCCCGAACACCTGCTCGATCGGGTAGAGCCCGGGCGCTTTGCCGACCAACCACGCCGCCGCGCGCACCGCGCCGCTCGCGAAGTGCTCCCGCGTCGCAGAGCGGTGGATCAGTTCCACGCGCTCGCCATTGCCGACGAACATGACGGTGTGCTCGCCGGCATTGTCGCCGCCGCGGAGCGTCTGCACGCCGATCGCGTCGACCGGGCGTTCGCCGGTATCGCCCGCCCGTTCGAGGACGAGCTTCTCCTCCAGCGACACGCCTCGCCCTTTGGCGACGGCTTCGGCCAGAAAGAGCGCCGTGCCACTCGGCGCGTCCCGCTTCTTGTTGTGGTGGATCTCGAACAACTCCGCATCGAACTGGGGACCGAGCCGGCGACTCGCTTCCCTCGAAAGCCAGCCCAGCACGTTCACCGCGAGCGAGAAGTTCGGCGCGTGCACCACGGGGATGCGCTGCGCCATCGCTGCGATCTCGCCGCGCTCCTCTGCGCTGAACCCGGTCGTCCCCGTCACGTACGCCACGCCCCCATCCGCCGCAGCGTGCAGATTCGCGAGGGTCGAAGCGGGGATCGAGAAGTCGATCACCACGTCGTAATCGGCCAGCGCCTTCTTTACGTCGTCGGTGACCGCGACTCCGTTCTCGAGCTCACGCCCGACCTCCGGGTGCCCGGGCCGCTCGAGAGCCGCGCCGAGCACCAAATCTGCGTGGGCTTCCACCTGGCTGCGCACCTGTTCGCCCATGCGCCCGAGGGCACCGACGACGAGTACGCGGTGCGCGTTGCTGCTGGCCACTAGAGAATCCCCACTTCTTTGAGCACGGTCTGAAGGCGATCGCGGTTGGGCTGCGTGATCTGCGTGAGCGGCAGGCGGATTTCGTCGTCCACCAATCCCATCAGCGCGAGCGCCGCCTTCACGGGGATCGGATTGGTTTCCAGGAAGAGTGCCCGCATCACGGGCAGCAACTGGAAGTGGATCTCGCGCGCACGCGCGAAATCGTTTGCCTGGGCGGCGCCGAACAGCTCGAGCATCTGCCTGGGTGCCACATTCGACGTCACCGCGATCGAACCCCTTCCGCCGATCGACATCAACGGTAGAAGCAGCGAGTCGTCGCCCGACAGTACGCTGAAGTCATCGGGGCAGGCCGCGATGAGATCGGAGATCTGGTCGAGATCGCCGCACGCTTCCTTCACGCCGACGATGCACTCGTGCTCGGCGAGCCGCGCGATCGTTTCGGGCAGCACGTTCGACGCCGTTCGACCGGGGATGTTGTAGAGCACGAGCGGCAAGCCCGTCTCGTCCGCGATCGCTTCGAAGTGATCGACCAGCCCCGCTTGCGTGGGCTTGTTGTAGTAGGGCGAGAGCAGGAGTGCGCCCGCGGCGCCGGCCGCCTTTGCGTGCTTCGTGAGATCGATCGCTTCACGGGTGTTGTTCGAACCGGTTCCCGCGATCACGGGCACGCGCCCGTCGGCGGCCGAGATCACGATGTCGATCACGGCGTTGTGCTCATCGTGCGAAAGCGTGGCGGACTCGCCCGTCGAACCGCACGGAACCAGGCCGGTGATACCGGCGGCGATCTGCTGATCGACCAACGCACGCAGCGCCGCCTCGTCGACCTTGCCGTTCTTGAAGGGAGTGATGAGTGCGGTGTAGATGCCTTCGAACATCTTCATATCTCCTTTCAAGCGCCCGCCGACGAGTCTTCGATAGTGCCGGTGAAGACTTCGGCGGCCGGGCCGGTCATGAGGACGGGTGCACCCGCATCCGCCCATTCGATTTCGAGTTCGCCGCCGCGCAGTTCGACGACGACGCGGCGATCGACGACATCGCGCAACATGCTCACCACCGAGGCGGCGCAGGCGCCGCTCCCGCAGGCCAGGGTCTCCCCCGTGCCGCGCTCCCAGGTGCGCTGGCGGAAGCGCCCGCGGTCTGTGATTTCGATGAACTCGACGTTCACGCGGTTCGGAAATACGGCGTGGTTTTCGATCGCCGAGCCCACTTCGTGCACCGGGTAGGCGTCGACATCGTCGACGACCACGACTGCGTGCGGGTTGCCCATCGACGCGGAGGAGAGCACCACCGTGCGCCCCGCCACGTCCAGCGAAACATCGAGCACCGGGCCATCCCCCGACCCCAGGGTCGTCGGGATCTTCGCCGGCTCGAGCACCGGCAACCCCATGTCGACGCGGATCATGTCGTTGCCCGCCCAGCGGGGGCGCACGATGCCCGAGAGGGTCTCGACTTCGATCTCATCGCGGTCGGTGTGCGCGTGATCACGCAGAAACTTGTAGAACGCCCGAATCCCATTGGCGCACATCTCGACCTGGGAGCCATCGGCGTTGAAGATCTCCATGCGGAAGTCGGCATTCTGCGATTCGCGCACGATGAGGATCTGGTCGGCGCCGATGCCGAAGTTGCGGTCGGAGATCCGGCGGCTGAAGGCCGCGAAATCGGCGGGCATGGGGTCGCGAATCGCGTCGAGGACGACGAAGTCGTTCCCGGCGCCGTGCATCTTGGTGAAGGGAATGGATGTCGGGGTGGGGCTCATGGCTTTCGATCCTATGGCATCTGTCGGTTGGCTTCGAGTTCACTGCGTGACGCCGCGCACGGCTCGTCCGTGGGTGGCGCCGAGGGGGATCCGGAAGTCGCACGCCCGCCGTGGCGGGGCGGCACTCCGGGGCAAGGGCGTTCGCGTCGTAGAGGCGGGCGAACGCCCTAGCGCTTCGCGCCTTCCTTGCGCTTCGCCTCGTCTTCGGAGTCGTGCGCTTCGGCGGCCGCGGGCACATCGGAGTAGACGCGCTCGGGCCGGCCGTACTTCCCGCAAGCGAGCGCAAAGCACAGGAGGCCACAAACGAGCGCGAGCTGTGTCGTTCGCAGCGGCATCAGGCCTCGCCTCCGGCGTCTTCCGCCTTCGCGGCTTCGAGCGCGCTCGCCTCGGCGGCGAGCTCGCGCGCCGTGGTTGCGAGGGCATCGCTCACACGATCCCGCGAAGTTCCGCCCACGAGATCGCGCCGCGCGAAGCTACGCTCGAGATCCAGGAGCTCCGCCGCCGAAGCCGTGAAGGCCGGATGGAACTCCGCCATCTGCTCTGCGCTGAACGAATCGAGGGCGATGCCCTCCTGGGTGCAGCGCCCGACCATCTTGCCCACCACTTCGTGAGCCTCGCGGAAGGGCACCCCCTCGCTCACCAGGATCTCGGCGAGATCGGTGGCCAGCAGCATGGGGTCGTTCGCGGCTTCGGCCATCGCGCCAACGCGCACCTCGAGGGTCGCGAAGCTGCCGCTCAGCACTTCGAGGCAATCGCGCAGGGTCTCGGCCGAATCGAAGAGCGGCTCCTTGTCTTCCTGCATGTCGCGGTTGTAGGTGAAGGGAAGGCCCTTCATCGTCGTGAGCAGCGAAACCAGGTTGCCGATCGCGCGCCCGCTCTTGCCGCGCACGATCTCCGGCACGTCGGGATTCTTCTTCTGCGGCATCAGGCTCGAACCCGTCGAGTAGGCATCGGCGAGTTCGATGAAGCCGAACTCGCTGCTCGACCACAGCACGAGCTCCTCGCTGATGCGCGAGAGGTTCACCATGCAGATCGCCGCCGCCGAGAGGAACTCGAGCAGCAGATCCCGCGAAGCCACCGTATCCATGCTGTTGCGCGTGGGCGCTTCGAAGCCCAGCGCCCGAGCCGTATGGTCGCGATCGAGTGGCAGCGTCGAACCGGCGAGGGCGCCCGAGCCCAGCGGGCTGAATCGAATGCGCGCGCGCAGGTCGGCGAAGCGCTCGGCATCGCGCGTGAGCCCTTCGACATAGGCGAGCCAGTGGTGCGCCAGCCGCACGGGTTGGGCACGCTGCAGATGGGTGTAGCCGGGCAGCACCGTGTCGACGTGCTCGCCCGCCCGCTCGATCAGCACCTGGCGCAGCTCGAGCAGGCCGAGCTGTGCGGCGAGACTCGTATCCCGCAGGTACATCGCCGTATCGACGGCCACCTGGTCGTTGCGCGAGCGCCCGGTGTGGAGCCGACCCGCCACCGCGCCGACGTTGGCGCGCAGCCGCGCTTCGATGTTCATGTGGATGTCTTCGAGGGCGGGATCGAAGGGGAAGCTCCCCTCTTCGATCTCTCGCGCGATGTCGTGCAGGCCGTTCACCAGGCTCTCGGCGTCTTCGGCCGGGATCAGCTTCGCGCTGGCGAGCATCCGCGCATGGGCGATCGACCCGCGGATGTCGTAGCGGGCGAGCGCCTTGTCGAAGTGCACCGACGCGCTGAACCGCTCGACCGTGGGATCGGTCTTGCCGCTGAAGCGACCACCCCAGGGTTTCGCGACCCCGCGGGCTTCGCCTTCTTTCTTCTTGCTGCCACTCATTGGGATGCTCAGGAGCCGTCGTCGGGCGACCGGCTCGTCGGGCTGCGATTCGCGCTGTTCCTCGGGGGCAGGTGGGGGAGACCCGCGCGGCCGAGAAGTTCGACGAATCGAACCGGAGTTTCGAACCCGGGTACTCTCGCGGTTTCCAACCGCAACCACAAGCGCGGGCAGGGTTTTGGTCTGCGCGAGGGGGTGGCTGCTAGGGTTGGCCCCGGGGGAGGGAAGGTTTGGCCGCTCGCGAGTCAGGGCGCAAGAAAGCCGCGCGGAAGAAGGTGGCCGCTTCGAGCGGGGCTGCGCGGAAGGCTTCGCGAAAGGCCCCGCGCAAGAAGGCTGCTCGAAAGAAGGCCGCTGCCCGCAAGGCCCCGCGTCGCAAGGGCGGGAGTGGCGGCGGTCGCGGCCGCGGGCCGGGCGTCATGACCTGGCTGGTTCGCGCGCTCGTGATCGGTGGCTTCGCGGTGGGGCTGTGGACTTCGTCGTGGTTGCTCTCGCTCGATCGCATCGTGGTCGATCGCTTCGAAGGCCAGCGCTTCGTCGTGCCCTCGAAGGTGTACTCGGCGCCGAGCATCCTCTACCCCGGCCTCGACGCCGAGCTGATCGACCTGCGCGGAACACTCGCGCGCGCGGGCTATCGCGAACAGACCGAAACGACCGGGCGCGCACTTCGCCCGGGGCTCTATCGCTGGAAGGGCAATCGGCTGCGCGTCTACCTGCGGGCCTTCAGTCATCCGACCCGCCCCGAACCCGCGCGCGACATCGTGATCCGCTTCGAGGGCAACACGATCGCCGAAATCCGCGAGCTGCCGCGTTCGCGCGAAGTGGGTGCCGTGCTGCTCGAGCCCGAACTCGTCGGCGCCTACTTCGGTAGCGATCGCGAGCAGCGCGAACTCATCGAGATCGATCGCATCCCCCAGCATCTCGTCGACGCCGTGCTCGCGGTGGAGGATCGCCGCTTCGCGAGCCACCACGGCGTCGATCCCACGCGCATCGTGGGTGCCGTGATCGCGAACCTTCGCGCGGGCGGCGTCGCGCAGGGGGGCAGCACCCTCACCCAACAGCTGGTGAAGAACTTCTTCCTCACGCCGGAACGAACGCTGCGCCGCAAGGTGACAGAGGCCGTGATGGCCCTGATCGTCGAGGCCCGTTACTCGAAGCGGCAGATCCTGCAGAGCTATCTCAACGAGATCTATCTTGGGCGGCGCGGCAGCACCTCGGTGCACGGAGTGGGGGAGGCTTCGCGTTACTACTTCGGCAAGACGGTGGGCGAACTCGTGCCGGCCGAGAGTGCGCTGCTCGCGGCCATCATTCAGAGCCCGAACCGACTCTCACCCCATCGCAACCCCGAGCGCGCGCGCGAGCGGCGCGATCTCGTGCTCGAGTTGATGCGCCGCCAGGGGCGCCTCGATCTGGCGGCCTTCAACGCGGCGCGCGCCACGCCCCTCGATGTCGCGACCCCCATCTCCGACTCGGGGGATGCCCGCTACTTCCTCGACTTCCTGCGACGCCAGCTCCCCGAGGCCTACGACAAGGAGCTGCTGCAGACCGAGGGCCTGCGCATCTACTCGACCCTCGACTCGCGTCTGCAACGCGCGGCGGTGCGCGCACTGCAGAACGGCCTGGCGTCGATCGAGGACAACAATCCCGAGTTGGTCGCCGGGGATTCGAATGGGCGGCTACAGGGTTGCTTGATCGCGATGCGCCCGCAAACGGGGGAGATCGTCGCGCTGGTGGGCGGGCGCAGCTATGGCGAGTCGCAATTCGATCGCTGCACCCAGGCCCGACGCGCGGCGGGTAGCGTGTTCAAGCCCTTCATCTACCTCGCGGCGCTGGAGGCCAGGGATGCCCCACCCACCGCCACCATGGCGACCTTCCTCGACGACAGCCCCCTCGAGATCGAGACCCGCGATGGTCTGTGGACTCCGCAGAACTATGACCACGAGTTCCGCGGCCGCGTACCGATCCGCACCGCGATTGAACGTTCGCTGAACGTGCCCTCGGTGCGCCTCGCCCTCGACGTCGGCATCGATCGCGTGGCCGACATGGCGCACCGCATGGGGGTGAAGAGTCGTCTCCCGCGGGTACCGAGCCTGGCGCTCGGCACGGCCGACGTATCGCCCCTCGAGATCGCCCGCGCCTACGCGACGCTCGCGAGCGGGGGCATCCGCCCGACGCCCCATACCTTCGAAGACCTCACCGCTGACGACCGCACCCTCGAGCAGCGCCAACTCGAACTGCGCCAGGTGCTCGACCCCGGCCTTGCCTACCTCGGGGTGTCGCTGCTCGAGGGCGTGGTCGATCGCGGCACTGCGGCGCGACTGCGCTGGATGGGGCTCGAAGGTGCAATCGCGGGCAAGACGGGCACCACCGACGACGAGCGCGACCTGTGGTTCGTGGGTTTCACGCCGGAACTGGTGGCCGTGGTGTGGCTCGGCTTCGACGAGCCGCGCAGCATCGGCGTTTCGAGCAGCGCGGGGCCGCTGCCCATCTGGGCTTCGTTCATGAAGGAAGCCATGGGCAAGCGCATGCGCGGCATGTTCATCCCGCCGCGCGGAGTCGAGCAGCTGGAAATCGACCCGGAGTCGGGGGCGCTCGCGCTATCGGGGTGTCCCGAAAGAAAGACCGAGGTCTTTCTCTCGGGCACGGCGCCCCAGCAGATCTGCGACGGCCGGCTGCGTGCCTACGCTGGGGACGATCGCGATGAACGCATTCGCCGCGTGCGCGAACAACGAAAGCGTCGCCGAGACGAAAGCGCCCCGGGCCTGTTCGGCTGGATACGCGATCTTCTGTGACCGACCTGACGGTTCGCGCATTCTACGATGCAGCAGCGTCTGAAAAGGAGCCGATTCGTGGAGTTTGTGTATCGCTTGGCCGCGATATCGATGCTGACGCTGAGTCTCGCGTGTGAACACCTGGGCGGCGGCATGAGCGAGTTCGAGCCGATGCGTGTCTCTTCGCTGACAGCAGAAGGCGACGCTGCGCGACGAGCATCCCTGCGGCTGGTAGTCGAAGGGCTCGACGCCGATATCGCGGGCGAGCCGAGTCGTGCCCACGCGCGCTATCAGCGCGCGCTCAACGTCGACATCAACAACCCCTGGGCGTATCTCGCCATCGCGCGTCATCACGTGGAGGCCGGAGATCCGACGAGGGCACTGCAGTTCCTCGATCGGGCCGAATCACTTCTCCGTATGCAAGGTGAGTTAGCCGACGAAGTTGCGGTTCATCTCGATGGGTTGAGGGGAGGAGCCCTCTATGACGCGGCAGATCACGAAGGGGGTGCGCCGCTACTCGATCGTGCACGCGAACGCGCACCGCGCATCTGGGGCGATGGCGCGCTGCAGGCCGAAGAACTCCGCTAGACACAACGCACCGCAAATTGGGCGATTCATTCTCGTCCATTCTGGGTATGATCGTGCGCCCTCGGCGACACCCGGTGCACGAAGTGAGGCCGACGTTCACGCGTCCCGCGCCACGCCTCGGGTCTAACCCCCGGGTGCTTCGTTCGACGTCTCGATGTAGCGAACGTGTTCGAACGTCGCGCATCACGACTGTACGGACCGGCTTCGTCGTACGTCGCAATGGGTGGGCGATCGAGTCGGTACCAAGCGTGGATTCATCGCGTACGTGCGATGCACGCTTTCGCAACGGCTCGCATTGCGTGCCATCGACGCGTGTTGTGCGACGCTCGCGACGTCGGGCGATGCGCTCGAAAGTTTTCGAAATAAAGTTGGCAAGAGAAAATTCGTTGTGGATCGCATCGCTCGCATCGCAAGTTTCATCGCGCGATTCGAATTCAAAGAACTGACAGTGACGAATCGTTGACAGTCGCGCGCGCCGTGCGATAAGTAGTCATGTCTTTCGGCAACGATGTTTGCTCCGATGAACCTTCGCACCGCCCGTTTCCCCAGCGACTTCCCCCCACAAACCCCCAGCATCCGAGAGCAGCCCTTTCATGACGAAATCGAAGAGTGACTACTCGATCCAGACGGTGAGCAATGCCCTGCGTGTCCTCGAAGTCTTCTCCGACGAAGACGAGATCGGAGTGAGCGACCTCTCGCGCCGCTTGAGTCTTCACAAGAACAACGTGTTTCGTCTATTGGCCACCCTGGAGGAGAACGGATACATCGAGCAGAGCGCGAAGAGCGAGCGCTATCGCCTGGGCACCGGCTGCCTCGAGCTCGGCCGCGCCTACTCGCGCAGCAACCCCCTGCTGCGAACCGCTCGTCCCTTCCTGGAAGCCCTCTGTGAGGAGCTCGGCGAGACCGTCCACATCGGGACGCTGCGCGGCTACGAAGTCGTCCACCTCGATAGCGAGCAGCCCGAGCAGCTGGTGATGACGTCGTCGCGCGTCGGCCAGCGCCTGCCCGCGCACACCACCGCACTCGGCAAGGTGATGTTGGGTTCACTCGATGCCGATGCCCGCGAGAACTACATCCGCGACGTGCTGGCCACCGAGGATGGGTCGCGCCGCACCGAACACAGCATCAGCGATCCCCACAAATTCCAGGAGCACGTCTCTTCGGTGGCGATCAAGGGGCACGCGGTCGACATGGAAGAGTGCGAGATCGGCCTGCGCTGCGTGGCGGCCCCCGTACACGACGCCAGCGGTCGCGTGGTGGCGGCGATCTCGGTCTCGGCCCCGAGCTTCCGCTTCAAGGAGAGCCACATGCTCGACAAGGTGGTGCCGGTGGTGGAAGACGCGGCCGAGCGGCTCAGCCACAGCCTCGGGCAGTAGGCCCGCCGAGCACATCCCCCCTCCACACTCACCCCGAAATCACGGAGCGGTCGCGCGAATTCGCGCGGCCGCTCTGTCTTTTGACGGGCAATCAGCCGATCCCGATGGCGGATGACGGCGAAACAACTTGCTTCCGGGGCTCGAACCCGTCAGGTGGTCTGATAGAATCCGGTTTCATTTTCCGACCCCCGGCGAGAGCATCACGAGCACCGGGAGTCGAGGCCGCGGAATACAAGTAGAAAGTCTCTGACCGGATCTCCCATCCGGTTCCCCAGAGTCGCGGTATCTCCCCAAAGAAACCGAACGTGAACAACAAGCGCATCGCAAGCCGGCCCCAGCGGTTCCTGCGGTCTATGCGGCATAGGGAAGACTCCTCGTGGGCCTGAAAGAACAAGCGCTCGAATATCACGAAACGGGACGACCCGGGAAGGTGAAGGTCGTCCCAACGAAACCCTGCAAGACCGCGGACGAACTCTCGCTCGCGTATTCGCCCGGCGTGGCCGAGCCGTGCAAGGAGATCCAGCGCGATCCCGAGCTGGCCTACAGCTACACGGCGCGGGGCAACCTCGTCGCGGTGGTGACCAACGGCAGCGCGGTGCTCGGCCTCGGCAACATCGGCGCGCTGGCGGGCAAGCCCGTGATGGAAGGCAAGGGCGTGCTCTTCAAGCGCTTTGCCGACATCGATGTGTTCGACATCGAGATCGACAGCCAGGATCCCGAAGAGATCATCCGCACCGTCGAACTCATCGCGCCGACCTTCGGGGGCATCAACCTCGAAGACATCCGCGCACCCGAGTGCTTCGAGATCGAGACGCGCCTGAAGGAGAGTCTCGACATCCCCGTCTTCCACGACGACCAGCACGGTACGGCGATCATCTCGGCGGCCGCGCTGCTCAACGCCGTGATGCTCACCGGGCGCCACATGGAGAACATCAAGGTGGTGTGCTCGGGGGCGGGGGCCGCGGCGATTTCGACGTGCCGGCTCTACAAGGATCTCGGCGTGCAGCCCGACAACATCCTCATGGTCGATAGCCGCGGTGTGATCTACAAGGGCCGCGAAGAGGGGATGAACGTCTACAAGGAAGAGTTCGCGGTCGAGAGCGATTGCCGCTCCCTCGAAGAGGCCATGGTGGGGGCCGATGTCTTCGTCGGGCTCTCCTCGGCGGGTCTCGTCAAGCAGGAGATGATCGACACGATGGCTCCGCAGCCGATCGTCTTCGCGATGGCGAACCCCGACCCCGAGATCTCGCCGCCCGATGTGCTGGCCGTGCGCCACGACGCCATTTGCGCGACGGGCCGCTCCGACTTCCCCAACCAGGTGAACAACGTGCTGGGCTTCCCGTTCATTTTCCGCGGGGCGCTGGACGTGCGCGCCACGCAGATCAACGAGCCGATGAAGCGAGCCGCCGTGCGGGCGCTGGCCGAGCTCGCGCGCCGCGGCGACATGGTCCCCGACGCGGTGAAGCACGCCTACCCGGGCGAGGCCTTCGACTTCGGGGCGAGCTACATCATCCCGAAGCCCTTCGATCCCCGCGTGCTCCTGTTCGTGGCCCCGGCGGTGGCGACTGCCGCCATGGAGAGTGGGGTGGCGCGCAAGAACATCGACCTCGCGGAATACGCGAAGCGCCTCCACCAGACGGTCGGAGACATCTCGGCGCTCTAGCGTTTCCCTACGCAGTCGCTGGTGGTGCGCCGGGTGTGGGAGTGCCGTGCCGTGCGGGGGCGGTGCGCGGGCGCGAAGGCGCGTCGTAGCGCGCAGTCCAGATCGAGAGATCGCGGCCGATCAGCTTCTCGAGTCGCTCGACTTCGTCGGCGAACCACACCTCGTAGAGGCTGCGCTCGTAGCCCGGCTCGAGCCTCTTCGTCACGAGGGACGGCACCTTCTCGATACGCTCGACGAGTTCGGGCGTCGGGTTCGTGATCTGCTTGCCGAGGAAGGAAACCGAGCCGGTGTCGACTGAAATGCGAAAATCGTTCGGCGCCACTCCGCGCTTGCGTGCGTTGCCAACGTGCTTTGCCGGATCGGCCCCGATGAAGCGGCACATCTCGCGCACGGTGGCATCGTAGGCGTTGCGGATCTCCTCCTCGAAGACGAGAAAGCGCATGCTCTCGATCGGGAAGTACTCGAGATAGCGCTCGATCTGGGTTGCATACTGGCCACGCCCCACGTAGCCGTGGGCGAAGTGGAGGATGGGCATGGTGCGCGCGCGATCGGCCTCGACGCGAATGGCGCGCTCGAAGGGGAGCGTCTCGCGCAGGTTGCGCACGGTCATGTTGTAGTCGGAGAGTGCGCGATCCACCGGGTGGCGTAGCGCGAAGAAGAGCTTGAGATCGGGCCCGAAGAGCGCGTGGAGCCGCTCGGGAACGACATCGGCAAACATGTTCGAGGCGCAGCAATCGCCGATCACGGGCTCACCGCGGTACTGCTGCTGGCGCGTGTACTCGTAGTTCGGAAAGCCGAAGTGGAAGTGCTCGCGAAAGAAGTGGGCGTTCTCCTTTTCGTGCGGGACGAACACTTCGGGGTGATCGCGAAACGTCCAGTAGAGCGACGAGGTTCCGCACTTCGATTGCCCAAGGATCAGGAAGTCCAGTTTCGGCACGCACGCCTCCATTTCGGGGAGGGAGGCCTTGGGTAGCAAGCGGTAGCGTCGCGCTCCATCGGTGAAGCACTCGACGTCGACGGGCCGGTAGACCGGAGACGGGGTGTGAGAAGTCGCAGCGGTTTCGAGAAGGAAGGCCCGCTGCTTCAACGCGGGGTCGTGCGTTCGAGGATCGCCGCCGCTTCCTGCGGTGATTCGGCGAGCACCGTCTCCCAGCGATGCTGCATGCCCCCCGGAACGAAGGGCGAAAGAGCGGCGATGTTGTTGGTCATCTGCCGCTTCACCTCGAAGCGCGTCTCGCGGTAGCTGGCCCGGTTCGCGAGGGTTCGCAGGTGGTCGAGGCTGCGCGCCCAGGGGCGTGGCACGATGATGTCCGGGGTGATCTCGAGGTCCGTTTCGATATTCGGCGCCATGAAGCCCACGGTGACGTGACAGCCGAGGTAGACCATCAGGATCGGATCGCCGTAGTTGGTAGCGACGACCAGGGAGGTGGGGTCGTCGTATTCGTCGAGGATGTAGGGCACGACGTAATCGACGGGTCCCTTGTACTGGTGCCGCATTTCATGGAGGCGCCCGCCGATCTCGGGTGCGCGAATGCCCAGCGCGACCAGGGCACACACAGCCACACCCGCCACCTGCCAGCTCTTCGGCTTGCGCGATCCGAGCCACAGGGCGACATCGACGAGGAAGAGCAGGATGAGGAGCGGCCCCATCGGGACGAAGTAGCGGTCGAAATAGACGGGGCTGCGCGCGATCAACACGCCGTAGCCAATCAGCAGGACACACAGGAAGCTCGCCACGCGAGCGAGAGGGCGCAACGCGTCGCTCCACTCACCGGGTCGTTGAGCGAGCACGAGCGTGCGAAGCACCAGCACGGGGCCCAGCCACTCGTATCGCAGCATCTGGTGGAGGACGGCACCGATGTTGCCCACCCAATGCCCCACGCCCCCGCCGAACTCGTCCGTCCAACGCACACCCTGCGCCAGGAAGTCGAAGTAGAAGAGCAGGGGAAGCGCGGCGAGGGCCCCCACGAAGACGGGCGCATTGCTCTTCGCGAGTTCGACGCCCCGCTCGAACAGCGAGCCGGGTGAGCGCAGGGCGGCCACTGCGAGATAGAGTGTCGTCGCCACACACCACACCCCGAACGCGGGATAGAAGGTGTTGAAGAGCAGGAAGACCGCGATGAAGCTGGTCGCGAAGTAGCGCCCGTAACCGATCGTCCCAAAGAAGTGCCGCCGCGAAAACTCGTGCAGCAGCACACCGAGCAGGAACACCACCACGCCGTAGTAGCGGGCTTCGCGCAGGTGGAGGATCAACGAGATCGAGGCGCTCAGCAGCAGCAGGTACGCGATCGCGGCACCCCGCCTACGCCCGGGCGTGCCCCCGAACGCCGGCGCCACCGCCAAGAACGCCGCGGCGAGGCCCGCCACGCCAAAGAGCGTGAAGGGCAACCGGAATCGCAGGGTCTTCTCGTAGACGTCGTCGACCCCCGAGGCCATCCACGCGCCGATCGCCCCCACGTAGTACCCGACCCAGGGCGTACCCGTGTAGGCGTCGGTTTCGTGATCCACCCCGATCTCGAAGTTCTCGGCCTTCATGAGAAAGAGGGTGTTGGGCCCGTCGTGGACCTTCGGGTAGCCGTACTTCAGGATGCGCTGACCGTGGGCGATCGAATCCGCCTCGTCGGACCACAAGAGCGGGTACGACAGATGCGTGAAGACCATCGCGCCGAACAGCAACACGGCGAGAGCGAGGGCGGTGTTCAGCGCCGCATCGTGGTGGCCGCTCTCGCTCGTGGCTGGTTGGGCGTCGGCGCTCACGATCCCTCAGTCGTCGAACTTCGGGTCCCGCTTCTCGAGGAACGCCGCGACCCCTTCGGTGCGATCGGGGTGCGCGAAGGTGAGGCCGAAGGCGTTCTGTTCGAGGGCGTGGGCGGTGCGCACGTCGGCGTCCTGCCCCTGCTGCATCACGCGCTTGGCGAGACGCGTCGCGTTCGGGCTCACGTCGGCGATCGTCTGCGCGGTTTCGAGGGCCTTCTCGAGCAGCTCGTCGGCGTCGAAGACGCGGTTGGCGAGGCCGATGCGTGCAGCCTCCTTGGCCTTGATGTTGACGCCGGAGCAGCCGAGCTCCTTCGCCCAGGCGATCCCGACGCGGCGCACGAGGCGGCTGGTTCCGCCGAAGCCGGGGATCAAGCCGAGCTTCACCTCGGGCTGACCGAAGCGCGCCTTCTCGCTCGCGTAGATGAAGTCGCACGACATCGCGAGTTCGCAGCCGCCGCCCAGGGCGAAGCCGTTCACCGCGGCGATGGTGGGCACGTCGAGGGCTTCGAGGCTCGCGAAGACGCGATGGCCCAGGCGGCTGAACGCTTCGGCCTGGGTCGGATCCATGTGGCTCATCGCTTCGATGTCGGCGCCGGCTGCGAAGGCACGGCCCTCGCCGGTCACGATCACCGCTCGCACGCTGCCATCGGTGGCGACTTCCGCGACCGCGGCTTCGAGCGCGAGGAGCAGCGCTTCGTCGAGGGCGTTCAGCGTGTCGGGGCGGTTCAGGGTGAGGATCGCGACTGCGCCCTTGCGCTCGCTTCGAATCAATTCGCTCATCGGGGGGTTCCTTGTCTGCTTTCGTTGTGGGCCGCGAGGCCGGGTTCAGGCGTCGCTGGTGAGTTCGGAAGAGGCGGCTTCCTCGTGTTCCTTCGCCTGCTTCTGACGCCCGACGAGGAAGGCCGCGCCGACGCCGAGCAGGTAGAGCACGAGCATCGGGACCGCGAGGAAGAACTGGCTCACGACATCCGGCGGCGTCAGCACGGCGGCGAGGATGAAGACCACGAGCACCATGTAGGGCGTGAAGGAGAGCATCTGTCTCGCCGTCACGATCCCCGCCATGGCGAGGAAGAAGACCAGCAGCGGCAGCTCGAAGGCCACGCCGAAGGCGAGGAACAAGCGCGTGGTCAGCGAGAAGACCTCCTTCATCGTCCACGCCGAAACCACGAACTCGTTGGTGAAGCCGCTGAAGAAGTCGAAGATGATCGGGAAGACGATCGAGTAGCCGAAGACGGCGCCGCCCGCGAAGAGCAGCGTCGAGCTGAATACGAAGGGGATGACGAAGCGCTTCTCGCCCTCGTAGAGCCCAGGCGCCACGAAGGCCCACATCTGCCAGAAGGTCATCGGCAGGGAGAAGATGAAGCCCGCGAGCAGGGCGCACTTGATGTAGGTGAAGAAGATCTCGGTCGGCGCGATCGATTGCAGCGAGGCTTCGTCGCCGCCGAGGGCATCGAGAGCCGGTGCGAGCAGGAAGGCGAAGATGTCCTCCGCCCAAGCGTAGGACGCCGCCGCCGCGATGAACCAGGTGCCGACCATCCAGGCGATGCGCGAACGCAACTCGGCCAGGTGATCGGTGATGGGCAGTTCGACGTCAGTCACCTGGGGTTTCCGGTTGCTTGGGCTTCGGGGGCTCGCCGGTTTCCTGCGTGGCCGCCGGCCCCTCGCTGGGCAGCGGCATTTGATCGGGCCGCGGCTCTTGATTCGTCTGTGGCGCTTGATCTGGCCGCGGCGCTTCTTCTACTCGCGGAGCGGGCGGGCTGGTGTCGACGGGGACCGACTCGGAAGAGCTGTCGGTGTGGGATTCGTCGTCGACGGCCTCGCCAGCCGCTGCTTCTGGCTTTTCGTCCTTCTCGCCGTTCTTCTTCTCGAGTTTTTTCTTCGGCTCGTCGGTGAGGCCCGCCTGGGCGGGGCCCGGAGGCCGTTCGATCTTGTGGTCGGGCAGGTCCATGTCGATCGAGCGACGCAGCTCGTTCGAAGCCCGGCGGAACTCCGCCATCCCGCGCCCGAGGGTGCGCGCCAGCTCGGGGAGCTTCTTCGGCCCCATGATGAGCAGGGCCAGCACGAGTACGACGGCGAATTCGACGGGTCCGATCCCAAACATTGCGGCGCAGTCTAGCCTCGGCGGCGCCAGCAGTCCGTTGAAAAACCCTTCGGTCGCCATCCGCAGCGCTTCGGCCCGATCTCTGCGTTGCGAAGCCGCGGCCGTAGCTACGGCTACGCCCGCAATTTCGCGCCTTGATCTCGAACCGAATCACTTCGGCTGGCTCGGTCAGGGTTCTTCAAAGGACTGCTGGGGGTGAAAGGGGCCCCAGAATAAACTGAGGGCCAGCAGCGACCCCCCCGGATTCAACGCTGCCGGCCCTCGTCGTGACCTTGGGAGCCCGCGACCACCCCCCCGGATTCAAAAGTCGCGGGCTCCCTCTTTGAAAGTCGGGAGCCGGCGGCACCCCCCCGAATAACCACCGGCCCCCTTTTCTTACCGCTTCGCCAACGCGAGTCGTTTCGGTCCCCCTGTTCGCGGCTGGTGGCCGCGCAACATCTTCTCTTCGAGCCGCGCTAGGCGCGGAAGCGTCGTCCTTGTTCGAGTCGCACGCGCAGCATGCGAGGCTTGCTCTCGCGAACACACGCGAGGCCCAGCTGGAAGCGGCCGGTCGCCGTTTCGTTGCACCACACCACGCGGGCCACCGCGTCGCGACATTCCTGTCCGTGCAGGCCGCGCAGTGTCACGCGCAGCAGTGCGCCCACTTCGTGTGCTTCGTTGGCGATGAAGCAGAGGCCGCTCTGCGATTCGTTCACGAGCAGCCCGAGCTGCGCGCCGCCTTCGGCGCTCACGCGCGGAAACTCGCTGTAGTCGAGCAGGCGCAGCCCCTCGCGTCGCACCTCGCACCGCACGTTCGTGGGCGCTTCGTGCTGGATGTCTTCGATCCGGTGGGTTGCGCTGTGCATGACCCCTTACATGAGCAAGGGGCGTGCCAGCCTCCCAATCTGAAATCGAAATCTCGCAACGCGTTGTTTTCGATTGGAAAAATCGCGTGGAACGCGAAGCGGGCTCTCGCGTTCTCGTCGGCGGATTCGTACGCGACCGAACACTCGCGCGCGGTGCAGCTCGTAAGCCGCTGATTTCGTGAGGCAATCGTCGGGTGTTCGAATGCGAACAGGGGACCGGCGGGTTGTTCGATTTCGAACGCCGGGGCGGGGCGAAGCATCGCGCCAGGTTCGCTGGCTTAAGCTTCGCCCTTTCACGGAGATCGGGATGTCGACGACGACGCTGGAAGAGGCGGGAAGGAAGGGCCTCCCCCTCGTCGTCATGGTGCTCGCCGTCGCGCTGTGTTTCGACGGCTTCGCCAGGGCCTGGGAGTTGAAGACGCGAATCGAGGCGCACGAACCCGTGGCGCACGACGAGGCCTTCTTCGCCCACGACAACGTACTCGGGGCCGACTTTCCAATCGTCGATTGGATTCGAAGCGAGTTGCCCGAGGGCACCGCGATCTCGGTCGACTTCGAAGACACCTATCCCCTCGAGGTGCTGATCAGGGTGACGCGGCTGTGGCTCGCGCTGCTGCCGCAGTATCCGGTCGCGACGGAGGGTGAGTATCGAGTCTGCCCGCGCGTCGCGTGTGAGCCGGGCGATGACGTTGTGGTGAAGGAAGGCGAGCACTTGAAGTTGCTGCGCCGGCCCGAGGCGTAGGCGGTGATCGAGGCCGTCCTCGCCACGCTGGGTTGGCTCGTGTTCGGCGCGCCCTCGAGCGCGGTACTGATTCGCGCGGGTCGACCGGGGTTGGCGATCGGTGTCATGCCATTCGCAGGCATGCTCGCCCTGCTCGTTCCGGTGATCGTGGCGGCCTGGACGGGCGGCTCGCTCGCGGGCCAGGCGGTCGGCGCGGGGCTCACGTCACTCGTGCTCGCCGCGTTCATTGCATGGCAGTGCGATCGCAGCGGGAAGGAGGCCGCTGCCCCCATCGACATGTTCGCGCTGATGACCGGTTTGGCGCTGCTCGTCGGAGTCGGAGTGCTGAACCTGGTGCTGGGCTTCGCGTATGCGGAAGGCGTTCCCAACTACGACCACGACGCGTATCAGATGTGGCTGTTGCGCGCGAAGATCCTCGCCCAGGCCGATGTCTTCCCAGCAGCGCTCTACATCGAACCGCAGTTGACCCGCGCCCAATGGCAATATCCACTCGCCTATCCCGCCACCGTGGGCTGGATGATGAAGCTCGGGGGCTTCGACGTGCGAAGCCTCCACATTCCGGTCGCGATCCTGGCGGCGCTGCTTCCGCTGGCGAACTTCGCGCTGCTCGCGCGCGTGGTGTCCCCGTGGATCGCCGTGGCGGCCTCCGTCGCCCCGTTCGTGGTGCCGGGCTTCTTGCTGAAGCAGCATGAAGCCGCCGCCGATCCCCTGCTCGTCATGGTCGCGATGTCGGGCTGCGCCACGGCCCTGCTCGGGGCGGTGCGAGGCGATCGATCGATGCAATGCGTGGCGGGGTTGATCCTGGCGTGCGCGGTTTCGATCAAGAACGATGGCGCGCTGTGGGTGGTCGCGTGTGGTCTGTCGAGTGCGGCCCTGGCCTGGTCGCGGCGTTCCGACCTGGCGGGATGGCTGGCGGGGTTTGGGCGGATCGTGGGGCCGAGTGTCGTCTTCTTCGTGGTCTGGAACCTGACGACCGGACAACTCGGGGTGACCAGCGGCATCCCCCTCGACGCGTCGCACTTCGGCGAGCGGCTTCCCGTGGTCGCGGGCGCGGTCAAGCGGGTTCTGCTCAACGGGTCTGGCGCGTTCGTCTTCCCCGCATGTGTCGTGGCGCTCGGTTTCCTCGTCAGGGGAAGCCCCCTGGTACGCGCGGCGGAGTTCGTGGCGCTGCTCGCGCTCCCCGGGATCTATCTCCTGGGCATCGTGACGATCCAGTGTGCGATCTACATCTCGCCACCCTTCGACATCATGTGGCTCCTCGTGACGTCACTCCAACGTCTCACGTTCGGCGTGACCCCGGCGCTCTTCGTCGCAGTGCTCACCGCGGTGGCGATGCGCGAAAGGCCCGACGCTTCGCACGAGCAACCCGCCCCCGACACCCCCTCGGCCCGGTACCGCGCCAGCCACTTGTAGACCGTTCGGATGCTGATCCCGAAGGCCTCGGCCGTGTCTTCGACGCTCCACCCGTCCCGGAGGACGCGATCGACCAGGAGCTGGCGGCTGAGAGGCGTCGTCTTGGCGTTATGATGCTCACTCATTCAGGGTTCCCTCTGTCTGGAGTCGGAGTCTGGAAACCCCATCTCCAACAGAGGGCCCTGAATGAACAAGCTATCTAGAGTTCACAGCTAGGAGGGCAACAGGCGCTCTCGTTCGAGGCGCCTGAAGCCGCGGGGCGAGAGGCCACCACTCCAGCGCTTGAAAGCCTGGCTGAAATTGCCCGGTTCGCTGAAGCCGAGGATGTCGGCCACCTCGGTCACGCTGAGTGAAGGGCGCGAGAGGTATTCGCGCGCCTGCTCGTAGCGAACCTCTTGTTGCAGGGCTTGAAAACTCGTTCCGCTCTCGGCCAGGCGACGGCGAAGCGTTCGCGTCGAGAGATGGAGTTCGCGCGCGACGGATTCGGCGTCTTGCAGGTAGCCGGGGCGGCTCATGAGTTCTTCGCGAACCTGGTCGACGATGTCGGGGCCGCGCGAGATCTCGGCGAGCTGCCTTTCGCATTCGCGTCGGCAGATCGTGTGTACCTGCTCGTTTCGATAGGGAGAGGGCTTGTCGATATCCGCTTCGTCGAAGACCAGGGAAGAAACCGATGCCCCGAACTCCACCTCGCACGGGAAGTGGGCTCGATAGGCGTCCGCCATGCCGAAGCCATCGTGCGTCAAGGTCACGCGCTTCGGCCTCACGGTGCCCGGGTTCGGCGCCGCGAACATCGTCGCCGAACACGCGAGATCGCGATCAGCGAAGAAGATCGCGAGCTCCGGGTCGATGTGGATGTTGGTCGGCTCGAAGCAGAGGGCGGCGGTGCCTCGCTCGTAGCGCGGAGCCAGGGTCATCAAGGTGTAGGTGAGGCGCTGGAAGCGAACGGCGAACTCGAGGGTGGCGCGCAGCGATTCGGAGCACATCTGCGCGAAGCCGAACATGCCGAAGGCCTGGGCGGGGATGGCGGCGCCGATGTCGAGGGCGACGAGCGGGGTCGGGTAGCAGCGCCGGATCGTGCGATAGAAGCTGAGCGCCTGGTGGAGGTTCAGCGCCTGGCTGCGCTCGTGGGTATCGAGATCGAAGTACGCCCGAAGTTCGTCGGTCAGCGCGTAGCCGAGGGAGGGCAGTAGCTCGAGGGCGATGCGGATGCTGTAGATGTGGTGGTCGATCCGATGCACGGTGGACAGTAAAGCACTTTGAAATGGCCAATATGAGTCAGATCGACGCGATCTTGGCCAGAAATCATAGAAATTTGGCTGGCGGACGCATGGTTCGATCCCGCCGGCGTGCCGTACTGTGCTGTCTCCACGGTTTCATCCCACGATCAACGAGCACGACGAAGGGCACCCGGTATGAATCAGCACGTCGAGAGCGATTCCCTCGAACGACCCTGGGCGCAGGCCGCCCGCCAGCCACGCATCGCCATCATCGGCGCCGGCTTCTCCGGCATCGCGAGCATCATCAAGCTGCGCGAGGCCGGCTACACCGACATCACCTGCTTCGAGCGGGCAGACCAGTTGGGTGGCACCTGGCGCGACAACACCTACCCGGGCCTTTCGTGCGACGTGCCCTCGCACTGGTACTCGTACTCCTTCGAGCTGAATCCCGATTGGCCGCACCGCTTCTCCTATGGCCCCGACATCTGGGCGTATCAGGATCGCGTCGCCGACAAGTATGGCGTGAAGGATGCGATCCAGTTCGGCAACGCGGTGATCGATCTCACCTACGTCGGGCCCGAGTGGAAGATCCGCTCGGAGAAGAACGGCGAGGAGGTCTTCGATTTCGTGATCGCGGCGACGGGCGTGCTCGTGAACCCGTCGTACCCCGACATCGAGGGCCTCGATGAATTCGAGGGCGCGAAGTTCCACTCCGCGCGATGGGATCACTCGGTCGATCTCGAAGGGAAGCGCGTCGGCATCATCGGTACCGGTTCGACTTCCGCGCAGATCGTGGGCGCCATCGCAGACGACGTCGGTCACCTCGACGTCTATCAACGCACGCCGCATTGGATGATTCCGATGCCGCAGAAGACCTACTCGAGCGCGTGGAAGCGCACGCTCAAGCTCTTCCCGGGCCTGCAGCGTTTCATCCGCAATCGGATGCGCCGCTTGATGGAGGCGTCGTTCGGCGAAGCCACCATGGGCAACGCGAAGATGCAGCAGCGCATCGAGAAGCGGTGCCTCAAGCACCTGAAGCAACAGATCCCCGATCCGGAACTCCGCGCGAAACTGACACCCGACTACAAGGCCACCTGCAAGCGCTTGATCCTCTGCTCCGACTACTACCCGGCGCTGATGAAGGATCACGTCGATCTGGTGACCGAAGACATCGAGCGCATCGAACCGAAGGGGCTTCGCACGAAGGATGGCGAGCTACACGAACTGGACGTGCTCGTGCTCGCGACGGGCTTCCGCTTCAACGACTTCATCCTGCCCACCGAGGTCTACGGCGAGAACGGCCAGAGCCTGCGCGACTTCTGGAACGAGCTGCCGCGCGCGCATCGCGCGATGACCTTCCCGGGCTTCCCGAACTTCTTCATGCTCGAAGGCCCGACGGGTGTGTTCGGGAATACGTCGGTGGTCGACATCTCGGAACACCAGGTGGGCTACGTGATCCGCTTCCTCGACGAGATGAAGGAGAAGGGCATCGCTGCGGTCGCACCGAAGCGCGAAGCCTACGACGCCTACAACGCCAACATGGCGAAGCAGATCCCCAAGACCACCTGGGCCACCGGCGGCTGCGATAGTTGGTACCTCGACAAGTCGGGCCAGCCGAACATCTACCCCTTCAGCCCCGATACCTATCGCCGCGACATGCAGAACCCGGACTTCTCCGAGTACCGCTTGATGGAGGCGGTGACGGCCGAAGAGGGCTCGCGCGAAGTCGCCTGATCGCGGCTCGTTAGTCGATGTAGCCGAGGGCGCGCAGGGAGCGCTCCATCTCTTCGGAGATTGCTGGGCTCGGCGTTTCGTCGCCAGCCCGATCGAAGGACGCGCGAAGCGTGGATGATTCCGCGTGATGGTCTGACAGCAGCCGATCCCAACTGGGGTGATGGGGTTCGGGCTGCGAGATGGCGCGCTGTTCGAGGGGATCGCGCTCGAGGTCGAAGAGCTTCGTCTTTTCCCCGACGCTTCGGTACTTCCACCTGCCCTGGCGGATGCCGATCGCGTCGTCGGCCAGCCACGAGAAGAAGAGCGCTCTGTTCTCGGGTAGGTCTTCGCCGCGAAAGGCGGGGGCGAGGCTGATGCCCTGGGTCGCGGGCAGGGGTTCGAGGCCGAGCCATTCGAAGATCGTCGGGGCAACGTCGACGAGACTCGTCGGCGTGTCGACACGCACACCGGCCGGAATGCCGGGCCCGCGGAAAACCACGGGCACGCGGATGACTTCCTGCTCGCTCGAGAAGCTGTGGCCCATCAGTCCGTGCTCGCCGAAGGCTTCGCCGTGATCGGAGAGCAGCACGACGAGGGTCTCTTCGGCGAGCCCGAGTTCCTCGAGTTCGCGAAGGAAGCCGGCCACCAGATCGTCCGCCTCCCGAATGGTGCGATCGTAGGCGTCGACGAGAGGGCGGTGCTTTCGGGGAATGGCCCCCATCTCGGCACGCTCCCAATGCAAAGCATCGCCGAAGAGCGATTCGTAGGCGGGGCTCGGAACGTAGGGTTCGTGGGTCTTGTAGGTATGGAGGAACACGAAGAAGCGCTGATTGCGGTTGGCGCGCAGGAAGGCGATGCCGTCCCCGAAGGTCCCGCCGCCCCGATCCTGGTGTCGATAGGGATGCTCCCTGAATTGATCAAAGCCGAACCAGAAGCCGAACGCCCCGGCCAGGAGCGCGTTCTCGGTGTAGGCCGCAGTTCGATAGCCCGCATCGCGAAGGCGTTCGGCGAGCAGGGGAACGCGGACATCGACGTGAATGCGTCCGGGGTCGGGGCGCGCTTCGGGGTAGAGGCCCGAGAAGAGGCTCATGTGGGAAACGTCGGTGCGGCTGTAGGTGCTCGACACGTCGGTGAAGGTCGTCCCCTTCGCGATGAGTTCGGCATCGATCTGCGGTGACGTGGCGCGCGGATATCCGAAGCCCGAGAGATGATCGGCGCGCAGGGTGTCGAGGGAGATCACGACGAGGTTCGTGGCGGAGGGTTCGCTCGCGAGCGTTGCGCTCACGATGCGAGGGACTGCCCATACGGCGCCGCGAATCGGCTCGCCGGCCGGGCCGGCGGCCGTGAGATCGAGGCGACATCCCCGCCCGCGCTCGGGCTGCGAAACGAACGCGTCGTGCCAGTCGGCCTCTGCAGATGGATCGAGTACCTGCTCGACGGCGCGGACCGGGGCCGTTCCTTCGCACGCGAGCACGGCTTCGTACTTCGCCGGTAAACGCCCGGCCGCATTGGCGGGCGTCACCATTCCGTAGGCCAGCTCCAGTGTGGCGCCGGCCGGGATGTCGAAGCTGCGGCTTGCGTAGTGTGCGGGCGGCGGCTCCAGTGCAAACAGGTGCAGGCTGTAGTGATACTCGTCGCCGGAGTCGCCGTGCTCATAGCGAAGCGAAGCGCGATCTCCCGCGTCACGAAGCAATTGCCAACCCTCGGTGATCTGTCGCGCGCGCACGGTCTTCGATAGCGCGGGGACCAACTCGGGCGAAATCGAGGCCGGCAGTCGCTGGGCTTCGAGGACGAAGGCGGCATCGGGCAACTCGCGCACGCCCTGCGGCAGCGTGATCTCGGCGCGAACGAAACCGTCGGCGTCGGGTGCGACGTCGAGCGCCGAGGCAACACGTGTCGACCGCGCCGCGACGAGCACCGGGCGTGCTTCGTCTCCGATCTTCGCGACCGCGCCGTGAAAGGGAGCGGGCAAGTCGACGAAGTGGCTCGCATCGAGACGCTTCACGATCGCGCGCCGGGGCGACGCTCCCGTTTCCGGTGGATCACCCGGCGAGCAGGCGCAGGCGAGCAGGGTGGCGAGCACGGCGGTCGCGCGGCGACGCATCCGCATGCCCGATCAATTCTCCGCGGTTCGCTCGGGAGGTTGGATCTCGTAGCGATCCATCTTGAGCTTGAGCACGCGACGGGTGATGCCGAGGTCTTCGGCTGTGCGCGTCTGGTTCCAGGCCTGGCGCTCGAGGGCCTCGCGGATGAGTTCGCATTCGAAGCGCGCAACGGTGTCGTCGAAGGAGACACCGCCGGTGCGGAGGTCTTCGCGCATGCGCTCGCTCTTCCCGGCGGCGACGATCGGCTCGGGGAGATCGCGCAGGCGGATCACTTCGTCTTCGCAGAGTGCGGCACCACGTTCGACGGCGTTCTCTAGTTCGCGGACGTTGCCCGGCCACGCGTAGCGCTCGATGGCTGCGAGCGCGTCGCGCTCGAAGCTGAGCTTCTTCTTCATGTCTTCCGCAAAGCGCGCGAGGAAGGTCTCGGCGAGCAGCCGGATGTCTTCGCGCCGTTCGCGCAACGGTGGGATCGCGATCGAGATGACGTTTACGCGGTAGAAGAGATCCTGGCGGAAGCGCCCGGCCTCGATCTCGCTTTCGAGGTCGCGGTTGGTGGCCGCGACGATGCGCACGTCCACCTCGATCGAGTGCGGGTTGCCGAGGCGCTCGATCTTCCTCTCCTGCAGGGCCCGCAGGAGCTTCACCTGCACGCTCGGGTCGAGCTCGCCGATCTCGTCGAGGAGCAGCGTCCCGCCATTCGCGGCCTCGAACACGCCGAGCTTCTGCTCGTTCGCCCCCGTGAACGCTCCGCGCTCGTGACCGAACAGCGCGCTCTCCATCAGGCTATGGGGGATGGCGCCGCAGTTGACCGCGATGAAGGGCGCTTCGCTGCGCGGCGAGAGTTCGTGGATGGCCTGGGCGACGAGTTCCTTCCCCGTGCCCGACTCGCCGGTGATCAGCACGCTCGAGCGCGAATCGGCCACGCGCTCGATGGTGCGGAACATCTCGCGCATGGCCGGCGCGCGGCCGACGAGACGGCCGAGCTGTTGGCGCTCGGCGACTTCGTCGCGCAGCCGGGCGACCTCGCGTTCGAGTTCGCCGCGTTCGAGCAGCTGGCGCAGCTTGATGCGCAGGGCGTCGGTCTCGAAGGGCTTGGTGATGAAGTCGGCCGCGCCTTCCTTCATGGCCGAGACCGCGGCATCCACCGTATTCGAGGCGGTGAGCACGACAATGGGAATCTTGTTGCCCCGCGCCTTCATCTCGCGCAGGAAGCCCATCCCGCCGCGCCCTGGCATCACGAGATCGAGGATGATCACGTCGGGGGTGCGCCGCGAGAGCAGTTCGAGGCCGCTCTCGGCGTCGGGGCAGGTCTCGACCTCGAATTCGCTCTTGAGCAGCATGCGAAGCGATTCGCGTACGCCGATCTCGTCGTCGACCACCAACAACAACGCCATTGGCGGGAACGTACCACCAGAACAAACGACGCGCGCCGGGTCGAAGCCCGACGCGCGTCGTTGGAGCGATCTGGCGGCGATTTCGTCTATCTCCTCTCTCGGCGATTTCGCCTACGCGGTCTCGGTCACGCTCGGCCGGTTCGACACGCGCTCGTACCAGGCGGCGATGTTCTCGAGGCTCGGGTCGACGGGCTGGCCAACGCTACCCCCGAAGATCAGGAACGAGATCAGCAGCACGTCGGCGAGGCTGAAGTCGTCCCCCGCGATGAAGTCGCGGCCGGCGATCTGCTCGTCGAGGAAGGCGAGCCCATCCTGCGCCTTGGCCTTGAGGCCATCGGCGGCTTCGGGGATGACGCGGAAGCGATCCTTGAAGAGCGGCAGCCCCTCGCTGTAGCGGAAGCCATCGGCCATCGGGGCCGTCACCGCGAGCTCGGCGCGGCGCGTCCACATGCGCGTATTGGCCTTCTCTTCGGGGGTCGAGCCGATCAGCACGGGTTCGGGCTGGATGTCTTCGAGGTACTCGCAGATCACCAGGGTCTCGGAGATGAATGTGCCGTCGTCCAACTCGAGGCAGGGGAGGCCGCCGGCGGGGTTCTTCGCCTTGTAGGCGTCCTGGCGGTTCTCGCCGCCCATCAGATCCACGGGCACGAGTTCGAGATCGACGCCCTTCTCCTTGGCGAAGATGCGGACGAGGTGGGGATTCGGGCCGATCGAGTTCAAGAGCTTCATGTCGAGGGGGTTCCTTGGTTGGGGGTTTCCAAAGGCGCGAGGGCGGAGGGTACCGACTGGTCGCGTCACTGACCACGCGCGCGAGCCGACCCGAAGCCGTGATCTTGTACAGTCTGCGCCCCGCATCAACGCTGCTCGAAAGGTACGCCCATGGCCAGGATCGACATCTTCAACGGCGACGCCGACGGCATCTGCGCCCTCACCCAGTTTCGCAACGCGAATCCCGGCGAGTCGCGCCTGGTCACCGGCGTGAAGCGCGACATCGCGCTGGTTGCGAAGGCTGGCATCGAAGCCGGCGACGAAGTGACGGTGCTCGACGTCTCCCTCGACAAGAACCGCGACGGCGTCGTAGCGGCCCTCGATGCGGGCGCAAAGATCTTCTACGTCGATCATCACTTCGCCGGAGACATCCCGGCGGGCGGAAGCCTCACGACCTTGATCGACACGAGCCCCGACGTCTGCACGAGCATCCTGATGAACGGCCACCTCGACGGACGCTTCGTCGAGTGGGCGGTGGTGGGCGCCTTCGGCGACAACCTGAAGGCCAGCGCCCAGGCCCTCGCGAAGCCCCTCGATCTGCCCGGGGCGAAGCTCGAGAAGCTCGAGAACCTCGGCATCTACATCAACTACAACGGCTATGGCGCGGCGCTCGAAGACCTCCACTTCGAACCCGCGAAGCTCTACGAACTCGTCTCGCCCTACGCGAGCCCCTTCGACTTCATGGAGGACGGGGCCGCGCACTTCGAAAAGCTCGAAACCGGCTACCGCGATGACATGGCGAAGGCGAAGGGGACGAAGCCGAGCCGCGAGAGCGACCACGCGGCCGTCTTCATGTTTCCCGACGAGTCGTGGGCGCGGCGTGTCTCCGGTGTCTACAGCAACGATCTCGCCAACGGCTCACCCGGTCGGGCGCATGCGGTGATCACCGAACGCGCCGACGGCACCTACCTGGTGAGCGTTCGCGCCCCTATCGACAACAAGGTCGGCGCGTCGGAGCTCTGCATGCGCTTCCCCACCGGCGGCGGGCGCGAAGCCGCAGCGGGCATCAACAACCTGCCCGCCGATCAGCTCGACGACTTCATGGATCAGTTCTCGGCCTTCTACGCGAAAGCCTAGAAAGACAAAGCGCCGGCAAGGCTTCGGGGGTCGCGAGAGAAGCCTCACCGGCGCAGGTCGAGCGTGGGTGCGAGGCCGGCTAGAACATCGCCTCCTGTTCCATGCGGAAGTACCCGTTGCCCAGTTGGGTACCGGGACAGGTCGCCGTGCCGTACACCTCGTCCTTGTTGGCGTTCATCTGGCCGGAGAGCACGCAGTCGTAACCGATCTCGCCGTCCGCGGCTTCGAACTCGATCTCGCCCGACGCATCGATCGATGCGTTTCGCGCCGCGGCGTCTTCGTTGTCGACCAGCGCCGACTCGCTGTAGGTCAGGATCGTCTCGCCTACGTCGAACGAGATGTAGACCACCCAGAAGGGCGAAACGATGTCGCTGTCCGAGAAGCTGGCGGCGTCGGGTAGCGAGTACGCGACGAACCGAGAGGTCTCCCCCTGGTTCGACGGGCACGTCACATCGCCCTCGATCTCGATGAAGTCGACACCTTCCTCCTGGGTGTCTTCCTCGGACCACTCGCCGTCCAGGGTGCAAGTCTCTCCCAGGAATTCATACTGAAGGGAGATCGTGCTCTCGTCGGCGTCGACCTCGAGATCTTCGATGTCGTCCGCCGAGAAGGTCGGCGTGTCGACCTGCGCCGTGTCGAAGTCGGATTCGCCGAGGCTGCCATCGATGGCCACCAGGAAATCCCCGAGCAGAACCTGCTCGTAGTAGTCGCTTTCTTCGAGGCTCTCCTCGAAGTGGCTCTCGGCTTCGGCCGCCGTGGGGAGGGTGCCGTCGTGGCCTTCGTTCGTAACGAGGTCGTCGACCAGGCCGTTGTTGGCGAAGTCCATCTCGCTCTGATCGAAGTCGATGCCGGCATGGGTCTCGTCGGTTTCGACGTCGCTCACGTCGATGCCGTTGTCGGGGTCACCATCCGCATCGAGGCTGAGGAGCAGGCGCACGACGTTGAGCACCTGGTCGTCGTCCGCCTCGGCGTCTTCGAAGAGATCGATCGGCGTCACCACCCCTTTGCCCTCCGGACAACCGAGCGGGACATCGTCGACGAAGAAGCAGACTTCGTCTCCCGGTTCGTAGTCGTACTCGCCCGCGGCGTTGGTCGTGCCCGAGTGATTGGGGCCCACGTAGCGCAGGCCGGCCACGGCGCTGTCGACGAAAGCGCCCACCAGGGGGTCGCCGTTGCCCCCGCCTCCGCCACCACTGCACGCGGTGAGCAATACGAGACACAGGGTTCCGAAAAGAACGATTGACCGTTTGTTCATCTCTCCACTCCGTTTGAATCGGGGTTTCGAGAAGGGTCTTCGTCAGCTGCGTTCTCGGTATGAGCCGAAGCGTCTCGTGGGTTCCCTCCCATGACCGGTCGCGTAAAGCCCGGAGGGCGGATGTGAAACCGGCCCGCAGCTCCGTCGCAGCCCGCTTTACCGTCCAGGTAATCCCGACGGGAAACCCGAATGGTACTCTGAGTCACTCGGCAGTGTCGCGTCCTTGGGGGTGGGAGTGAGATGAACATCCGAACCGGAGAGCTGATCCACTATTGGCGTCAGATCCGCGGTTACAGCCAGGCGGAGCTCGCGCACCTCTCCGGAACCTCCCAACGCAACCTGAGCTTCGTCGAAAACAGCCGCAAACTGCCGAGCGAGTCGCTGATCGAGGCCCTGTGTGTGGCCCTCGAGATTCCCTCGCGCGAGCGACTCATGTTGTTGCGCTCCGCAGGCTTCGGCCGCGCGTATGCGCCGATGGACCTCGCGGGTGAGGAGCTGGCGCAGCTTCGCTTCGTCCTCGAAGCCACTGTCGAACAACTCGACCCCTATCCGGCGATCGTGATGAACCGCCAGTTCGACCTCCTCACTTCGAACCGGGCCATGCGGGCGTTCATCACGCGGATGCTCGGCGACGCGAACGCAGTTGGGCCCAATCAGAACATGCTGGTGATGCTGCTCTCACCAGACGGCATGCGGCCCTATCTCAACAATTGGAAGGAGATCGCCCGGGCGGCGCTCTCGCGTCTGTATCGCGATGCCGTGCTCGACGATTCCGAAGGCACGGTGTCGAAGCTGCTCGAGCGCATGCTCGCGCTGGAAGGTGTCCCCACCGAGTACCACGAGCCGGCGCCCGACGGCACCAACCCCCTTGCGCGCCTCTGCTTCGAAAAGGACGGCCGACGGATCGAGTTCGACTCGCTGATCAGCACCGTCGGCACACCGACGGACGTGACCTACCAGGAGATTCGCCTTCGCTACTTCGTGCCCGTGGATACCGAGAGCAAGAACGCGCTCGAGGAGATCTGCCAGGCGCACCGCGAGGAACCCCTGCAATGAGCGATGCAGCGGGAAAGAAGACGGGTGAACTCCTGCGGGCCTGGCGCAATGTTCGCGGCCTTCGCCAGACGGATGTCAGTCGGCTCGCCGGGACGTCGACGCGCAACCTCTCCTTCATCGAAACCGGCCGCTCGAAGCCGAGCGAAGAACTGCTCGAGCGCCTGTGCGATGCCCTCGGCGTCTACTCGCGCGATCGCATGCTGCTGCGACGCTCGGCGGGGTTCGGGCGCATGTACGAATCCCTCGACGTCGGTGAGAGCGACGCGAAACGGCTCAACGAACTCGTCACCCACGTGCTCGCCCGACTCGAGCCCTGGCCCGCTCTGTGGATGGATCGGCGCATGGCCCTGCTCGCCTCGAACCCGTCGGCGGTTCGGCTGATGGCCT